>CAYLNH010000331.1:0-7155 GCA_964384625.1 uncultured Lentisphaerales bacterium
TATCTAATTGAGCGACAATAGTTTACAGTTGTCAACCTTTAAACACGCACTCGAATCATTTTGGGGCAGAATCATTTTTCCGGAAGGAGATATGGGCAACCGGGATTCCAGACTTCAAATGGATCCCGAGCCTGATCGATTGTAGTCGATTCCAGTCGACTTCAATCTACTTCAGTCGATCGGGTCCCGCCGGTAATGCGTTGGTCACGGGGAGCGGCTCCCTCCTGCTGCCTCCCTGCCGGTGGTGGAATGCCGGCATACGCTGCACCCCGTCACTGACGCATTAGATCCCGGCGTTGTTCGGCGCTTGAGTTTGAGGCAAACAGCGAGTACTCGTAGGACTTCACCTCGAACCCGGAAAGTGGCATGCTCGGACTGGGATTTTTATTTGGCGGAGCGTTGCTCGGTACGGCGACCATAGCCTGGCCGATCTATCTGCATATCCGGACGAAGCGCAACCGGCGCATCCAGGTGGTGCCGTCGTTGCGGCTGTTCGGCTTTGCCAGGAAACAGACGCGGCGCATTCGTCTGGAGCAGCTCCTGCTGATGCTGGCACGTGTCTGTCTGCTGGCGGCGCTTTTTGCGATGCTGGCCCAGCCGTACTGGGAGACGGAACTCGACCTGCCGCTGCCGGTGGTGGCCGGCGACCTGCCCGAAGGTCAGACCCTCGGGATTATGGTTGACGACTCGATTGCCGCCTTCCACGGCGAAACCGCCGCCGCTCGGCTGGCCGAAACGAAGGAGCTCCTGCAGGAGACCGTCCGGCAACTGCCCCGCAGTTCGCTGGTCACCGTCTGTACCAGTACCGGCGAGTTTCCGACGCCGCCCATGACCCCGGAGGAAGCGGTCGTCTTCATCGGCGGCCTGCAACCCATCCCGCAACCGGGCAACGGCGTGGAGGCCAGCCGCAATCTCAAGCGTGAGCTCGGCGGCAAACGCTCGTGCATCCTCGTGGCGGCGCCGCGAAGCGAGGCCCTCTGGCAAGAGCTCAAAGACAATACCGACTTCCGGGTTCCGACGCCGATCCATTTCCTCGACAACAGCCGGCGGCAGACCCCGGTTTTCATTCACAGCGCCGAAATCCTCAACGACCGCACCGTCCTGCAGTTGTACGGCGATCCCGATCGCCTGCGACAGACAGTGCTGGAACTGCATGCCGAAAGCGGTGAGATCGAGACGCACCGGGTAACGACACACGAAGCTCTGCACGGGCGTGTGCCGATCGCGCTGAAGGATGACCAGAGCACGTATTGCGAAGTCCGGGTGGCTGAAAGCGGCAATCACCCGTGGGGCCGTTACTTCCTGGCAACCGCCGGAGACGTCAGCGGCGTCGAACAGGCTGTGATCTTCCGGCGCACGGACCGCGAATCCCTGGTGGTCGACCAGATCGTTTCAGCCGTCATCCAGTCGTTTCACGCGGATTTGCGAATTCGCCACCTGGACCCGGCGCTGGCGACCAGCGTGCCGCAGGCGTCGATTCTGATTATTGTGGGCAACGCCTACCCGCCGTTGGCGCTGCAGCCCTGGCTGACGCAGCAGATCGACCGCGGCGTTCGCATCATGATGATCCCGGTGCGAAATCAGGCGCGCGCGGCCGCCCGGGGCGTGCTGCCGGGCTGGCAGGCCGTGCAGCAACTGCCGCGGGAGGAATTGCCGATTAAGGTCAAAGCCACAGCGATGGCCGGCCTGGACGACCTGCTGCTTCTGGGGCTGGGTGAGATCAAGCCGCCTGACGTGGCGGAACCGGCTTTCGCCCGGCCGTTTGAGAGCGTCATCACCACGCGTCGCGACCGCCTGCTGCTTGGCCGCCGGCAACTGAGTGATCACAGCACAGTCTGGGCGTCGGGCCTGCCCCTGACGGTTGACCGCGCCGGCAGCCCGGCCTTTCATCCGGCCGTCCCGCTGCTGCTGGATCGCGTTCTGTTCGGCCGCCAGGTCGACAGCGGGGACGCGGTCAGCGCGACCGTCGGCGAGGCGATCAGTCTGAGCGCCTGGTTTCGGCAGCCGGTGATCAGCGGCACGCTGATCCAGCCGGACGGCAGCAAGTTGCCGGTGCAGACTTCCGCCCGGCAACCACTCCTGGTGCCCGTGAACCAGGCCGGGATCTACTCGCTGTCCAATGCGGGCACGACGATCGTGCGGCTGGCGAACTTCCCCCGGGAGCGGGACGTCCGGCTGTTTCCGCGTGAGCAGTGGGACAAACGTCGGCCGAACAGCCGAACCACCTGGCACGACGCCGCGGTTGATTTTGCCCTGCAGGATTTCGCCGAGTTGGAAGCCGAAACCGGCGAAGCCCCGCGCCGGCGGCTGGATCTCAGCCCCGTGGCATTGTCCCTGCTCTTCCTGTTCCTGTTGTCGGAACTCGTTCTGCTCTTGGTTGTCTGGCGGCGAAAGGGGACGGTCAGTGTCTGAATCGGATCTCATCCTCTATGCCGCCGCCGCTGCGGGAGTCCTGTTGCTCTTGAGTGTCAGCACCTGCCTGATGATTGCCCGCCGCCGCGGCTGGGGCGGGGCCGTCGTCGTGCTGGTCCTGCGTCTGGCGCTGCTGGCGGTGCTGGCGGTGCTGGTCCGGCAGGCGTTCTGGCAGTTCCAGGACGTGGACCTCGAGGACGACGGCGAGCGCCGCAAAGCGGAACTGATCGTTCTGGAGGACCGTTCCAGCAGTATGGACTTCAAGTCCGGCAGCCGGACGCGCCGGCGGGAAGCGGAACAGGTCTGGAAGAACGTCGAGCGGCTGGCTGCCGACCATCCGGCGGAGCCGCGCGTGCAGCGGTTGCTGTTCGCCGGGAACGTTGTGGAAAGCAAGCGTGCGGCGGATCTGCGGCGGGACTCGACGCAGACTGCCGCCGCCTTGCGGCGCGTCTTCAGTCTATTCCAGTTTCAGGGAGTGCTTGTTCTCTCCGACGGCGCCGCAACCGACGGCCAGCCTCCGCAGTATGTCCTCGACTGGGCCCGGAATCGCGGTCTGGCGATCTATGCTGTTGCCGCGGGCGCCGGCACCGACGTCGGCTACGACCTTGTCGTGCTCGATACCCAGAACGAACGTACCAACCCCAAGGTGGTCCGTGCGGCAGTCGGCAGTCGGGGCCGGCCGCGCGGCAATCTTGCCGTGACCTTCGAGCTCGACGGCAAGCCGCAGGCCCGCAAGAGCGTGTCGCCCGGGGAACGGCAGGACCTGACCTTCCGCCTGCCCGATCTCGAAGAGGGGTGGCACGAGTACGCGGTCCGTGTGGCCGGCGATCGCGGCGAGATCACCCAGCTGAACAACGTGCAGTTCGGCATTTTCCAGGTTGTATCGCCGCGCAAACTGCTCTTCATCTATGACGCCCCGAAGCTGGAGAACCGCTATCTCGTGCAGTTCCTGCGCGACCTCTATGACCGCGAACGCGTCGAGGTCATCCGCGCCAGGGACCCGCGGCTGATTGGCCTGCGGGCCCGGGACTACCTGCTGGCCATCATCGGCGACGTCCACCCCGACCGCCTGCCGCGAACGGTTCAACTGATGATCCGCAATCGTGAACTGACGTCCATGGTCCTGTCCGGCCAAAACCTGCGGCATTGGCACGGCAAACGGTTCCCGGGATATCCGATCTCGGCCTTCGTCTCGCCGCGGAACTTCTACACTGCCGAAGAGCCCGAGGGCCGGGTGCAGGTCGCAACCGAAAACCAGCACCCCCTGTTCCGGCGGATCAAGCTGGATTCGTTGCGGCTCAACATCATCGACATCGTCAATCTGACTCGTTCCGCTGAGACCGCATTCTCAATCAGCAGTGGTCTCAAACGCTATCCCTTCCTGATCGCCGATCGGCTGGAGAGCCCGCGCCAGTTGGTTCTGCTCAGTGATACGACCTGGAAGTGGGGGCTGCACCCCGATCCCAAGGTGCGGAGCGATTACAAGGCTTTCTGGCGGCTGATCATGAACTGGCTCGTCGGTGATCCAAGCCAGAATTTCGAACTGGACCTCGACCTCGAAGCCATGCCCGAACAGAAGGATGCAACCCGCGTCGTCGTCGCCCACCCGAATCCGGAGACCAGCCGCAGCCTGCAGAACGTCCGGCTGGAAATCCGCTGTGGTGACGAACGGGACTCCGCCCGGCCGCTGGCCGTGGATGACCGCTGGGTGCTGCAGTGGCCCAACCGCAAGGACCGGCCGGCAGTGGTCTGGTTCCGGGCGTCCGCCCGATCCGGCGCCCGGACATTGTCGAGTACGGACAAGCCCCTGCTGCTGCCCATCACCTCGCAGGAGCTGTTTGATACGCGTGCGCAGCCGGAAAAACTCAAAGCTCTCGTCGGGAATGCCGAAGAAAAATTCGCTGTCGCCGGCAAAGAAGACGCTCTGCTCAAACGTCTCCTAGATGAATTCGAAGAGCCCGATCACCAGGTCGCGGTCCGTCGCCGCCGGCCGCTGCGAGAGTTGATTTTTGCCGCGATTGCAGTTCTATTAGTTGGGCTGGAATGGCTTATTGAAAGGCACCTCAAGGCGAAGCCTTGAGGTGGCATTGGTCATTGGTGATAATTCGAAGGAGAACGTGGAATTGAGCCCATCCAGATGGTCTCGGCGGAGGTCTTTCCGCCACGGATTGCCCGGGGTTCGCGGCTCGCGGCAGGCGGCGGAAGGGTTGTGTGCTGAAGCACATAGCATTTTCGCCAACGCCCCCCGAGCCCGAAAACGGGCAACTCGGAGAGCGGGGCCAAGCATCCGGCCAAGGCGGGACCCCGCAAAGCGGGACAGGCACGAAATTTATCCCGCCAAGGCGGGACACGAGGCTGGAAGTTTACACCTTTCTGGACCGTCCTGGACGGATGCTCAACGGCGACATCAAATCAATCGGCAGCAGTAACACCGAAATCCGAGATGATGATATTTCCTGCGGTGAGGACTCGCTGCCTGCCATACAATGCCCACTGACGAATGCGAATGACGAATGACAAATGACTGACGGATCCTGCAGAGTGGAGAAAGCGTTCAATCGCGTGAAGTGGTTGTCGCGGTTTTGTATGCTGATGATCTGGCTGGCGTTCTACGCGGCCGGTTTGTGTATGGCTGCTTACGCGTTCCATCTGTTGGCCGGCACGGGTCTGGCGTCCTGGAAACTGACGGCGATCGCCTGGGTGATGTTTGCTGCGACCACAGCCTGCTGTGCCTATGGCTGCTGGCAGTTCTGCCGGCTGGCGCGACTGACCCGGCTGGTGCGTTCGAATCTGCTGCGGCTTTTCCCGGAACAGCGCAAGGACCTCGAGGCCTGGTTCTACTCGGAGCTGTATGGCCCGCGCGGCGAGGCCGTCTGGGTGTTGATCATCCGCCGCCTTGAAGAGGCATTGCCGCAGCGCTGGCGGGCGAAGATGTTGGTCGTGCCGTATCGGCTGCTCAGTTCGGCGGCGGTTACGGCACTTCTGGTGTTCGGCCTGGTATACCTCTTTGCCGGTTCACCGGTGGTGCTCGGCGCCCGGTATGCCCGGCGCCTGCTGCTTGGACACAACAACCAGCCGCTGCGGATCGAGTCCATGCTGCCGGCCAGACGCTGGGTCACTGCCGGCGAAGAGATCGACATCGAAGTGATCTTTGATCGGCCCGTTGACGGCGGCAGCAGTGTTGAGATCGTCGGCGCCGGCAGCGCCGAACGAATGCCGTTGACCAAACAGGCCAAACAGCGGTACGGCACGACATTGCCCGGGCGGCAGGCGGACTTCGAGCTGCACATTCGCGCGGAGGAACTGGTGACGGAGCCCTTTGCCTTCCGCGTGCTGCCCAGAGAGCCGGTCGAGTTGGTGGACATCGAAGTGACATCGCCGGACGGCGCCCGCAGGTACCGCCTGACTGCAGGGGACTTCCCGGCGGCCGTGGCCGAAGGGTCGCAGTTGAAATTCAACATCAAGGTGGCAGAGGGCCCGTGGGAGAGTTTCGGCATCGGCGGCGCGAGCCATGGCGAAATTGGTCTCAAGCAGGAGGGCTTCGGCCGTCGTTTCAGCGGTAGCAAACAGCTCTTGCAGGATGACCTGTTCTCGCTGTTCTGGGTGCCGCCCGAAGGCGGGATTCAGCAAAGCGCGGGGTTTCGTATCAAATGTGTCCCGGACGAGCCGCCGGTGGTTACCGTTACCAGTCCCGCTGATGAAACGGTCTATGCCGAAGAGCCGGAGAGTTTCATCGTGCGTATGGCTGCAAAGGATGACAACGGCATGACCGGCGCCTGGCTGTTTGTTACGGATTACTACTCCATGCGTCATCAACAGCCGTTGACTTTGAAGCAGGAGCCGCCGGCGGATACGGCAACGTGTGAAGTGCTGGTGCCAATGGAACTGCTGAAACCGCGACAGGGCCGCGTCATCGGCTTCTGTGTTGCCGTTGCCGATAATGCCGACGCCCGGAACGTCACGATTTCGAAGCCCGTGAATGTCATCCTCCCGAAGGTTAAGATGACCAACGAGAACAAGGTGAAGGCCCGGGAGTTCTGGGAGGACATCGCCCGGCTTACCGCCGACCCGAAGGCGCAGCCGCAGGATCCCCTGGAACAGGTGCAGCAGCTGGCGCAAGACGGAGTTGATGAGAAACAGCAGACCGGTCGACAACAGACTGCAGAGCAAGAGCAGGCCGCGGCAAAGCAGGATGGCGGCGAAGGGCAAACCGGACAGTCACAGAACAGTGAGGACCCGGGCGGACAGCAGGCCGGCAGCAAAGGGCAGTCCGGTCAACAGCAGAAGGCGGATGAAGCAGGCCAGTCGCTGGCCGGCAACGACAGTCAAACCGGTGCTGCCAGCCAGCCGGGAAATTCGTCGACGCCGGGTGAAGGCAGCAACAACCAGACGGCCACAGTTCAGGGGCAGGAGAAGGCGGCCGCCGGCGAACCGGGCGGCCAGCCGACGCAGAGCGGCCAGCCGGCACAAGGGCAGTCGGGACAGCAACAGCCCGGCCAGCAGCAGTCCGGGCAGCCGGGTCAGCCGGGCCAGGACGGTCAGGCCGGGCAGGGCCAGGCCGGGCAGCAGGGGCAGCCGGGTCAACCCGGACAGGGCCAGTCGTCGGGTTCAAGCCAGGGCCAGGGCGAAGGCCAGGGCCAGGGTCAGGGCCAGCAGCAGGCCGAGGGCCAGGGCGGGCAGCCGGGTCAAGGTCCCGGTGAAGGCCAGGGTCAGGGCCAGGGCCAGGGCCAGGGCCAGGGCCAG
>CAYLNH010000332.1:0-7102 GCA_964384625.1 uncultured Lentisphaerales bacterium
TATCACGCCTTCAGCGTGAGGAGTGGCGGCTACAGAATAGCTTGAAACGCTGTAGGTGGAGATTAGGGCCAGCTTACAGGTTCAAGAGCCCCGCAGGTGCGTATCAAGGTAGCCGGGGGTGCAGCCCCCGGAAAGGGGAGAGTTAAATACCAGAGCCCCGTAGGAGTGAAGCAGTATCTATCTTCACGGTCAGAATTGGCCCAATAATGCAACAATGAACATTGCCGGATCAGTAGTTTCAAGAAGCCTGGGGTTGGCGAAGCCTGCCCAAGGGATGAGTGGCAAGACTTCGAAAATGGCTCAGGACCGCACAAAATCTCCAGGCGCGATCTTATGCCCACCAACCGTGACCGGTTCCTCCCCGTGGTTTAGATACCACAACTGGTCGTCGCCGACATCCCGTACGATGCTCACCAGTTCGTTGTCGTTCGCGAGCCAGTCCAGTCCGGCCGCTGCCGCCGCCAGCGGCGCGATCGCCAACGGCAGATCGGCCGAGATGCAGGCCATGTAGAAGGCCTTGCCCTTGCCGTAGCTGTTCTCGAACACCGCCGGCCGGTCCGTGCCCGCAAAGGTGCCGAGGACCTTCGCGCCGGCGGCGGTCGCCGGTTCCGCCCAGTAGTCGATCGCGAACGCCCGGCCGTCATCCAGCAGGACCTCCTTGGCACCGTTCCACTGCACGTCCTCAAGCTGCACGCCAAGGACCTCCTGCAGCGGCAACCCCGGGGTCGGGTAGTAAACGCCGTGCTCATCCTTGTGAAAGCCCGGGGCGCAGGCGAAGAGCACGCCGCCGTCCGCGACGAACTGCCTCAGCACACCGGCCTGGTCTTCGCTGATCAACTCCAGCCCCGGTGCGATCAGCAGCTTGCGGTTGCCCCAGTCGCCGTCCGGTTGGATCACATCCAGCATTACCGCATGCTGCTGGAACGGGCGGTACAGTCGCACCATCGCATCCAGGTGGTGGATCGGTTTGCGATCCTTGAACTCCCAGCGGGCCGCTTTGCGATGCTGCGCGCGGACGCAGTCGGCGCTGAAGAAGATGCCGGCTGCGGCCGGGGCGATGTGCTCCGGCAGATCCGGCACCTCCTTGATGCGGTCGAAGAACGCCTTTGCCTGTTCGCGGCGTTTGGGGTAGGGCCGGCCGTCGTAGTCGCAGAAACTGCGGCAGCGATTCTCCGCGTTGCCCCGGTGCTGGCGCCAGTGCCAGAAGGTGATCGCCTTGGCGCCGCGCGCCCGCATTTCAGCCAGATACGCTGCGGAGTTGCCCTCGCATCCGGTTTCCAACACCAGGAACGGTTTCTGTAATGCCGAACGGCAAGTGTCGTGCGCCAATGCCGCGAAGGCTTCGGGGTAGGGGTGGCCGGCGGCGCCGAAGTATGCGTCCCAGCCGGCATAGTCCAATACCTTGGCGTAGTCCATGTGGTCGATGGCGCGGTCGAACATGCCCGTAGAGTTGTGCGTGATGAACTGGCCCTCGGCAATGTGTTCGCGGAGCGCGTCGTATTGCAGCTTGATGTATGCCGCCTGGCTGTCGTTGAAGAACCGCTGATAATCCAGTACATGCCCCGTGACGGAACGGAAATGCCGCGGCGTGCCGATCTCGCCCCAGTCGCTGAACTCCTGATTCCAGAAACGCGTGAACCATTTCTCATTGAGTTTTTCGACGCTTTCATACCGCTGCTTCAGCCAGGCG
Organism: uncultured Lentisphaerales bacterium; assembly: GCA_964384625.1. Classification (GTDB taxonomy): domain Bacteria; phylum Verrucomicrobiota; class Lentisphaeria; order JABSQK01; family JABSQK01; genus CAYLNH01. Next base: position 1,691 of record CAYLNH010000332.1, read on the forward strand.
CGGAATTGCCAGTGACACTCCGGACAGTGGCATTCCGGCGGATTGTACTCCGGCCCCATCAACTCGTTGTCGATCTGCCAGCCGACCACGCAGTCGTGTTGTCCGTAGCGTTCGCCCAGCACGCGCGCGAGTTCTTCGGAGAAATGCCGGTAGATGGGGGAGTTGACACAGACCTCCCGGCGCGCGCCGTGGGTACAGCGCCTGCCGTCCCGTAACTCGATCATGATCTGCGGATATTGCTTTACCAGCCAGGCCGGCGGCGTCGCCGTCGGCGTGCACAGGATGATCTGCATCTCCAGCTTCGTCGCGAGTTCAAGGAACGCATCGAGCCAGTCGAAATCGTACTCGCCTTCGCGCGGTTCGATTGCAGTCCACGCAAAGTCCAGCATCCGGATCAGCGAGATGCCGGTGTCTTTCATCAGCAGCAGATCGCGTTCCCAGTCTTCGGGATCGACCAACTCGGGGTAGTATGATGTACCTGGTGTGAGCATGACTGTTCTCAGTGTTCAGTGTTCAGTGTTCAGTGTTCAGTTACCGCGAAGCAGGTGCGAAGCACCAGACAATGCCGGGGACCAATAGCGAGCCCCCGAGTGCCGAGCTTCGCTTGGATTCTGAGCGCGGAGCGCGGAAGGGGCGGCTCGCTTCCTGGCGGGGTCTGGGGCAGAGCCCAGGTTTCGACATCGCCACACTCGGCCGTTCAGTAGCTCGTGTACAGCACCGGGCCGCGCTTGTGTTTGAGTTGCTTCGCATTCAGGATCTTGGTTTCGCCGTCTTTCGTCTCCTTCACATGGATCCAGTAGTTGCGGTAGTTCCAGGCATACGTGAAGGAGGTCCTGGCGTTCTCGTTCAGCATGCAGATGTTGGTGCGTGGCACGTTGCGCAAGGGGTAGAACATGGCGCCCAGCAGCTCCGTCGTGCCGTTGACCGTCTTGATGCAGATCATATCGCCCTCGGTCTTGTAGCCCAGGATCCATAGTGTGCCGCCGTGGTTCTCGATCAACGGTTCCTTGCCGAACTCAATGTTCAACTGCCGCGCCCAGACCTTTTGCGGATGCTTGATCTTCATTTTCGGCCCGATCGTGTCTTCGAGGAATAGATCTCCGGTCCCGGCTTCGGTGTTGTGGTAGTGATGCATGTCGCAATGCCGGAATGTCAACGTCTGTTTTGACGCATGCTCGATCGTGCCGTCGAGTCGCATGTGTTCGACGATCGTGCCGTTCGGATGCCCGCCCTCAAAACGCAGCAACGGCTTGTCTTTCGGGCCGGAGAGTGACGACTGAAAGCCGATGATCTTGCGGACGTTGCCGCGAATGATGATGGTCTTGCCGGTGCGATAGCCGCCGTTCGGTAAATAGACAATCTCCTTGCCGGAGTCGATCGCCTTCTGAATGGCGTCGCCGTTGTCAGGCGTGCCCTTAACGTAATAGACGCCGCTCAGACCGTCCGCCTTTTCAGCATCCATCGCCGGGTAAAGATGAGCTTTCGGCACGACCTGTTTCTTGCCGTCCGGACCGGTCCACGACAGAACCAGACGGGCGTCGTGACCATGTTCATAATATTCGACGCAGATTGGATATCGTTTACCGGCTTCGAGTTCGATGGCGCCGTTTGGCTGGCGCTTTTTGCGGCTCCAGATGTCGATGATTTTCTGCTCATTCACGTGCACGCGGCCGCCGTCGTCGGCCTGCAGATTGAAGGTCCATTTGCCCTTGGCAGGGACAGTGATCGCCCCCGTCCAACGGGTGGAAAACCAGTCCTTGGGCATGGCTTTGGCCGGACTGCCGCCGCGCCAGTGAAAATCCAGTTGTGCATCGGTTCGTTTCAGTTTGACGATACCGGTGAATTCCATAAAGTCCCCCTTTGTCCGGCCGCCGTGGTCGAGCGGACTGGTCCACTTGCTGAAGTCGCTGGTGTAGTACTCCGGCGTTTCTTTGATCGGCAGATTCAGCGTTGACTTCGGCGGGCCGAACAAGCTGACGGCACTGTGGGAGAGGTATTCGTCAATCAGGACCTCCTCCGGTCCGCCCATGATCTTCTTCTTGTTGCCCGTCTGGTTGTCGACGACCACCGGGTAGCCTTTGGACTTGACGTTGCGCAGGACCAGCTTGCATTTGTTCTTGATCGCCGGACCTTTGGCGTCGACGCCGATGAACTCGGAATCGATCAGGACGAACTGGCCGCGATCCCCCGGCGTCGTGTCGATCACCGGCACACTGTTTTCACTCTTCAGACCGCGGATACTCATCACCTGCTGCTTGCTGAGAATGCCGCACTTGTTCTGGTTGCGCAGCGTCAGGTACTCGAACGTCATGCTGTACTGGTAATGCCCCGTGCGAATGCCGTAGTCGAACCCTTCGATGCTTACCCGTTTGCACAGCGCCGGCCCCGGCCACCAGCGTTCCAGGCGCAGGCCGCAGAAGCCCTGGCCGTCTTCGCTGCGGATCACCACGTCCTCGACGGTGCCGCGGTTGTTCGCCACATAGTCGAAACCGACCGCCCCAGGATTGCCTCTACCGGTGCTGATCGTCAGGTTGATCAGCGAATGGCGAAAGGCGCGGTTGCCCCCGCCGGCCAGACCTTTGCCGCGTTTGTTGCTCTCCGAGCCGGAGGCGATGACGTACTTCGGCTTCTTCGGATTGTTGTAGCCGGGACAGTTGTCTTTCAAACGGATGACGGAGCCGTCGCGGCTTTCGCCCACCAGCAGCATGCCGGCGCGCCAGCCGCCGCTCCAGCCGCCGTCGTCAACCTTGCTCTCCAACACGTCCGTCACCAGATAAGTGCCCTTGGGAAAATATACAAACGCCGGGCTCGCGTACCGGCTGGTCTTGTCGATGCCGCGCTTGATCGCCGCACGGATCGCCTGCGTGTCGTCCGTCGCGCCGTCGCCTTTCGCGCCGAAATCGGTCTTCACGTTGACGATGCCCGCGTCCTTCGGAAAGACGTAATGGTACCCGCCTGTCGGCGTCGCGGCCTTGTCTTGGCCGAAGGAATACAGTGCCGCAATAAGCATGGCGGCGATGCCCGGAAACACACTGAAGGGATGGCTTGATCTGCGTTGAGGTCTCATGGGTTTCTCCTTCGATATTCCAAATTTCCGGCATGCCAACATGCCGTTGAATCATTGTGAATCAGAAATGAATGTCGTTCGCCGTTCCGGCGCCGTCGCCGACGGACCACTGTGTGTACGCGATGGTTCGGGAACGGCGGCGTCGGCCGGGCCGTTTGATGCGTTCCAGCAGCATGTCCACCAGCGCTCGGCCGCACTCCGCGTAGGGGTATACCAGTTTCGTTACCGGCACCGGCGAAAAGTCGTCGGCGTAGCCGACGGTGCCGAGCAGGAGGTCTTGCGGGGTGTGCAGCCCCAACGCGGGAAGCACGGCGATCAGGAACAACTGGACCTCGCCGCCGCTATACGTTAAGACCACGTCCGGGCGGTCGCCACGATCCAACCACTGCAGAAACTCGCGGGCCAACTCGCCGCGCGTCTGGCCCGAGCCCAACAGCAACGTGTCCGGTTCCAGGCCGGCCGCCTGCATCGCCGCCAGATAGCCCGCATGACGATCCACTTTGCTGTAGTGCTGCGTGGCCGTGCCGAACGATTCGTCGACGTACGCAATCCGCCGGTGGCCGCGCTCGAGAAAATGCGCCGTCAAGCGCTGCAGCGCGTCGAAGTCGTCCAGATACACTGCGTCGAACGTCCGTTTCGTATTCAGCCAGACCGATGGAATCTGATGCTGCTCAATTAACTTCGCCATCTGCGGCGGGGCGTTTGTTTGGAAGTTCACCAGCAACCCGTCGGCCATCACCTCCCGCAACACTCTCGGAACGAAATCCGGGTCGGTCATACGGCTGTCGTACTGGGCCACGGATAATTGCAGATTGGCTGCTTCCAGCGCCGCTTCAATGCTGTTCAACAGGTCAACCGGTAAGTTGCTGCGGGCGCCCACGGCGTCATGAATCAGTGCGACGGTGTTGAAGCGCCCGCGCGACATGGCACGCGCGGCGGAGTTCGGCCGGTAGCCCAACTCATGCGCCAGCGCCAGCACGCGTTCCCGGGTCGCGGCGGCAATCTCCCGCGGCCGGTTAAAGCACAGCGACACGGCCTGCTGGCTCAGTCCCAGGCGTTGGGCAAGTTCTTTTTGAGTCACCATAACAGAAGCCTTGTGCGTACAAGAACATTAGAAGCCGCCGGCGTCGACAAGTTCCGCCTCACAACAAAAAAATGCAATCGGGTGCAAATGCAATCCCGCGGACGAAATTCTGTCTGGTCGCGGCCAACCCGCGAAGAGCAGGTCGTCCCGACTTCACAGGGAGTCGGGGCGCGACGCGACCTCCCGACGGAGCCAATCTCCAACCCGTCCACATTGCCGGGATTCCCCCGTGCCCCGCAACCTGTCAGGGCTTTCCATCTGGATTGAATGAATTGGACAGATTGGGCAGATCGGCTTTACTCAACGCCTGCGTTTCAGGACCTCCTTGGCGGCGGCAGCTACCTGGGGGTCCCTATCCACCGCCAACTGCGCCAGGAGGTCCTTCGTCACCTTCCAGTTGCGTGCAACTTGGAGACGTACCGCGGCATCGGTGTCTTTGGCCAGCGTGGTCAATTGCGCTTCCGTCAACCGGGGACTGCGCGCGGCTGCGGCGCGCACGGCGGCTTCCTTGTCCGTCACCAGTGTCGCCAACGACTTCATCGGTGTGCGAATATTCCGCGCCGCCGCCACGCGCACCTTGTTGTCCGCATTGCCGGCCAGCTTCGCCAGCGTCTGGGGCAGGGCGGCCTTGTGTGCTGCGACACTGCGACGGATCTTCCGATCAGGCCTTTCGATCAGACCGTCAAGTGTTTTCGGCAAGGTCGATGGATTTGCTGCGACCAACTGCCGCACTTCCTTGTCATAGTCCCCGGCCAACGTTTCCAGCGATGCAGCGGATGTGCGCCAATGCACCGCCGCAACCCGGCGGACCTCAGTCACAGGGTCTTCAGCCAGCTTTTTCAGTAGGCCGCTGAGCGAGATTGCCTGTCCTGCAAGGTAAGCTGGAAGATCCCTCTTCAGTCGACTCCTGGCCCACTCATCGCTGGCTTTCTTGGTAGCTTGCTTATGTGTTGTGATCCGCAGCAGTGTCTCGGCAGCCGCTACACGGACCTTGGCGCTCTTGTCTTGCAGTAAGGCAACGAGGACTTCAGGTGGCATGGATTCTAGATTGGACAATTTCAGCCGCAGTTCCACGTTGCCTGAAACGGCCATCTCAAGTAGAGCGTGGCGTGGTGGGTGCTGAAGTTGCATCAACTCCGTGCAAAGCGCGTCACGACGCAGAAGTCGTTGTCTGGTCGCAGCCGGTAGGCCGCGCCACAGGACGTCACTATTAATCCGGCATGCAAATAGGCGACACTCGTCATGCTGCTGCATATGCGAT
>CAYLNH010000333.1:0-7076 GCA_964384625.1 uncultured Lentisphaerales bacterium
ATCGCATATGCAGCAGCATGACGAGTGTCGCCTATTTGCATGCCGGATTAATACTTGACTTTCACTGGCCCGGCGTTGTCGGGCCATTTTCATTTCCGGGCAAGGGCAAGAGCAACGCATGCTGGTAGAGGACAAAGGAACGCTGGACGAGACCTGTCGGTCGCTGTTGGCGGCCTCCTGGTGTACGATGGACGTCGAGTTCGTCCGGCGCACATCCTATTTCCCCAAGGTCTCCCTGATTCAGACAGCCGTTGCCGGGGGAGTTCCGGCCTTGATCGATGTGTTGGGCGTTCGGGATCTGCAGCCGCTGGCTCCCGTGCTGAACAATCCGGATTGCATCAAGGTCTTCCACGCCAGTTCGCAGGACCTGGAAGCCCTGCAGATTTCCGTCGGGACAATCCCGCAACCGATGTTCGATACGCAACTCGGTGCGGCCTTCTGCGGCATGGGGTTCCAGGTGAGTTTCAGTACGCTGGTCGAGGAGTGCATCGGCATCAAGATCAGCAAAGGCCAGCAGCAGTCCAACTGGATGAAGCGGCCTTTGGCGGAGCGTCAGGTGAAGTACGCCGAGCGCGACGTGCTGTATCTCGTCCAGGCCTATGAGGTCCTGGCCCAGCGCCTCAAGGATCTGGGCCGATTCGATTGGGTCTTGGCCGCGAGCCGTGAGCTGGTCGAGGAGTTCAAGAGCGATCCCACCCAGGGCCGACATCAGGCTCGCCGTGTTTCCGGCTGGGGCCGGCTGAACCGCCGGCAGTATACGCTGCTGTCCCGTCTGGCCGGCTGGCGCGATGACCTCGCCAGAGACCGCGACCGGCCGCCGCGCTGGATCCTCGCCGACAAGGCGCTGATGGCGGTTGCCTCGACGCTGCCGACATCGGCAACGGCGCTGCGTGAACTTCGAAACCTGAAGCCGAAGGAAGCCGGGAAGTTTGGCGACGCCCTGCTGGCACACGTCAAGGAGGTCCTGGCGCTGCCGGATAAGGAGCTCCTGGAACCGCCGGTCTCGCCGCCGCCGACCGCGGCGGAAAAGCGGTTGACCAAACGGCTCTCCAGGGCGCTGGCCGCGGCGGCGGACGACCTGCAGATTGCGTCGGCGGCGATCGCCACGCAGAAACAGATCAGCGCCCTTGTGCGGCATCGCGACTACGACTCGAATCCTCTGGTGAACGGCTGGCGGGGCACGCTGGTGGGCGAGACGATCATGTCAATCCTGGAGCCGGGCTGAGTCCATGGCGCGTTTTGACGGAGGCAATGCACAGTGGTGTCCGGCCCGTCCGGACCTGCCGGAACTCGACCGTTGGCTCGCTGGGGATGACGCGACTGCGGTGTTGGTCAAGGCCAACAGCAAACGCAGTGTCTACGCCCTGTCCCCGGCTGTCGGCGAGCCGCCGTCCTGTTTCCTCAAATACGATCACCCCGTTGGCTTCCGCGATCGCATGAAGGGCCTGGTCCGTTCCAAGGTGGAATGGGAGTATCGGGATACCGCGTGCCTGCACCAGGCCGGTGTTCCGGTCGCGGCGCCGATCGCGGCGGGCTGGTGCGGGATCGAGGGTATCCTGCTGACCCGGGCCGTGCCCGCCGCCGTCGCTGCCGACCAGCTCTGGCACGAGGTCGAAGGCCATCCTGACCGCCGCCGGAACTACCTGCAGGCGCTGCACCGGCTGCTGGCCGCCTTGCTCGATAAAAAAGTGCGTCACCCCGACCTCCACCTGGGCAATGTCCTGGCGACGGAAGCCGGCGGCCGGACGCGCTTCGTCCTGGTGGATGTCTACGGTTCGCGGCTCGGCAACGACCTCGACCACACGCAGCAGACGGCCATCCTGCTGCTGGCTTCGCCGTTGCGGTGCCGATTGACCGCCGCCGAGCGACAGGACCTGCTTCGCGGTCTGCCCGGCATTGATGACGCTGAAATCGAGTCCTGCTGGAATGACATCGCCCGGGCCAACGTGCGGGAGTTCTATCGGCGCTGGACCGGGCGCCGGAAGAAACTGCTGTGCGGCAGCGGCGCCAGTGAGCGCCGGTTGACCGCCGCCGGCAAATGGATCTGCCGCGACGACGCCGACCGGGAGTCGCTGGCGCAGGCCGTGGCGATACACCGGCAGCAACGCGACGAAACGCCGGATCAACTGCTGAAGAACAGCCGCAAACGCTGTGTCTCCCGGGTGGCGATTGACGGCGCGGAATTTGCGGTCAAGGAGTTCCGCCATCCCGGCCGTTGGGGACGGTTGTCCGCCGATGCGCGGTCGTGGCTGAACAATTGGGGGCTGGCGATGGCCGGTTTCCGCGTACCGCGCTGCCATGGCTGGCTGCAGGCGGCCGACGGCGCGTCATACCTGGTCTCGGACTTTGTCCCGGGTGATGAACTGTTCACGGCGCTGCAGTCGGGGCAGGGCGGCGAGGCCCTGTTTGCCAAGGTCTACGACTACGTCCGCGAGCTCTGTCGGTGGCGGGTTCATCATGAGGACCTGAAGATCACGAACTTCATCCTGCACGCCGGCGAGCTCTGGCTGGTGGACAACGACGCGGTCGTATTCGACCGGCACATTGGCCCGAAGGAATGGCAGCGCAACCGGCGGCAACTCCTGCGCGGGCGCGACGACTACGATTTCCTGGCCGCCTTCGCCGACTGGTTCGACGCCCAGCCGCCGCCGTACAGAGGAGTGTAGCGGCAATCCTGTCTGCAGGATGACCTCAGCATTCCGTGGGGCGAAAGCCGCAGGGCTCCATTGAGAATGAGCCGCGGCCGCCGGTGAGTTTCGGCAAGGCTTTGCTGAAACCGAACATCTCGGCCAGGGGGACCTCGCAGACGATGCGTTTGAGCTGCGTGACATCGGTGACGTTGACAATCAGGCCGTTGCGGCGCTGGATGTCGTTGGAGATTTCGCCCATGGTTACTTCCGGGGCGAGGATCTCGAGCTTCATGATCGGCTCGAGGATCACGGTGCCGGCTTCGCGGATGGCCTCGTCCAGGGCCTGCAGGACGGCGCCGAGGACCGCACCCTCGGTCGTCTTCTCGCCCTGGGTCTGCAGGCCTTCGAGATCGACGGACACGTTAATCAGCGGATACCCGTAGTTGCCGCCGGTCTTGACGCCGTCGCTGACGGCTTGCAGGGCGGCTTCGATCAGCGGCTTCGGGATGTTTTTATCGCGGACGCTATCGGTGATCGTGAAGGGCTCTTTCAGACTGCCCTCGGGGCGCATGGCGATGGTGACGCCGGCGAAGATTTCCTGTTCGCCGATGGTCTTCTGGAAGGTGGTGGAGATCTCGACCGGTTGCTTGATGGTCTCGCGATAGGCGACCCGCGGCTGGCCGCATTTGGCTTCGAGGTTGAACTCGTCTTTCAGGCGGTGGATGTTGATCTCGAGATGGAGTTCGCCCATGCCGGAGAGAATGCGTTGGCCGGTGTTGGGGTCGCGGCTGAGTTCGAGGGTGGGGTCCTCGCGACAGATCAGCGCGAGCGTGTCGTCGAGTTTGTCGCGTTCGTTGCTGCTCTTCGGTTCGAGCGCCATCGAGATGACCGGTTCGGGGAAGGTCATCTTCTCGTAGGCCACGGACCGGTGCTTTTCGCAGAGGGTGTCGCCGGTAACGATATCCTTGGGACCGATGAACCCGATAATATCGCCGGGCCCGACTTCGTCGAGGGCCTCGGTATGCTGGGCGTAGATGCGCAGGAGGCGCTTGAGCCGCACCATCTGTTGCGTCCGCGGCACGTAGATCTTGGCATTCGACTTCAGCACGCCGGAGTACGTCCGCAGGAAATAGAGATCGGCCGAAGGGTTGGCGCGGACCTTGAACACCAGGCCGCTGAACGGCTCCGACGGCTCCGGCTTGAAGGCGACGTCCGCACCGGATTTCGGGGACTTGCCGGTGACTTCGCCGGCATCCCGCGGCGACGGCAAATAGGCGATGACCGCGTCGATGATCGGCTGGACGCCGATGTTGCGCCGGGCGGAACCGCAGAACACCGGAACGATCGCGTTGCTCAGCGTCAGCCGCCGGATCTCCTGTTGCAGCAGTTCGGCGCTGATCGGTTCGTCGCTCAGATAGAGCATGGCGATCTGGTCGGAATGATCCGCCAGCAGTTCCACCATGGATTGACGTTTCCGGCGGGCTTCGTCCTGTACGGCGGCAGGGATCTCCTGCCGTACCACTTTGTCGCCGCCGTCGCCGCCGAAGCGGAGCAAGTCCATGGTGACAAGGTCGACGATGGACTGGAACTCGGATTCGATGCCGACCGGCAGCTGCAGCGGAACCGCCCGGTTGCCGAACTTCTCGTTGATCTCGCCGAGGACCCGTTCGAAGCTGGCGCCGAGGCGATCGAGTTTGTTGACGAACGCCATGCGCGGCAGGCTGTAGTGGTCGGCCTGGTGCCAGACAGTCTCACTCTGCGCTTCGACGCCTTCGACGCCGCTGAAGATGATCACGGCGCCGTCGATCACGCGCAGCGAGCGTTCGACTTCGGCGGTGAAGTCGATGTGTCCGGGGGTATCGATCAGATGAATGCGGTGTTTGTCCCATTCGAAGGCCGCGGCGGCGGAAATGATGGTAATGCCGCGTTCGCGTTCTTCATCGAGATAGTCCGTGATCGTGCTGCCGTCGTCGACCTCGCCGATGCGGTGGGTCTTGCCGGAATAGAACAGCATGCGTTCGGTGGTGGTGGTCTTGCCGGCGTCGATATGCGCGACAATGCCGATATTTCGAATCGTGTCAATTTCGTCCATGGAATCAGCGTTGCATCAGGTTTCGGGTTGCGTTGTGAGCGATGAATATAGTTGCGTTTTATGCCTGTGCCACGAGGTTCGGCAGAATGCCGGGGTGGGGCAGCTGCGATCCGATTGCGTACCTCAGGTGAGGGCGGCGATCAGGACGTTGCGCAAGACGTCGAGCTTGTACGGCTTCTGGATGAAGCCGTTGGCTCCGGACTCGGCAAAACGAGGTTGTTCGTTGTAGCCGCTGGACAACACCACGCAGAGGTCCCGGCGGATACGGCGCAGGCGCTGCAGCGTTTCATGGCCATCGATGCCGGGCATGGAGAGGTCGAGGATGATGCAGTCAAATCGAGCCGGATCGGCCTGGACCAGTTCCAGGGCGCGTTCACCGCTTTCGACCGTTACCGGTTCAAGGCCCAACTGTTTGAGCATCCGGCCGGCGACATCACGGATAATCTCTTCGTCGTCAGCCAGCATGACAGTGACCCCTGTCAGCGGTGTGGTGGCGGTCTCAATGTCGTCCGGGCCGGCCGCCTCGGCGACGCTCGATTCGGCCGCCGGGTTTACCCGCCGCCGGCCGTCTGCAGCAGCTTGCGTCGCAGTTGCCGCCGCCAGTCGGCGGTCTTCGGGAAGTCCGAGAAGCTCTTCAGCGGCTGCAGCAGCCGGTGGTCGCGGTCGAGTTTCACCGCCTGCAGGAGCTGGTAGTCCTGCAATGCCTCGGCAAAGACTTCCCACCGGATGGAGTCGATGGGGCCGTTGGGCCCGGGGTAGACGACGAACGGATCGCCGTAGGCCCAGTTCGGCCATTTGAGACCGTCCTGCTCGGCGTAGGGATCAACCAGGTTGCGGGTTCGGCATTCATACCAGTAGTTGTAGCCCCAGTGCAGGAAGCCTTTGCACGGCCAACGATAGAACAGCAGGCCATGCATGGCGATTTTCGCCAGCGGCGTGTCCAGCAGGCGGTTGAGGTATTCCTCCCGCGGGCCGCAGCAGTAGTAGCACCAGCAGGGAATGTTCTCCGCGACGAAGTCCAGGGCGACGCGGATGCTGGGGATCGGCATGTCCGTCAACTGCCGGCGGCCGTACTCGATTTCCGAGAGTGCGTCCATGACCTTCATCCACGGGGCCAGCTCCGCGAGCAGTTTGCGGGCCTTGCGGTAGTTGGCCAGGTCTGCTTCGCCGTGCGGTTCGTCGGAGACATGGAAGAAGGAGGTCCGGAGGATCTTCTCCTGCTCGAGGAAGCGTTTGAGTTGCGGCAGGTACTGCTCGAGAAACCTGCGATAGACCGGGCCGGTCGCGCTGGTCGCCGGCGGCCACAGCAGCTTCTCGTCGGCTCCCTGGCCTTGATAAATGCGAATCGCATGGGCCACCCCCCACTGCGTGAAGGGGTGGCACCATTCGAAATGCCTGATGCCGCACTTCCTCGCCAGGCCGATGTACTTGCGCACATCGCGCCAGTCGAAGGAATACTTGTCCTTGGCGGTGCGCGCGACGCGCAATAACTGGCTCGGCCGTTTCACGCCGTCCAGCGGCGGGGTGAAGACCGGAACATAAAGGGTGTCCTGCCCGTGGTCGACAACATTGCGGATGTACTTTTCAAGGACCTCCCAGAACCGCTTGTCGAAAAGGTCGGTCCGATACCAGTCGATCAGTGAATCGACGTAAAACCAGTGTGTGATCGGGAAGTTCCGTCGCCGCCGCAGACGGACGGCGTAGACGCGGACGTTGACCTCGAGGTCTCGGGGTTTGCCGTCGTCCGGCTGGACGCGGACCACCAGTCTGGTCTTGCCGGGTGTCGTCTTTCTGCCGGGTTTCACGGTGATCCAGAACGCATGCGTTTCGTTGCCCGGCAGCAGCAGACGGTCTTCGTCGAAAAGCGGGTCCGGCACCAGTCCCGGGACGACGCCGCGGCCGTCGATGTCCGCCTCCGGCACATTCGTCGGTGTGTTGTGGTGGCGCAACGGCACATAGCCGACGCGTCGCACGCGGATATCCCAGCCGGCGGGACCGTCGACCTTGACGTTGACGTCGCGTACGGCTTCCCGGTCGTTCCGCAGGCAGACCTGGAAACTGAACTGCTCGTTGCGGGCGATGTCGATCGCCAGTTTGCGGCGGGATCGGGCGGGGGTGCTCGGGAAGTGGCGGACATAGCTGGTGCTGAGCCAGGAACGCAAGGGCATGGTCGGCCTCCGGGTTTCAAGTGGCAACGGCACTGTCGGTGCTGACCGCGCCGACGTCAAGTTCGGGGATGGACAAGGGGGCATGTCACTTCCGTAGGCGTTTCCTGCCAACAATTGGCTCGATCCTACGACCCCAGGCGGTTTATCCGCCTGGTGAAGAAGTTCATCAGTGGCTGCAAGCCCTCA
>CAYLNH010000334.1:0-7061 GCA_964384625.1 uncultured Lentisphaerales bacterium
TCTAATTGAGCGACAATAGTTTACAGTTGTCAACCTTTAAACACGCACTCAAATAGTTATGTGCTGCAGCACAGGCCCATTCCACCGCCTGCCGCGAGTCGCGAACCCCGGGCAATCCGTGGCGGCAAGACATCCGCCGCGCCCATCCGGCTTCAACTGCCACCGTGCGGGATGCAGGCAAACCGGCAGGGCGGCGCGCCAGGTCTTGCGACGGTGATGTTCGGGGCTTTCATTCCGGGCCCGCTGTGATACCTTTGGAGTTCCCACTTGGATGACGTCAGACGAGGACTGCAATGAGCACGATCAAGGAACAGATTCAGCATGCCGCCAACGGCCGGCATCCTCTGATTTACCTGCATACGCCGGAAGAGGACCGCGCGATCACCGCGATCACGGAACTGGCGCCTGAGGCCTACGCCGGCGGCGCCGTATACTGCTGGGACTGCATCAACGGTCTGGACGGCGCCGCCGACACTGGGAACCTGGTGGCGGCGCTGGAGCGGATTGCAGCGGACCCGCAGCCGGGGTTCTACGTGCTCAAGGATCCCTCGCCGTTCATGGACGCACCGGAAGTTATCCGCGCTTTTCGCGACGCCTATTTCCGGCTGGTCCAGATTGATACCACGGCCATTGTCATCGTCTCCCCGATCCAGATTATTCCGGCACCGCTGGAAAAGGAGATCTGCTACGTTGAGGTCGAATTACCGGAGCCCGACGAGTTGCTGCAGCGGATGCGGGAGATCCAGGCGCAATACGACGGCCGGACGATCGACGACGCGCTGCATTCGGAGATCGCCCTGGCCCTGCGCGGGCTGACGCTGAATGAAGTGAGCCATGTCATGCACCGGGTATTCCGGCGCGGCGATCTGTCGGAGGCGGAAGTCCTCAAGGAGGTCTTTGCCGAAAAGCGGGTTCTGGCCCGCAAGTCCGGCTATCTGGAGTTCGTCCCGAACCGCTTCAACATGGAGAACATCGGCGGGCTGGAAAACGTGAAGGAATGGGCGGTCAAACGCCGCGAGCTATTCTCGCAGGAAGCCGTTGACAAAGGCGTGCCGGTGCCCAAGGGGGTCCTGATCATGGGGGTCTCCGGCTGCGGCAAGAGCCTGCTGGCCAAGGCCATTGCCGACCTCTGGCACGTGCCGCTGTTTCGCCTCGACATGAATCTGGTGTTCTCCGGTCTGTACGGCAGTCCGGAAGCCGCGTTCCATCGCGCGCTGAAGATGATCGAGGCGGTCTCACCGGCGGTGCTGTGGATCGACGAGATCGAGAACGGTCTGGGCATGACGACCGATCAGAGCACGGCGGAACAGAACCTGACGTTCTCCGCGTTTCTGACGTGGATGCAGGAGAAGCCGCCGCTGGTGTTTGTGGCGGCGACGGCCAACCGCATTGAATCGCTGCCGGCGGAGATCATCCGCAAGGGCCGTTTCGACCATGTGTTCTTCTGCGACCTGCCGGATGAAGATGAGCGTCGGGCGATCATTGAGATCCATCTGCGGCTCAACGGCGTCAAAGCGGGCAAGGTCGACGTCGACCGTCTGTTGGTATCGACCGAGGGCTGGAGCGGGGCCGAGATCGAACAGGCGATTATCGCGGCCCGCATTGACGCGCTGCAGGAAGACCGTGACTTCGATACGGACGACATCAAGCGGCAAACGAGTACGATGGTGCCGCTGTCCAAGACGATGGCGGAGCAGATCAAGGCGATTCGGCGCTGGGCCTTTGACCGCGCCACGCTGGCGTCGAAGGCGAAACGGATTTACTGATCCGTATCACCCCGAATTCAGTGCCGTTCCCCCCCTACTCGTTCCCGGCAGCCGCCGCCGCGGGCGGCCGGGGTTCGTTCGCCAGTTGGTCGAGGAGTTTGTCGGTCGCCCGCAGTTCCTGCTGCAGGCGAGAATCGCCGTCCTCGGCGTTCACCTGAAGTTCGACGTCATCCGCCTCCTCGTTGTTGGTCTCCCCTTCGCGCAACTTGCGGGCCAGCCCCACCGAAGCATCGGCCAGTTTTTCTTTGGCCTTCCTGGCGCCGACAGCCACCGTCTTCTTGCTTTCCTCTTTGACTTTCGGCATGTTCACGGCGGACGGCGGCGGAAACCACCAGCCCAGGCCAAAGCCGAAGAAGCAGCCGATAAGAATACCAACAACCAGGGGATGCCCGGATTTTTCACCACTCATGACGCCGCCTCCTACGCGTAATCAGCAGTTCTACTCGGGGAACAAAACATGCGGACCTGATGCGGTCGTCCGCAATCGGTGAGATGATTGAAATGCCTCCTTATGTGCCGGTAATATAGCGGAACCGGCCTCGAAATCAAGTCGACGAGGCGAATCGGGGTAAGCCCTCGATTACTGCCCTTCTTTGCCTTGAGTCCCGGCCCTCAAGAGGTTGGGAACCTGCGGTACTTGCGGATCGGTCGCCGGTATGAGGTCCGCACACCTCCCCTGTTTTCCCGCCGCTTTGGCCGGCGCGCCGGCCAGAGCGGCGGGAAAACGGGAACTGGAGGTGGCTGTCTGGTGTAGGTGACCGATCCTGAAACTCCGCACCGCAAGCTCCGACGCCGAGGCTTCGACGCTCAAGAGGGTGCGGGATCTCCAGGCGGACCGCGAAGGGCAGTACACGAGGGCTTACGAATCGGGAAGCGGCGGCGGGATATTGCTGTTCTCCGGCGTCCCCGTGATTTCGCATTGCGCGGCGGCACAAAAAGGGCCGCGGCGATTCTCGCCGCGGCCCGCAAGAACATCTCTTCGGCGCTATTTCGGCGGGTTCAGTTTGAAGGTCGTTTCCATCTTCATAACGCCCTTCTCGGTGACCCGGACGACATAGTTGGTGCCGTCCTTATCGTTGGTCGGCACGAAGGTCTCGATCACAACCTTGGTGCGGCCGTCGGCGGACATGACTTCCGCCTTCTGCGGCTTGCCTTTGTCCCAGGTGTTGTTCGGCACATTGTACAGCGGGATCTCGTCGTTGCCGCCGGAAAGCGACTTCTTGATCTGAATGACCTTCACCGAGATCTGGTAGGTATCCTTGCCGGCCAGCGGCGTGACCTCGACATCGGACCGATAACCGGTGCTGGCGCACCCGGTGACCAATCCCATGACCAGCACAACTGTCAGCAATAAGATGTTTCGCATTTTGAGCTTCCCTTTCGTTTAGTAGCCTCCGGCCAGCCGGCCGTCTCAACCCAATCGACTTCTCCCTGGAAGTGCTCGTTGAAGTGCCAAGCATACCGCGACCCCAACCCGATTGCCACAGTCCCAACGACATATTTCCGATAAAAAGAAACGGACCAGCCGTGAGACTGGTCCGTTGAATTGTGTCGGTTCAGCTTACTTATCTTCCGTCGATTTCGTCTCCGCCGGTGTGGCTCCGTCTTCGGGTTTCTCTTCTTCACGGAGTTTGTCGGCGCCGGCTTCCATCTTGTCGGCCGCCTTGTTCTTCATCTCGTATTTCTTCTGATTCAACTGGTTGCCGACCTGTTGTTTCTTTTGCTCGATGACGCTCGGCACCGGGATAATCCAGCCTACGAACACACCCAGCAGCAAACCGACGATGGCGCCGCCGACAAACGGGTTCGATTTCTTCGAACCGCCGCCGCTGTTGCCTCCGCCGCCTTTGTTTTTCTTCTTGTCATCAGCCATGCTTATTCTCCTCTTGTTCGCACTTCCTTCATCAGGCGACTGCGATCACGCCTCAGCCCCTGTTTCCACGGCCATATCGGAAACAGGTCGATTTCCTGATATTGTAACGAAAGCAGACTTCCATTGCAAGCCGAACGGCCCCTTTTGGCCGCGCCGCCGGCCGGCCGGGGAGCATGTCGGTTCTGTTGGCGTTTGCTGCCGACAATCGGTTCGACAAGGGGACCCCAAATGGTTTATCCGCCCGATGCAGAAGCTCATTCACGGGACCGGGCCTTCCCCTTCCCTGATGAATTCATTCACCGGGCCGGCAAGCGACCCGGGGTTTTGAGAATCGGAAAACAACAGGCGCCGACAAGCCCATCGCTGGCTGGACCGGCAACGTATCTCGCGCTCTTGTGCGACTCCTGCCGCGGTGCGAGGGGAAGACCAACGGAACCGACATGCGCCGCCGCCGCCGGACATTGACGAACCGGTCGAATTTGCGTATAGTATGGCAACGAAAAGGGGTTCTGCGATGTACCGCAACTGCCTGCGTCTGGTCTTGATACTGCTGGTCAGCGGCATGATGCTGCCCGGGATCGCCGGCGACCTGCGCTGCAGCGGTTGCGGCCGGACCATCACCGGCAACTACCTCAAGACCGCCAAGGGCAAGGTCTACTGCAATCGCAACTGCTTCAACAAATCCCTCCCCAAGTGTACCGTCTGCGGGAAACGCATCACCGGCCGCTACTTCCCGCATAAGGGCAAGAACTACTGCTCCAGGAAATGTCTCTCCACCGTCATGCCCGAGTGCGAATTGTGCCTGCGGAAGGTGACCAGCGGGAAACGGATCAACGGGCATTTCTACTGCAACAAATGCGCCGCCAAACCTCGGTGTTTCGAATGCGGACAGCCCTTCGCCAAAGGCTTGAAACTGCAGGATGACCGGCTCGTCTGCACAAACTGTCAGCGGGAGGCCGTCCTCAAAGAAGAGGAGATGGAGAAACTCTTCCACCAGGCCCGGGACGAGCTCAAGAAGATCACCGGTGAAAAGACCAGGGACGCGCCGGAGTTCCAACTCAGCGATCTCAAGCAGATGATCAAAGTCACCGGCCTGAAATACAAAAGCATAAACCCCCGGCTTCGCGGCTATTACCATCGCACCGAACGGCATTTCGTCGTCAAAGGAGTGGAAGACTCCAGACGGGTCGAGATCAACAAGACGATCTACCTGCTCTACGGCATGACCCGGGCGAACGCCATGTGCACGGCGATCCACGAGAATACGCACGATCTGATGGCCGAGCACTATCCCGAGGTGCAGGACGCGCCCATGTGGGTCCAGGAGGGCGTGGCCCAGTATACCGCCAGCATCTACGCCCGCCGTAACAAGCTCGCCCGCCAAACTCTGGGGTTCGAAAAACACCCCGACCCCGTCTACGGCAACGGCTACCGCTTCTTCCAGAAGAAATTCGGCAATGACAACTGGCCGGCGGCGGCCAAGTGGCTGAAGGCCACGGACGTCACCAAACTGCCCCAGGACTGCCCCGTCAAGTAGGCGGCCAGCCCGGAATGGCGTAAGGATATTCCGGACAGGAAGTGTCTCTTCCGCGTATAAGCCCCGACGCGGGGACCAGTGTTTTAATGCGCATCTGGTTACGTCTCTGCGCCCTGAAGGGGACATACCGGAGCCAAGGGCAACGCCCTTGCACAACCGAGTCTGGGGCTAACGCCCCAGGAACCGAACCAGCGTAAATCCGAACGCTGCAGGCGTTCCACAATCCACTGCCGAACAGATGATTGCGGTTCCCCTTAAGGGGGACAGTCGGTGCCGAAGGAGGGTCGGTCAAACGCCCCAGGCACGGCTTAAGTCAGGCTGGGGGCCACCGCCTCCTCTTGAGTTCTGGGGCAACGCCCCGAGTTCCTTCTCCACCTCTTCCGCGTGCAGCGCCAGGTCCTCCCGCCTCCCCTGCGTATAATCCAACAAAAAAACAACTTGAAACACTTGCAAACCACCCTGATTAACTTTATGATAGCATATGAGAGCTTATAACACCACGAAACCGATAAACCATCATCATGACAACCACGATTTGCCGGATTGGGCCGTTGGAATCCTCGGCTTGATTCTCTGTCTCGTGTTGTTTGTGATTGCAACCGTGATCGGCGGGTTCATCCCGATCCCGGGTTGAACCCGCCGGTCCACCACTGAGAGGGAGTGCCATGGAAGATTCGCCGGAAAGCCAGGCCGTGAGCCAGTGGCGAGCGTCGTTTACAATGATTGAGCTGATCATTGTCGTCATCTGCATCGTGATCATCGGACTGTTTGTCGGTTTTTTGATTCCCCTTCTTGACCGCCATGACCACCGCCATACCGCCCGTCGTTTGAACTGCGCCGGCAACCTCAAGCAGATCGGGCTGGCGCTGGTAATGTATTCCGGCGAGAACGACGGTTTCTTCCTCCAGTCTCCCGACGGCACCAACTTCGAGCCGCTGAACGCACAGGGGATCCTGAACGACGGCAACGTTTACGGTTGCCCGTCGGCAACGAAACTGATGACCACGGCTGCAGCCAGCAGTTACTGGTACGCCGGCTCCGGGTTGAGGGATGACCATCCGGCTGCCTCCGAGACGTTGCTCGCCTACGATCAACCCGGCAACCATTCCGACAACCAGTGGATGAACGCCCTCTTTATCGACGTTCACGTGGAGGGCGCTAAACCCGACGGCAGCAAGACCTGGAACACCTATCCCCCACCCCGCGGCGTGCCGCCGCCGAAAAAGACAACAGCGCAACCGGGAGAAGAACCATGAGAAGACGTCGTGGATTCACACTGATTGAGATTCTGGTGGTGATCACGATCATCACGATCCTGGCCGGCATGCTGGTGCCGGTGTTGTCGAAGGCCCGTGAGAAAGCGCGCCGCGTGAATTGTGCCGGCAACCTGAAGTGCAGCGGTCTGGCGCTGTTGATGTACTCGGGTGAGAACAGCGGCTTCTTTCCGTTGACACCGCCGGGCAACAACTGGGAGCCGCTGAACACGGAGGGCGTCCTGAACGACGGCAAGATCTACGGCTGCCCGTCGGCAAGCAACATGAAATCCACGGCCGCGGATACGAACTACGCGTTCATGTGCTCCGGCATCAAGGACGACAACGCCAACCCGACAGCAACGAGCATCTGCTACGATCTGTCGGGCAATCACCCGGGCAACCAGTGGATGAACTGTCTGTTCGTCGACGGCCACGTCGAAGGCGCCAAACCGGACGGCAGCAAGACGTGGAATCAGTACCCGTAAGGACGGTCTGATGAGTATCAGGGAACTGGCATGGAAAGGCATCATGACGCTGCTTGTCGTTGGTTTGGCAACAGCCGTTGTCCTTCCCCATCTAAGGGTCCGCGCGGAAATAACTTCACATTTTGAGAGACTTTCAAGAGTCGC
>CAYLNH010000335.1:0-7059 GCA_964384625.1 uncultured Lentisphaerales bacterium
CCACTTCCGGCTGAAGCCGGCACTCATACACGGAAAAGACATTGCCTGTCCCAAGGTCATCTTAATTCAGCGCCATTCAACGCTAGAGCATTTGAAATTCTTCTGTGGCCGGAACTCCGCCCGCTGAAGGCGTGATAGTCTCAAGCCTGGGGTTGGCAAAGCCTACCCCAGGGATGCGTAGCGAGACTCTCTACTGCGGCTTATTCCTGCCGCAGCGAGGGGATAAGCTCGCCGCGCATGGCGAGTCCGGCGGCGAGGGCTGTCGAACCGAAGCCAGCAAGCATGATGCCGCCGAGCAGCAGCGCGATGGTGGCGCCCGGCACCTGCATGCCGGGCGCGGTGAGACTGGGGTAGATCGCTACAAAGGCGGAGATCAGCCCGCACAGGAGTCCCAGGACCAGCAGCAGCCAGTGTTCGGCCAATACGAGCCACAGTACCTGGCGGCGTGAGAAACCGACGCAACGCAGAAGCGCCAGTTCGGCGCGGCGTTCCAGTACATTGCGCAGCACCACGATCCCCAGTCCCAGCGCGCCGAGAACCAGGCCCAGACCGCCGAGGACCAGGAACATTGCCAGGTAGGTCGTTTCGACGCCGTGGAACTCCAGCAACCGGTCCAACGTAGTGTTGACATCGAGGCCCACCCGATCGAAGCGTCGCGCCATCGCCTGCTGCACCGCGGCCGGTTCGCCGGCGGCCGGCACGTCCGCCAGGAACATCCGATAACCGGCTTCGGAGGGATAGCGTTCGATGAAGTCCCGTCTGGCGATCAGAATGGTGCCCTGAAAGACGGACAGCGGCATCGGCAGTTTGCCGACGAGCCGGACGCGGAACATCGTGCCGCGTTCGTCTTTGTAGACAATCTCATCGCCGTCTTCCGGCCCCACCTTCTTCTGCATGTTCCACAGTGCGGTGTTGCCGTCGCCGACCAGACCCGGGATTACGCCTTCGGGCAGTTCGGTCTGCAGCAGGGACCACGGCGTCGAGCTATCAGCGTTGCGGTCCATAAACGCTTTCCGTTCGATGAATGCCTGTGGCTCGACGCCGAGCAGCCGTGGGGACTGGGCGCGGTTGAGATTGAAACAGCTGGCGTCGTCGCCGTCGCGTACCTTGATCGAAACGAAGGTCGTGTCGTCGAATACATCGTCGCGGTCGAGCCCGAACTGCTTGCGGCCCTTCTTGGTTTCGAGGGGGTCGGGAAGCGGCAGGGTGGATTCGGCAAACAAGGCGAACCCCCCGGTGCCGGACCAGCGTTCATTGGCGATGGCGGCGAGGTCCTGCTGCATGGCGGAGATCGCGAAGACCATGAAACAGCCGCAGGCCAGCAGGGCGATGGCCGTCAGACTGCGGCCGCCGCGGCGGGATGTGTTGCGGACCCCGAGGCCGACCACGGTGAGACGGCGCGACGTCGCCGTTTCCAGTCGGCGCAGGATGAAGCGTGTACCGCCAAGCGTCGACAGCAGCAGGAATAAGCCGGCGGCGAAAAACGTGTACACATGGTTTTCTTCGCTGCCGGTCAACGCCAGGACTACAGTGGCGGCGGCAAGCCCGCCGCATACGACACTGAAGGCGAGGGCTGCCCGGCCGCCGCCTTTGGCGGTGCCGCGCCGGGCGCCGGCGAAGTCGCCCGTGAGCAGCTCGCGGGCCGGCCGCCGGGTCTGACGCCACATCGCAAGCAGCATCGCGAGGACGGCGCAGATAAAACTGCCGAGCCCGCCCGCGACCAGCGACATCGGTTCCACATGGTAGCGAATCGCGGCGTTGGCGACGACATCGCTCCAGTGCTGCGCCAGCCCCCAGACCATCAGCCGGGTGTAGGCCATGCCGAGGAGGGCGCCGAGGATCGAGCCGAGCAGGGCGACAACGCAGCCTTCCCAAAGGAAGATGCGACGCACCTGGCCGGGGCGGTAACCGATTCCCAGGAGGAGGCCCATTTCCTCGGCCCGCTGCTGGATGCCGAAGACAAACAGCATGCCGGTCAACATCAGCGCCGAGATAATCAGAAAGGAACTCAGCGAAATGAACAGTTCGCCGAAACTCATGGCTTCGGCGATGGCGCGCAGCGCCTGCTCCCGCACCGGCAGCAGGAACAGCCCGAGCGCCGCCGGATCAATACGGTTTTCCAGCGCCGACTTCAGCTCCGGCAGCGCATCCGCGCTTCCCGCGAACCGGACCGCCGACGTATTTCCGAAACGGTTGCCCCACATCTCGCGGCCGGCAGCGAGCGTGACGACAAGCTTCGGCGTCGCGCGGTAGTCCTCCCAGTACTGCTCGTTGTCCTTGTCCGCCAGCATCTCCTTGTCCAACGGCATGCCGATGTCCCAGTCAGTGCATTGCTCGACATCGGTCAACCCCGGGAAGACCGGCATCAACTCGCGTTCGCGCGCCAGCTCCTGCATGGAGACAACGCGATGCACCCTGAACCGGCGGGTGCGTTCGACAAAGGCGCCGTCGGGTGCGATGGCGTAGTAGGCCACGGCAATCTCGTCGCCGGCCGCCGCCCCGAGTTTGTCGGCTACCCAACGGTTGATCAGGACTTCATCATCCTTCATGCCTGCCGGTACGGGACTCAGCGTTCGGTTGGCCGACGGCTCCGCGGCAACGGCGAAGGAGTAGGGCGTTGTCTTCCCGCCGTGGCTGATGCTGTTCACCAGATAGGTCAGGACGCCGACTGCCGTTGTGTCCGCCGCCTTCGCCGCCGCCGCCGCCGCCGTCGCGGGATCGAGGAAGATGCGATCACTCTCCAGCTGGACCAGCCCCTCCTTCGGCGTCAGCTGGATGCCGACGTCCTCCAGCTTCCAGGCGGCTTTCAGGGCTGCCGCCAGGGATGCGTCCGTCGTTTCTTCCGGGATTTCGCCCACCAGCAGAACGTTGGCGCGCCCCGGCAGTTCAAGCACCTCCTGCAGCCAGTTGAGGTCGACAAAGACATTGTCGGGCGCGACCTGGTTGGCGGCCAGACTGAAACGCCCGAGATGGTCGTCCGGAATGATGTGCCGGAGGGTGAAGCGACCGCGGCGGGTGAGGGTCTCGTTGCGCGAAGCCAGCGGTGCGTCGCGCGGCATCAGGCTCGGCTTGCCGACGCGAACGGCGAGCTCGGCGCCTTCGCCCACGCCGAGCCGCGCGGCCAGTTTGCCGTTGACGGCGGCGACGTCCGGATTCAGCTCGTACTCGGCATCCGGCGTCAGGCGCCAGAATGAGCGGTCAACGCCGACGACCTGCACATGGTTGACCTGGACCGGTTCTTTCGCGGGCGAGTCGACGAGGACGATGCCGCGCACGACCAGTGCCGGTACGACCGGCGTTTGTACTTCGGCCTGGAGGCGGTCGGCGACGGCGGCGTCGACGAAGCGGCCGTGGGCCTGCATGGCGGCATGCGTCTGGCCCAGCCGCATCAAGGCGAACTGCCGCAGACTGTAGGTGACGCAGTCGCCCACCAGCAGACCGCCGACGAGTACCGCCGCCGCCGTCGCGGCGCCCAGGAAGACGCTGACTTGCGTTCGCCAGTAGAACCGCAGACCTTTCAGCGCCAGGCCCGCATATGTAATTCGTGCGCTCATGTGACTCCGTTGTTTGTCGACTGCGGCAAAACGATTCTGTCGGCTTCAGGCCTCGACCAGGTTGCCGTCGCGGAGTTCCAGCACGCGGTCCATTTTCTCAGCCAGTTTCGTCGCGTGCGTGACGGTTATGACGCTGATGCCTTGTTCGCGATTGAGTTCGAGCAGCAGGTCGCCGATGCCTTCGGAGGAATTGCGGTCCAGTGAACCGGTCGGTTCGTCGGCCAGCAGCAGGATGGGGTTGTTGATCAACGCGCGGACAACGGCAACGCGCTGGCGTTCGCCGCCGGACAACTGGCCGGGCCGATGGTCGAGGCGGTGCGAGAGGCCGACCCGTTCCAGCAGTTCGCGGCCGCGGGCCTCGGCTTCAACGGCCGCGCCTCGGGCCAGTGCCGGCACCAGGACGTTCTCCAGGATGGAGCACTGCGGCAGTAGATGATGGAGCTGAAAGACAAAGCCGAGGCGTTCGTTGCGCAGCGCCGCCAGCTTTGCTTCGTCCAGGCCAAGGATGTCCTCGCCCGCGAGTTCAAGGCTGCCGCTCGTCGGCCGGTCGAGGGTGCCGATGATGTTCAACAGCGTGCTCTTGCCGGAGCCGGAAGGCCCCACGACCGCGACGGTCTCGCCGGCGTCGACCGACAGGTTGATCGCCGTGAGGACATCGCTGTCGGCGCCGGCGTAGCGCTTCGTTACGTTTTTCACCGAGACCAGAGCTGTCATTCCGTTCCTCCTGCCG
The DNA here is from genome assembly GCA_964384625.1 of uncultured Lentisphaerales bacterium. Lineage (GTDB taxonomy): Bacteria > Verrucomicrobiota > Lentisphaeria > JABSQK01 > JABSQK01 > CAYLNH01. The sequence continues at coordinate 4,285 of CAYLNH010000335.1, forward strand.
CATAGGCGGCCACATGGCCGTCGTCGGTTCCAACGACAATCAAGCCGCCGACGATGGCCGGGGACGTGAAGTCGTCGCTGATTGCCAGCGTCCAGACGCGCCTGCCGCCGGCCAGTTTGATTGCCGACAGTCGGCCGCCGGCGCCGATCAGGGCCAGATCGCCGGCGATTACCGGATGGCGCAGGCTGCCCCGTTTCGTGTTGTACGTCCAGTTCTGTTTGCCCGTCCGGCGGTCGACACAAAAGACAATGCCGCGGCTGTCGGCAAAAACCACATGCTCTTCGTCGACTGCCGGGGTGGTGAACATTTCGCCCTCGCCGGAATCGTCGTTCCACAACTCCTGGCCGCGGCTCAGGTCCGCCGCGACGAACGTGCCGCTGCGGTTGCCCGCAAACGCGATGTCGTCACGGATGGCGACGCCGCCGGCCATTTCGCAGCCTTCGTCGAGGCGAACCGTCCCCTCCTTCTCCCGGCCGGTGGCGCCGTCCAGTTGAAAAAAGGCCGACGCGCAATTGGCCAGCACGATGACGCCGTTCGCCGCCGCAGGATGGCCGTCGGTCCGTTCCAGCTTGGCTGATTTCCAGAGCTGCCGCCCCGTGGCGGCGTTGACGGCAAAGACAATTCCGTCGTCCTGCGTGATGACGACGATGCGTTCGGGCTGGTCGCCGCCGGCGGGCAGGTAGTTGGGCGATCCTTGAATCGGCAGCCCCGTCGGAAAGGTCCACTTGCGTCTGCCGTCGGCAGGGGAAAGGCCGTACACGTTTCCGGCTTCCGTGGCGACAACCAGGAGTTCAGATCCGATGACCAGCGGGGGCGCGATGATGCTCTCCAGCCGTTTCGGGCCGGCGTCCGAAGCGGCGGTCGCCGTAAACGTTTTTGTCCAGAGCTTCTCGCCCTTTCGATTCAGGGCGACAACCGTTTCTTCGTCGGCAACGCAGAACAACCTGCCGTCGGCCGCCACGATATTGGACGGCAGCAGGTTGCCGACCCTGGTGCGCCAGACGCGCACGGGGCGCCGGGGGAAGCGATCCGGCGCCACGCCGGTCAGGGCGAAGTCGCCGTGATATGTCGGCCAACTGCCGACGCCCGTCCAGTCGCCGGTGTCCGGGGGCCTGGGGGCGGCAACCGGATTGCGTTTGCTGCCGGCAGCCGGATCGGGGCGGCGCCAGTGATGGATCCCGAGCCAGACGGCGGCAAACAGCAAAGGCACAACCAGCAATGCGGCAACGGCGAATTCTCTTCTGTTGGATTCAGCCATCGGATGATTTCCCGGCTCTGGCGACGACCGCTTCGTAGACGGCCACCATGCGTTTGGCGACCGTTTCGACGCCGAATTCTCTGACGGTGACTTCGCGGCCGGCAGCGCCCAGTTCGCGTGCCCGTTCCGGCTGGCGCAGCAACGGTTCCGCGGCCGCCGCCAGCCCGGCCGCCGTGTTGTCGTCGTAGATGACGCCGCCGCCGGTCTGTTCAATCAGTTCCGGAAACGCACCGGCCCGCGGCTGGACAACCGGGACGCCGGCCGCCCACGCTTCCGCCATGAAGGCGCCGAACGCTTCGCCGGCGGGCATCGGTACCGACATTACCGACAGACGACTCAGAAAGGTCAGCCGGGTTTCACGGTCGACTTCATCCATGAACTGCACGTCCGCCAGCATCCCTTCCCGGTCGAGCCGTTGCTCCAGCTCTCTGACGTATCCGCGGTCCGGGCCGGTCAGTCCGCCCATCGCCTGGAACTGCAGGTCCTCGAGACCGGGCCGGCGTTTCAGTATCATGTAGGCGTCCACCGCCGTGCCCAGGCCCAAGGCCGGCGTCAGCTTCGACAGGAATCCCAGAGTCGGCGGCGGTGCATGCGCGGCCGCACGGTAGCCGTTCAGATCGATGCCGACGGGGATCACGTCAATCCGGCGGCGGTCCAGGTCCAGGCGGTCGGCCATCCGATCGCGGTAATATCTGCTGACGGTTACCAACCGGTCGCAGACATCCAGACGGGCCCGGATTTCCCGCCAGCAGGCGTCCCGGTATTCGGGGCCGACATTGTCGATCCAATGGTCTTCGTCCTGCATCGAGCAGATAATCGGCACGCCAAGGACCTCCTTGAGCCGGGGCGCCAGACCAATCAGCAGGATCGACGAAAGATGGATAATGTCCGGTGTCTCGGCGGCTGCGAGCCACTGCACCAGACGGTCCAGTTCCTTTGCCTGGTTGCCGGCGCGGCCGCGCAGCATCGACAACGTCATGTCGCCGTGACCATCGGCCGCGGTGGAGCCCGCCTGCTTTGCCGCCAGCTCCAGAAGCCAGCGGGAGTCCCACAGCCGGTCAAGCCAACGCGGGGTCCGGCGGAAGAGTCGGAATTTCTGCTGCAGATAGACGTTGATGCCGCCGAAAAAAACCGGGCCGGCCGATGTGATGTCGGCGTCGGTATACAACGGCAGGTACATCGGCGCCATCATCACGTCCTGGCCAAGGGCCTGCAGAGCCTCGACCAGGGCGATGTCGCGCATGCAGTTCTCGCAGTAGAATGTCCCTCCCGAACCGGGAAGTATCTGCACTATCTTCATACAGAACCTGAGCTGTTCCAACCGTATATTCCCACGCACCCGGAAACCATATCATGGCGCGGCGGCGCCTTCCACTTGCGACAGCAGTGCGGGCGCATGTCAGTTCTGCAGGTCATCCCTTCGTGTTGTGGCAAGAGCCGCACCACAGCGCCGGTCCAGCCGCCGGCGGGCTTGTGGGCGTATGCGATGTCTGTTGCCGGTTCGCGACTCGCTGGCC
>CAYLNH010000336.1:0-7004 GCA_964384625.1 uncultured Lentisphaerales bacterium
ATCTGTGCGGGGGGCTGCCCGTAATGGGCAGTCCCTACCGCGACAATGCTCTAGTGATCCAGGCGTTTGGCCTTGCTCAGCAGGGATTTGTAGCGGCGATCGCTGAGCTGCTTCATCTTGTGGACCATCTCGATCACGTCGACGCTGGTCTGGAACTTGCCCTCAAAGCCCTCCACATGGCCGTCCAGAAAGAGGACATTGACAAAGTTCTTGTCGATGCCCGGCCGGTCGAAGGCAAGCGGGGTCTTGGTTGCTTCGCGGTCGTCGTCTTTGTAACCGGCGCCGATGTAGACGTAGGAGCAGTTCTTCGCCGTCAGCGCTTTGGCTTGCGGGTCGACCGCCCGCTGTTTGTCGTTCGGGTGGATGAACAGTTTGCCCAGCGGCACGATGTCCTGCTTGACCAATTGGTTCAAGCCTTCCGGGCCGTCGGGCGCGGGGAAGTCGCCGTTATTGTCGCCGGCATACATGATGCACGCGAGACCGATCTGCTTCAGATTCGAGGCAGCGTTCACGCGCTTGGCCTTCGCCTGCGCCTTCTCCATCGCGGGCAGTGCCATGCCGAGCAGCAGCGCCGCCGGCAGCACCGCGGCCTGCGTCACCAGGGCCTGCGAACCGCTGACGTTGGCGTTGCCCACCGAGTACAAACCGTCCGGCAGTACCCGGCCGACGCCGTACGAGAACATCTCGTCCATCTTCTGCAGCTTGTAGATGCGACCCATGACTTTCTGCTGATTCGGGTTGGCACCCTTGAGCGCGGACTCCTGAATCCTGGCGATCGTCTTCCCAAACCGCGGGCTGACGTAACCGAACATATTGCCGGTCTGCGGCATGCCTTTGCTGATCCGGGTGAACTCCGCAGTCGATGTCAAACCCTTGGCCTCACCCTTCTTGACGGCAATCACCTGCTGCATCAGCGCGCTGTTGTTGGCCAGCAGGAAATAGCCGTCGACCATGGCGAAGGTCGGTTTGATGTCCACCGGCAGCGGCAACTGCAGCGGAATCGTCAACGTGTCAAGCTGCTGCACCTGCTGCTTCATGACGGGCAGCTGATGCTGCCGGCACTTGGCCTCGACGAACTTCATCAGGGAGTCGTCTTTCATCTTGATCGCCACGACCAGACCGGGTTCGGGGAACTGAATCACCTGATCGCCGGCCGGCAGAGTGACGGTGCGGTTGGGATTGAGCGTGATGATCAGACCGACCTCGCCGTCCGTCGAACGGATGGTCTTCTTCAGGTCGATGATCCTGGCGATCTTGTCAAGAACGCTTTTGTAATCAACAACCAGGGAGGGGCTGCCGGATTGCAGGAAAAGGGACTCCTGCCAATCCCAGAGCAGGTTCAGGTCGAGGTCGTAGAACACCGCCATCGCGGTGGTTGTCGGCAGAAAATCGAGACCCGTCAGTTTGTGTGGTTTCTTGCCGAACATCCCCCAGAGCTTGCCGCTGTCTTTCCCCGGGTAGTGATGCAGGAACGCCTTGCTGCGGTAAACGCCTTTCTCGACTGCAATGCTGCTGAAACCGATGCCGCTGATTTCGCGGACGCCGGACTGCTCGTAGGCCTTGCGCAGCATGCCGATGGCCGCAGCGCCCTGCTCGCGCTTCTTCGGGTCCGGCGCGCCGCGTTCCACCGTTTCCTTCAAAATCGGTTCCAACGCGTCGATGACCTCGTCGAGGGTCTTGGCCACGGTCTCCATGCTGAGGTAGGCGTATACATCGCCGCCGGCGTCGAGGTTCTTGGTCACCTCGCGGAAGCTGGTGCGTTCCGCCGGTTTTACGGGTTCCTGCCCGGCAGCCGGCCGGACGGCAAGCAATGCGGCGGCAATGACGCCGACGAGTGTGCGGCAAATACGGTCCCTCATGTCTTCTCCTCTTTGTCCTGTGTTGACGGGTAAACGTTGATCAGACGTGATTCTCTCTCCGGCCCGGCGGCTCAGCCGCCGCGGGTTGGCTCTGCCGGGAACTCCAGCCCGTTCAACCATGATCCTGCCCTCGGGCGGCAGACCCGAACCATCTCCGTCCGGCGCCAACGCCGCCGGTTGTGCGGCGGGCAACCGTGGCTTGGAACGAGATTGACGACCATGATCGTACCGGTTGCGGCCGACGGCCGCGCTCGACTGTCGGCAAGTTATACTCTCGGACCGGGCGTTTCGTTACAGTTGTAAAGCAAAAGAACGGCATTGACGGGTGTAAGCCGGATTCTGTCCCCGCCGAAGCGGGTGACGACCATTTATCTGTGCGGTCTACCCGAAGCGCTCCAGCGCTTGCGCGCCGGGACGCGAGCAGCGTTTCGCTTCTGCTTGACCTTGCTCCGGAAGGGGTTTGCCTGGACGGCGAGGGATTGCTCCGTTCGCCCGGTGGTCTCTTACACCACCTTTTCACCCTTACCCAGCCACTCAGGCATCCGCTTGGCCGGCGTTCATCGGCCCGCAGACAGCTGAGTGGCTGGGCGGTTTGTTTCTGTGGCACTGTCCTTCCCGCAGCATATGGGCTGCGGTATCCCAGGTTATCCCCGGGACTTCCTGCTCTGTGGAGTCCGGACTTTCCTCCCCGCCAGCGGCGGAGCGGCCGTCTCCCGTCAATGCCGTGAATAATGTAGTCTGCTAACGCAAAAGCGAAAGACGTCTTTCGCCGCGGCAGTAAGCCCGTCTGCTGCTCTCTGCATTCTGCGTCGAGATCCCGCACCTTTGCGGTGCGGCCTTTCAGGATCGGTCACCTGCGCCAGGCAACCACCTCCAGCTCCCGTGGTCCCGCCGGATCCGTGTCTCAAGGACAGGCCTTGTGCCGCTGACGAATCCTTTGTTCCCCCCCCATGTTCTCCCCCCCCCGGACCGGCGAGTACGGCAGGGCGACCGTATTCTGCAGCTCACGGACCATAACCCCGACAGGACCGGCGGCGCAACACCGGCTTTGGCCCCCGTCATTGCGGCATTGCCCAATTCCTCCGGCTGAATTTGCAATTCACGCGTCCGTGCATAAGCTTACGTAGGTGTGCCAGGGCACGCAGGACCGTGACGGTCCAGGAGGAACGATCACGAAAGGGGGCAGAATCGTGACGGACGAATTCAAAGACTCAGAAGCCCTTCCGGATTCGATCCGGCAGCAGGCCCAGGCCGCCTGCGACGCACTGCAGGCGCTGCAGGAAGAAGCGTCCCGCCTGGCCGGCGGCAAACCGGGGGCGGAGATCCCCAAGGACGCCGAACTCACCTGGAGCCGCGGCGTCTCCCCGGAAAGTCTGGCCGGACAGGCCATGGATGCCGCCCGGGCCGCGGCCAGCGATGAAATCGTCTTCCGCCCCGGTCACATCTACTGCTTCCGCTGCCGCTCCGCCGAGTGCGAACACGCCCAACCGGCAACCGCCGGCGACGTCTTCTCCGGCTACGACAACAGCGGCAAACCCAAATGGCTCGAGTTCTTCAACTGCCTCCTCGCCTGGAATGACGACCGCGTCGACCGCGTCTTCGGCGACCGCCCGCAGCTACTAGCACGGATGGTCGGACGCAAACGGCTGATCAGCGAGCAATTCGTCAGTTGCGGCCGCAACAGCATGACCTACCGCATCATCGGCCAAGTCATTGCCGGCTACTTCCATGTGCGTCAGGAGCGCTGTGCGGTCACCGTCCAGGTCGTCGAAAACCGCCAGCGTGAACTGCACGTCCAGTTGATTGCCCCGGACCTCGTCCGCGAAGCACTGGCAGACGCCCCGGATAACCGGCATTCCGCCTTCTACCGCATCTACGACGGCTTGCGCGAACTGCGCCACCGCATCAGCGACGTCACCGCCGCCTGGCGGAATGCCTCCGGCGGGGCCGAGCGCCAAAAGCAGCTGGACCGGATCTTTACGCATCTGCGCCATCTGATGAACTCCATTGAACGGAAAGGCCGGCAGTCACAGCGACGGACGCGGCACGCCCAGCAGCGGTCGGAACAGAAACGCCCGGTCCACAAAGCCTACGACGACCTGGCCGCCGCCGCCGTCACCGATCTCTATCTCGACCGCGGCCGCGATTCCATTATCGTCGTCGGCCGCCGCGGCCGTGCCCACGTCTTCAGTGCCGAGGGAAAACACGTGACCAGCCTGGCAATGCCGGCAGACAAACTGGAGCGCCGCGTGCGCCGCAAACGCTACACGCCGCTGCCGGCGGAAGACGCCCGGAGCTTCCTGGCAACCGTCAACGAGAAATGAACGACACCTCAAAAACACCACGCCGGCCGGCATCCCGCAACATCCTCTTTGTTCTCGCCCTGGCCGTCGTCCTGCTCCTGTTCTTCCAGGCGCGCTCCTGCCGCACCTCCCACCCGGCCCGCGGCACCATCCCACCGGCCGCCGTGACCAAGACCATCGACGGCAGCGACTGGAGCCTGGCTGAACACCGCGGCAAGGTGGTCCTGATCGATTTCTGGGCGACCTGGTGCCCGCCGTGCCGCGCCGCCATGCCGCACATGAAAAAAATCTACGCCGGCTTCAACGACAACCCCGACTTCCTGATGGTCGGCGTCTCCCTCGACCGCGATCGCGGCGACCTCGAAGATTACCTCAAACGCGAACAGATCGGCTGGACCCAACTCCACCAACCGGGCGGCGGCAACGCCCTGGCCAACGCCTTCGGCGTCCGCGCCATCCCCTCCATCTTCATTATCGGCCGCGACGGCCGCGTTGCCGGAGTCGATCTCCGCGATCATCGCAAGATCCGGGAAATCGTCGATGCAGAACTAAGCAAACAACCGCCGTCAGCACAATGACGCAACTCTGTGAGTAGTTGGCGTAACGAAAAAACGCCTAAGGGGTTGTAGAGAAATGAAGTTTGCAGTTGGCTTGAGTTATCTCGGACAAGGCCAAGGCGTGACTGACGAAGATAATGAATTATCTGAGGAGGGAAAAACGTAGGCATTGTTCGAGAGAACCAAGAGCCTCCGGCGGTCAACTGTAAAGGTTATTTTGATGCAACCCCTAAGGCCGATTCCGCCTTCAGCCCGCCCGATGGCCCGTCAGTGTCCGTGTCCCCATTCCCTTTTCCTTGTTGTGGAAGTGGACAAGCTGCCACAGCTGGCTCATTTGCTGAAGCAGCGTGCGTAACTACTCGCGTCGTTTGAGAAAAGCCTGCGGGGCCTGCCAGCCGTGCCTGCCGGTGCTGAAGCGGTCTTTTGCCAGGTAGCCGGAGATCCAGTCTCCTTGGCCGAATGATCCGCGATAGATGCCGAAGTGCAGATGTGTGCCATAGCCGCCGTTCGCCCACGTGTGCCGACGTCCGAGCGAACCGATCTTTTGTCCGGCGTTCACCGTTTGTCCCGGGACAACCAGAAGGAACGGGGACAGGTGGCCGTAGAGTGAGCAGAATGAAGACCCGTTCCGACGGTGTTCGATCACCACGATGCCGCCCCACGAGAGTCCGGACCAGGCGGCGCGTACACGACCGGCGGCAATCGAGACAACCGTGGCGTGATCTTCGTTCCAGGCACAGTCGTCACCGACGTGTACAGAGTTTGCGAAGGGGCCGTCGTGCGGGGGGATCACGCGTCCGAAGCTTTTGCGTTTGGCATCAAAGTAATCGCGTACCGGCGGCATGAACCGCTCGGCCAGTGGGATTTTGCCTTCGGCGCCGTAGTCGTACTTCTGGTCTTGGGTTTCGTGGTCCGGAAAGCCGAAGAGTCGTGCCTGCAGGAGGCGGCGTCGGACGCAGCGGCGGCGGAATGCGGCCGTAGGCTTGCGACTGACGGCGTAGCGCCAGTACGGCTCGAAGGGTTCGGCGGTGCGGTAGAGGGCAAACGCCGGTTTCCACGCTTTGGGCAACGGGTTTTCCTGCAGCAGCCGTAAAGCTTTTGAGTACTTGTCGGTGCCGAAATCTTTGGCCCCAATCTCGAGATATGCATTGTCATTGTCGTTCTGCATCAGGTCGTGGCGGCGTTGGACCATAACGATGGCCGCCTGAATCGACGCCCTCTCCCATGAATCCGTTGCTTTGGTGAGCACCTGTTGAAGGCCGCGCAGATCGCTGCTGCGGCCATGCCACATAAAGTATTCGGCGGCGCGGTCGCGCACTCCGGCATCGCGGTCTCGAAACATGGCGCCAACTTGCTTGCGGACCGCGCTCGCCGCAGCATTCTGATGAATCAGCGAGGCGATCGCCGCTCGGCGGCTTTCCGGCGATTTGTCCGCCAGCATCTTCAGGGTGCGCGCGGTCAACTTCGGGCTGTGATAGCGCGGCAGGTAGATGGCGGCATATTTGCGTCGTTTCCGGCTGCGGATGAATTTCGCCATACGCTCAACATCCGGCTCAATCGGTTCGAGGACACGCAAGGCTTGTGCGGCGAATTCCGGGTTGTTGTGGTTGAGCAGCGGACGGAGGATTTTCCCCTGTTTGTCTTGAGGCGCGTGGCGGAGGAGGCAAATCGCGGCGAAGTGGACGTACTGGTCCGTCTTGTGGGTCAGGAATCCGGCGACGGGCTCAATCGCGGCGGGGGACCAGACGTACTGCAGCATGGCCAGAGCGGCCAACTGCCGATTGGCGTCTTGGCCGTTCAGGTGATGAAGCAATTGCGGGACGGCGTCGCCGCCCTGTTCAATCAACGCTTTCTGCTCGCGTTCCCCAAATTGATTGCGCAGCATCCGCGCGATCAAATCGTCAACGAGCGGCGCGGAGTCCTGGGCAAATGTCTGTATCGCGGCGGTCAGCAGCAGGCCGACGGCCAAGTGTCGCAGCGTCATCTTTCACTCTCCTATCGCTGAGAGTAGGACGACTGCCGGGCACCGTTTCTTAGATGGGATCGCCGAAATCGTGACGAAATTGAGCTGTGCAGTGGATGGGAGAAGGAAGCAAGGAAGGAAGCAAGGGACAAGGACTTTCTGGCGAATGCAAACGGCTGTCGGTAAGAACCGTTGAGTGTCAATGAGTCCATGTTCCCATCCGGCCACTTATTTGAGTGTCAATGAGTCCATGTCCCCATCCGGCCTTCCTCCCTCCTCCTATCGATAGGGGTAGGAAAGGGGCCCGTCGTTGGGCCCCTCC
>CAYLNH010000337.1:0-6996 GCA_964384625.1 uncultured Lentisphaerales bacterium
AGGGCGCAGAATTTGACGAAATGCGACTAAATCGACAGTCCCTTCAGCCGGAAGCAGTAGAAGGTTCATGAAGCAATCAGGCTAGAAGCTCTGAAACCGGTACGGAATTCCGGTCGCCTTCAGAATCTCCATCACTTTGGAGATCACCCGGGTGTCGCCGGCATACCGGGCCGCGATCCGGTCCAGGAGGTCCTGGTCCGACCGCCCTGCCTCACCCAACGCCGCGGCCAGCCGCAGTTTGTCGGCGGCCTGCACCGTCAGCCAGTACTCGTAGTCGGAGTCGCCGAAGGCGCGTTCCGGCGCTGCGCCGATGTCCTGCCCGGAAAACACCAGGTCGCCCGCGGCGTTGATCTCGACCTCGATATATACCGAGGTCTCCCCCGCCGCCGCCACCAGCTCACGCTGCATCAGTCACCCTTCCGCGTCTTCGCCGAGAACCCGTGCGCCCCCAGACAGCGGCCGATGGACCAGTAGTCATTGCCGCCGTAGGCCAGCGGCTCCAGCAGATCCGTGCGGACCTTGCCGTCTTCCAGACATTTGTCATCCACGTGGACCGCCAGGACGTCGCCGGTAATCAAATCGTGATCGCCGATCTCGACCACATCACGTACCCGGCATTCAATGTTCACCGGACATTGTTTGATCAGCGGCGCCTGCACCTCCGCCGCCGGGAGTTGCTTCAGCCCGAACTCGCTGAACTTGTCGAAACCGTCACGCCCGGAAACCGAGCCGCACTTGTCCACCTGCTCCAGCATGCCGGCCGTCGGCAGGTTGATGACGAACTCGCGCGATTCCACGATCAACCCGTACGAATACGTCGCCTGCCGGATCGCAATACCGACAATCACCGGATTCGCGATGCTGATGTTGAACACCTCAGCCAACGTCAACACATTCGGCTTACCGTCACCGTCAACAGAAGTAATCAATGCCGCGGGCGACGGGTAGATCGGCCGGTACGGTTTAACTCGGGTCCTGGACATTACAGACTCCTTTCGACGGCTTCCCGCTTACGGGCAAACTCCTGTTGGATCGCGACGATCGCATCAAGGACCTCCTGCGTATCATCGCCCTGCCCCGCCTCTTCCAATCTGTCCACCAACGGCCGCAGTTGTTTCTCTTCTTCGCGCTCCAGCTCCGCCAGGTACGCCTCGCGCGCCCCTGCCCACGCACACACGGCGGGGATCTCCGGGTTGTCCTGGCCTTCACTCATTGCGAATCCGCTCTTTCACTGTTTCTCTCACAGTATCCGCCCTGAAGACGAGATACAACGTGCGTGGCGCGCATCTGCGCCGGCAGCCGGGCGGGATCCGGACATTCCGGGCCCGGCTTGGTGAACGCCGCCAACAGCGGCCCCGCCGGATGATTTTGATTTCGACTGCGATCGTAACGCATTCCCTCTTTCCACAAGCCGGAATCTCAATGCCACACCACGGGTACCGACGGCTACACCAAACGCGGAAAAGGTAGGGGATTGGGTGCCGCTCACCGAGCAGAGACCCCAAGCTGAGCTTGGGGAGTGTCAATACCCCCTTCAGTTCAGCCGGCCACACCACAAACCCCGCAATTTGGCACCGACAACGGCATAACACGTTTGCCGTTGTCGGAGCCAATGGCGGGGACGTCGGGGGGGGGGAAGACGAAACGGAAGGGAAGCTGACACTCCCCCGACACAGCCGCGGGGATCTTCTCGCGGCGGGTGTCGCCAGCTCTCTTGACTTGTCCGGTTTCGTCAGCAATCTAAACGACATGACAAACCGCCCCAACGTCCTCCTGATCCACAGCGATCAGCATCGCTACGACTGCATCGCCGCGAACGACATGCGCCGCGATATCCAGACGCCGAACCTGGATGCCCTGGCCGCCGCCGGCACCCGGTTCAGTCACGCCTTCAGCACCTGCCCCATCTGTACGCCGGCCCGCGCCTCGCTGCTGACCGGCGCCTGGCCCACGACCCACGGCTGCTTCTGTATCCCCACCGCGGAAATCGATCGCGCCGCCCGCCCGGAACTGCCGGTGCTGACCAATCTCCTCACCGCCGGCGGCTACCGCATCGCCTGGACCGGCAAGTATCACAACGAACTCGAAGGCCGGCCGGACCAGACCTACGGCATCGAGGAATACGCCAATACCTGGCTCTACGGCCGCCAACGCGAACAACGCGGCATCCCGAAACTCAACAAGACACACGGTCCTTTCGGCGATGTCGACCACACCTGCCCCCCGGATAAATCCTCGCTCGCCTGGCAGGCCGACCAGGTCATCCGTCAGATCGAAGAACGCCGGGACGGCCCGTTCTTCGTCCGCTGGGACCCGCCGCAGCCGCATCTCGCCTGCAACCCGACAACGCCGTTCGCCGAACTCTATGCGGACATGCCGATCGAGCCCTGGCAAAGCTTCCCCGACACGCTTGAGGGCAAGCCCGCCGCCCAGCGGCGGCAACAGGATATCTGGGGCGTCGCCGGCTGGCCCTGGGACAACTGGCGGCACACCGTCCGGCTCTATTACAGCGTCGTCAGCGAAATGGACCACCATATCGGCCGCGTCCTCGACCATCTCGAGGACCAGGGACTCGCGAACAACACGCTGGTCATCTACTCCACCGATCACGGCGATTTCTGCGGCGGCCACAGCATGATCGACAAACACTTCAATATGTATGACGACGTCCTGCGCGTGCCGTTGATCGTCCGTTGGCCGAGCCGGGTTCCGGCCGGCCGCAACTGCGACGCCTTCGCCTCCGGCGCCATCGACATCGCCCGCACCATCCTCAGTGCCGCCGGCATCGACGCGCCGGACAGCTTTGTCGGCGAGGACCTCCTGCAACTGGCGGCGGACCCCGACTACCGGCCGCGGTCCTACGCCTACTCCCAGTACTTCGGCACCGAAAGCGGCGCCTATTCCTGCCGCATGCTCCGCGACCACCGCTACAAATTCGTCTACCACCCCGTCGGCGACTGTAACGAATTCTACGACCTCCAGGAAGACCCCGGCGAGTTGCACAACCGCATCAACGACCCGGCGGCAGCCGACATCATCACCCGGCTCAAATCCGATCTCTGGGATCTCATGGCCGACGTCGGCGACCCGCTTGCCGGCAAATGGTCGAAGGTAGAACTCAAAGGCGTCCCTCCCATCGCCGCCCGCAACCACATGCCCGCAACCTGATGCCGCCCCCAAATGCGTCCGCGAATGGGCGCGGGGATGCGATCGCTCGATGGCCACTGTGACCCGGATCATCTGCCCTCCGCCGGCAACGGAAAAGCCAGAAGCCGTCACCATCAATGAGCTCACCTCATTGCCGGAAGTGGTTTTCTTACTATTGTTTGGCTGCAGGCCAACGATGCGGGAAGAAGGAAGGAAAGAATCCGGTATGGAAGAATGCAATCGGCTGAAAACATGTGGCTTCATCCGGAAGTGGAGTACGACAAAGCAACTGGCGTGCAAAGGCTTCATCAGCATGTATTGCCGGGGAGAGAAACAGGCCTTATGCAAGCGGAAGAAGTACTTCAAGGAGAACGGGGAGCCGCCGCCGGATGACATGCTGCCCAACGGCGTCATGATGTACGTGGACCCGTGTTCCGGCGAATAAACAAGAGAGCCGGAACACGACTCCCGGGACAGCCCGAAGATGAATCAGCAGGGCATCCGGGATTGCAGGAATCCGGGCTGGTGGTTGCGGGCGGGGCTATCTGAGCAGTCAATCGCCCAAGATGCGAACAGGGGTGATGGCGGCCGAGGATGATGACAGGAAACAGTCATGTCACAACCGACCTCTTCGGCTGTCAAAATACATGCGGCGAACCCGAAAATTCAAGCAGATAAAGTCAGGGCCGAGGCGTATTCGCTCTCGGCCCTGCCTGTGGGGGTGGGGTGGTGGGGTATTTTGCTTTTCACCGACGATAGCGTCACAGCGTCCGGGTTGCAAATGAAATTCGAAAGGAGGTCGACACCGTCCGCCGACCTCCCGTCGCCCCACTGGTCCCACCACCCTCGGCAGGGCCGCGAATGGGGCTTACCCCAACTTCGGCCGCCAACTGCAGATCTTACGCGCCGCTAGAAAAAAGGGCGCAGCACAGTATCCCGAGTTGCGACAATACTGTCGTGCTCAGCCGTTGTTGCAGGGGCAAAAGAGCCAAAACGTTCATTGAGTAAGTTGGGCCATGGAGACGAAATGGAACTGATTGAGATCACAAGAGACGGAAGTCCGACCTGTCCGATTGCCGAGTTGCCAGACGTCGCGACTGACGTAATGACGGGTACGGCCGAGATGTACAAGAAAAGCGGCTATCAGCCGCCATGGATCGGATACCTTGCTATCCACAACGGCAAGTGCGTCGGTACGTGCGCGTTCAAGACACCACCCATAGAGGGGCGCGTCGAGATTGCATACTTTACGTTTCCGGAGGATGAAGGGCGAGGCATCGCTACATCAATGGCAAGGCTTCTCATTGAGATCGCCATGTCCGAATCGCCACGCATTCGAATCTGTGCCCAGACCCTTCCAGAGCGGAATGCTTCGACCCGTGTACTTGAGAAGCTCGGTTTTCGGAAGGTCGCGGAGATTGATCATCCGGAAGATGGCAAGGTGTGTGAATGGGAGCTGAAGGCCCTACAAGACGCTCCAGCGGACGCGGCTAAGCCGCGCCGCTGAGCTGGGTCGTTCTGCGATCAGGCGCACACGGACATGAAACGCAAGACCATTATCAAGGTCACCATTGGGCTGCACATTTTGATTCCTGCTACCTTCATCAGCTTGCTGACACGGCGACAGGTGGAGCGATATGCCGCCAATAAGCTAATCGCCGACCTGGTCCTGATTCGCGACTTCGAAGGCGTGATATGGGCTGCCAAAGTTGGCGCTGCAGTCAACGTAACGGACACATCGGGATCGACACTCCTGCATGGCGCGGCCAGTTGCGGGCACATCGATGCCGTCCGGGCGTTGGTCGAAGCCGGTGCCGCAGTCAACCCCAAGGACAATGATGGCAGGACACCATTGCACGTCGCGGCTTCTTCAGACACGGCTCGAGTACTCATTGAGTCCGGCGCCATAATCAACTCCAAAGACCCCAACGGGTGGACGCCCCTGTATTTCGCCGTTATCCGGAACGATACAGACACGGCCCGCGTGCTCATTGAGTCCGGCGCCAAGGCCAATGTCAAGGACCCCTACAAGCGGACTCCCTTGCACTTCGTCACTTCTACAAAGATGGCTCGATTGCTTGTCAATACTGGGGCTGATGTCTCTGCTCAGACTGGTGGAGGAGAGACTCCGCTGGACTCTGCGCGGAATGAGGACGTCCGGCAATTCCTTCGCAAGCACGGCGCCAGGACCTGCACCGAGATTTGGCAAGAGGAAGAAAGTACGAACTCGCAGACCAAGGCTTCGGCCGGCGAGGCCGCGTCGCCGTAGGCGTAATGGGCCAACTGATCCACGACCTCTGCAAGAAGCAGGAGTTGTGACCTGGATCGCAACCTTGAGCAGCGAAGCTGTTTGCATTGCAGCCGGATGGCCGTACTCTGTTTTTCCTATGTTGATTCAAGCGCAAAACCTGTGTCTCCACTTCGGCGACTGCGGCGGCTGCAAGACGCAGGACGTGCCCTACCCCAAGCAGCTCGAGCGCAAAGCTGAGCGCCTGCGCGGGCTGTTCGCCAAGGTCTGGACCCAGGCCATTCCAATCACGGGCTCGCCGGAGATCTGGCATTACCGCAACAAGGTCGAGTTCAAGTTCGACCGCAAGTACTATGAGAAGCCGCCGCCGGCTGACTTCGAACGCGAGACCGTGCTCGGTTTTCGCAAGCCCGGCTGCTGGTACTGGACCTTCGACGTCGAGGAATGCCGCATCTTCTCACCGGTCGTCGGCGATGTCTTGTCGGCCGTGCGCGACTGGTACCGCACCCAGGGTTTGCAGTCGTTTCACAACCGCCAGCAAACCGGTTGGCTGAAACACCTGGTCTTGCGTGAAAGCAAACGGACGGGAGACCGGCTGGCGATTCTGGTCACGGCGCCGGGCGAACACGATGCAACATCAATTGTACCGGTACTCCAATCGGCGGCGAAGTTCACCGGCATCTGTCACGGCGTCCAGTTCGGGACGCCCGACGCCGCCTACGCTGATCAACTGCACCTTCTCGCCGGCAAGCACTACCTGGGCGAAATCCTTCAGGTTCCCGGCGCCGGTCCCAAACGCGAACTCTGGTTCCGTATCTCGCCCTTCGGCTTCTTCCAGGTGAACCCGCCCGCGACCGAACTGCTCTATGGCGCCATCCGGACAACCGTCGCCGAGCTGCAGCCGGATTTCGTTTACGACTTCTACGGCGGCGCCGGCGGCATCGCCCTGAGTATTTCCGATCTCGTCCCGGAGGTGCTGTCGGTCGAGTCCTTCGCCCCCGCAACGGCAGACGGCAAAGTCAACGCCCAGCTCAACCGCGTCACCAACATCGACTTCCAGACGTCGACGACAGAGGCCTGGCTCGGGAGAGCGAAGTTCGGCGGCACGTTCCGCAGTGAAGCCACCGTGATCCTCGACCCGCCGCGATCCGGCCTGCATCCGAAAGCTCTCCGGCGGCTCAGCGAACTCACCCCGAAGACAATCATCTACGTCTCCTGCAATCCCAAACTCATGGCCCGCGAACTCCCGGAACTCATGCCGCAGTATCGGCTTGAAAGCCTGCAGGCCTTCGATCTCTTTCCCCACACCCCGCACGTCGAGGCGCTGGCCGTCCTGCATCGCGTATAGCCGCGGGGCGCCTGTCAGATCGGTTGATGCCTGCGGCCGGCTGCAGGTCCGACGAAACAAGTCCGGGCGGTTTGTCTGACTGGCGAAGGTGTACAGCAATGGGTCAGCCCCGCGCTCACTCCGCGCTTCGAGGACCGGGGAACACCCCCGCAGTCTGGATGGGCTCGGCGTAAGCTTTCCAGCCAGGGGCGGCGGCCGGGCGCCGGTCCGGCCAGACGATGCCGAATAAGCGATGCGAGCATCGTGTTTTGAC
>CAYLNH010000338.1:0-6961 GCA_964384625.1 uncultured Lentisphaerales bacterium
GAAACTCCGCACCGCGAGGGTGCGGGATCTCTATGCGGACCGCGAAGGGCAGTAAACGAGGGCTTATTGCGGCCGGCCGGCCCTCTGGAAACAGCCGGATTCCTGAGTATAGTAGTCGCGGTCTCGATCGACCGTCGCGTTTCGGGTTTCGCGCCGGCCAACCAACGTCTCTGAACCCCCCGGAATTTTGTCTATGGCTTCGATGATTTCCTGTCCTGAATGCGGCTGTCAGGTCGCCCCGGATCTCCTGCGCTGTACGGAGTGCCAAGCATTTATCCACGACAGCAGTCCCTGGCGCAGCGACCACAATCTGCTGGTCATCCCGATCTCACTGATCGCCTGGTTCGTGCTCTTCCTCATCCTGCGGATTGAGGGCATGCCGACACGGATCATCCTGGACGACAAGATCTCCCAGACGATTCTCTTCTTCTGCATCTACGGGCTGCTGGTGCTGATTATGAAACTGCGGGTCACCAGCCGTCAAGTCCGGGCCTTCCGCATCGTCCGCGAAGCCTGCGTCGGCCGCGTTCAGGACTGGCAGGAGGTCCTTGCGGAAGTGCGGGAGACCTTCGACCGGCAGCGTCTGGGCGCGTTCAACACGCTGTTGGCCTACAACCGGCTCCAGTGGCTGGCCAACGCCGTGCAACTGCCGCTCGAGACGCGAACCGGCATGGTCGAATCGCTGCGCCACCATTCCGAGACCGACTGGGAATCACTCGACAGCTCATTCGCGACCACCCGATACCTCGTCTGGCTGTTGCCGTCGGCCGGCTTCCTGGGGACCGTTTGGGGGATGACCGGCGCGCTGCGCGGCTTCGCCCGTGCCGTTGAGAGCGGCGTCGGCGACATCTCGTTTTCGAGTGCGTTGACCGAGACCTCGCAGCAGTTGGGCGTGGCGTTCTATACGACCCTGGTCGGGCTGGCGACGGTCATCCCGGTATTCTTCCTGGCGATCACGGCCCGGCGCCGGGCGCAGAGCTTTCTGGAGCGCCTCGACAAATTCTTCATTCGTCTATCGACCGAGATTCTGACCCGGCCCGAGCAAGCGCCGGCCGCGCCGCCGCCCGTGCCGACGGCCGACCCCGTCCCGGACCGGCCGGAACCGGAACCGGCAACCGCCGTCACTGCCGAACCCACCGTACCTGCCGATGCCGCGACGCCGCCACAAGAGTAATCTCGGCGGCTGGTTCGAGCTGCCGACCCTGCCGTTTCTCAGCATCATGCTGGGGCTCATGAGCGTTATGGCTCTGGCCAGCATCGGCATCGCCATCCAGAAGCGGCGGGAGAAAAAGAAAGAGACGCTCGTAACGCTGGTTGAGATCCCCGCCGGCCTGGTCCCGGTCCATATCCGCTGCAAGCCGGACCGCATCCAGTGGCAGAACGAATTGGGGCAGTGGCAGGAGCTGTATCTCGGCGACCCGACCCGCGGCCGCACCGGCCTCGGCGTTCGCTCTTCGGCACGGGCCGTACGTGATTTCGTCGAGTTCATTCAGAACACCGCAGACAACAGCCGCAAGCTGAGCTTCAGCGGCCGTCAGCATACGGTTATCCTGTGGATCGAACCGGACGCCGTGTACACGGCGTATGAAGTGCAGCGGCTGTTCCTGCAGCTCGGCCTGCCGCTGCGCCTCGGCCGCCTGCCGGTAATGCGCGAAGAAACCATCGTCAACCCCCCAAGCCAATGAGCGAGAAACTCAGAATCGATCTGGCCGTACTCGTCGATATCATCTCGAATATCGCCGGCATGATGATTCTGTTCGCCTGCTTTGCGCTCCTGGCGAAAGTCGACAAGAGCAACGAACCGCCGACGCCGGTGGCCAAGCCGATCAATTTCCCGCTGGCCTATCTGCCGATCAAGAAGAGCTCGGTGACGATCGTGCTCAAGCATGGCCGGCTGTATCGTCTGCCGGCGGACGCGCTGCTGCAGCAAGTACAGCAGCGCGCGGCCAAAGGCGAGGTCGTCCAGCACCTGGAACTCGAGCAGGACGGCGTCCTGGGGCGAATCGAGTTAACCCAGGCCGCCCTCGGGTTCCGTTTCAAGTACAGCATGCTGCCGGCCGGCGGCGTGCCGCTGCGCTCCGCCCTCAAGGTCAAGGAGGTCCTGGACGAACTGGTCGCCGCCTATCCCGCCGAGCGCTACTTCATTATGGTGCACGTCTGGCCGGATGAATTCGAGAGCTTCCGCAACATTCGGGAATACCTCAATGAGAAGCAGATGGAAGTCGGCTGGCACCCGCGAATCACGCGCTCGCCCAATGAGATCTGGGATGTCACCCTGGCTGTCGGCGAATACAGTGAAGGGTTCACCTCAATCAAGGCGCAGTAGCGATGGATAAGCAGCAACGTTTTGTCATCTTCGCCATGCTGTTCGTGATCCTGGTCGGCGCCGGCCTGATCAGCACGCTGATCATCTCGCGGTTTTTCTTCCCGCCCCGGCAACCGTTGACGCTCCAGCCGACCGCGCCGCAGGCTATGCCCGGGTTCTGGCAGCGGCTGCAGCGGGTCTGGGATTCCAAGCCGAAGCGCATGCGTTTCAACCGCCGCTCGCGCGGCAACGTCCGGCAGGTCCGCTACGGCAGCGGCGGACCGCAGGCCACGGTGACCAGCCGCGCCCAACTGGCCTACCGCGAAGCGCTGTTGAGCACGTTCTTCCAGAACAACTTCTACCGGAAGAAACCGGAGCTCACCTGGAAAGAGGCGCAAGCCATTCGTTCCACCGGCCCCTGGCGGCAATATGAACTCGACCGCCTCCGCGCTCGAATCCTGGGATACCGCTTCGATGAACAGAAAGACTACAGCGTCATGCCCGCATTCAAAACGGCCGCAACCGCCGCGGCCACTTCGCCCTACGCCAACTTCGAGGATTTCTTCTGGGCCGGACACGCCTACCTCTATACCGGCGATCCCAAGCGCGGACGCGAGTTCTTCACCAAAGCTCGAGACCGCTGGCCGGCCAGGGACTCCTTCTTCGGCTATATCCACTTCTTTATGATCTGCCTCGATGCGATCGACGGCAACGCCGAAGGCGTGTTCCGCAAGTTTGACGATTTCAAGGAGCTCTTTCCCGACTGGCTCTATGTCGAGATCTACGTGACCGAACTGAATGAATTGGACAGGCTCTATCCGGACGCTCCGCTGCTGCAGGTCTTCCGGGCTGAGATCTTTCGCATGGTGCTCAATGACGCCAAGGCCCTCGCCGCCTTCCGACGGGCGCTGGCTGCCAAAGGGCTGGACCGCGATACCGCCGCCCGCGTCCGCGTCCGCATCGACCAGATCGAGAGGCGCCGATGACATCCCGGCTGAAACAGGTTTCGGCCCGCCGGCTGCTGCTGCTTTTGCTCGGGACAGCGGCTTCAACCGCATGGGCCCAGGCCGGCGGGCAGGCCCCGGAACCGGAACCGGGCTTCTTCGATGCGCTGCTGGGCCTGCTCATGCAGTTGATCATCGTCCTGAAGACGCTCTTCACGCTGAGCGATCTGCTGATCTCCTGCTGGTCGGCGCTGCTGATCTTCGTCTGGATGGTGTTGATCAAGTACCGCCGGACACGCCCGGATTACACGGCGTGTTCGCTGTTCCTGCTCGCCGGCGTCGCCAGCAGCATCTTCGCGTTGTATTTCAACTGGTACCTGGCGCAATACACCCGGTTCAGTTTTTTCGAGGCGACATCGCGAACCGACACCTTTATCGCCTTCATGCTCGGCGCCGGTCTGGGAGAGGAATTCTGGAAGATGAGCTGCGGCCTGATCGCGGCGATCTTCATCATGGGCCTCGGCCGCCGCCTCGGCGATGCCGGCCGCATCCTCGGATTCGTGATCTGCGGTCTCGGCTTCGCCGTGATGGAGAACATCATCACGTACGCCCCGGACCTCGGCGTGGGCGACATGATCCGCCGCGGTCTGCTGGCGGTGCCGATCCACGCCGGCATGGGCTTTATCCAGGGGGTTGCGGCCAACGCCACCCTGCGCCGCAGCTGGCCGTTCCCGCTGTTCCTCGGTTACCTGGCGGCCGCGGCAATCCATACCATCTACGACACGATCCCGCTGCTGATCGATTTCGGTCTTGACCGGGCCGGCGCCTATGAGGTCTGGCCGGACTTCATGGCGGCACTGCCGAGTGAACTCATGGTCGGCCCGATCGTGGTGCTGCTCGTCCTCTGGTGCCGCCGCACCTGGAAACGGACCCCCGAGGGCGCCGCCGGCGATCCGGCCCTCGAAACCGAAGCGGTCGCCTGGAAATAGCCCGAACGACGGTGCCCGTGACCCCGGTCGGCGCCGCCGCAGTGCGTCAGTCACGGGGAGCGGTTCCCCGTGACTGACGCATTGCCGGCAGGAGTGCCGCGTCCTTGCTCATTGCCCGTTCCCGCCTATAGTACGCGTCTGATTTTGACTGCAGAACCAGCGAAGAAAGCCGACCACCATGAGAATTGATGCCGACCAACAGATCTACCTGGAAGACGTTCCGGTGCAGACGATCGCCGAGACCTACGGCACGCCGACCTACGTCTATGAAGAAAACCGAATCCGGGAGAACTTCCGGCGGACACTGAAGGCGTTTCGCCAACACTACGACAAGTTTCGGCTGTTCTACGCGATCAAAGCCAACAACAACCCCGCGATTGCCCGCATTCTGTGCCGGGAAGGCGCCGGCATCGATGCCGCCAGCGTCAACGAAATCCTGCTGGCCAGACAAGTCGGCCGCGAGGGGGAGGACGTGGTCTTCAGCGGCAACTTCCTCTCCGATGACGACATCAAGCAGGGGCTCGCCAGCGGCGTCATCTTCAACCTCGACTGCATCTCCATCCTGCCCCGCCTGCTGAAGTTCGGCAAGCCGGAAGTCCTGTCCTTCCGCGTCAACCCGGGCTACGGCAAGAGCAATGTCGGCCATTTCGTGACCAACGCCGGCCCCGAAGCCAAGTTCGGCGTGCATCCGGACCAGGTCATGGACGCCTATCGCCAGGCCCGCGATGCCGGCCTGACCCGCTTCGGCGCGCACATGATGCCCGGAAGCTGTATGCAGGAGCCGGAGTACTTCGTCTTCATCACCGAGTTGCTGATGGACCTGATCGGCAGGGCCGGCAAGGAGCTCGGCATCAACTTCGAATTCGTCGATCTCGGCGGGGGGTTAGGGATTCCTTACCAGGCCGACGACGATGTGCTGGACATCGAAAAGACCGCGGAACTGGTGGTCAAGACGTTCTTGAGCAAGTGTCGGGAGTACGGTCTGGAGCCGCCGGAACTGGCCATGGAACCCGCCCGCTACTTCGTCGGCGATGCCGGGTATATCGTCGGCCGCGTCCACTCGGTCAAGCACAGCTACCGCGAAATTCTCGGAACGGACATCGGCATGAACACGCTGGCGCGCCCCGCGATGTACGGCGCCTACCACCACATCTATGTCGACGGCCGCGAAAACGAGGCCCGCCGGAAGATCGACATGACCGGCCAGATCTGCGAGAACACGGATTACTGGGTACGCGATCGCGACCTGCCGGAGAACACCACCGAAGGCGACCTCATCGTCGTCGAAAACGCCGGCGCTTACGGCTACTGCATGAGCTACCAGTACAACGGCCGCCTGCGGCCGGCCGAGGTGCTGGTCAACGGTGACCGTCACTATCTGATCCGCGAGCGCGAGTGCTTCGAAGATATGACCCGCAAGACCACGGTCCCGGAGCACCTTTCCTGAGCCTGTCAGCCGGCCCCGGAATTCGTGAATTATCGAACTGGACCTCTTTCATTCCCGGGCCTCAGGTGTATAGTGGCCGCTCGTGCGATTTTTGTTTCACTGCCTAACCCTTATATACACAAAGGAAGAACTGCACTATGCCATTGGTACCGATGCGTATCCTCCTCGACCACGCGGCTGAAAACGACTACGGCATCGCCGCGCTGAACGTCAACAACATGGAACAGATCCAGGCGATCATGCAGGCCGCTACCGAGACCAATTCACCGGTCATCGTACAGGCCTCCCGCGGCGCCCGCAAATACAGCAACGACGCCTACCTGCGGCACCTCATGCTCGCTGCTGTCGAACTCAACCCGAAGCTGCCGATCGCCATGCATCTGGACCACGGCAACTCCGCCGAGACCTGCAAGAGCTCCATCGAACAGGGCTTCACCTCCGTCATGATGGACGGTTCCCTGCTGGAAGACGGCAAGACGCCGGCAACCTACGAGCAGAACGTCGACGTCACCAAGAAGGTGGTCGAAATGGCCCACGCCGTCGGTGTTACGGTTGAGGGCGAGATCGGCTGTCTGGGCGGCATTGAAGACGGCCACGGCGCCGGCCTCAGCGAAGAGGACGCCCAGAAGCACCTGACCGATCCGGACCAGGCCGAGCAGTTCGTCGCCGACACCGGCCTCGACGCCCTGGCCGTTGCCATCGGCACCAGCCACGGCGCCTATAAGTTCAAGAAGAAGCCGACCGGCGAAGTCCTGAAGATGGACCTGATCGAAGAGATCCACCGCCGGCTGCCGAACACCCACATCGTCATGCACGGCTCATCGAGCCTGCCGCAGCGGCTGCGCGACATCATCAACGAATTCGGCGGCGACCTGAAGCCGGCCTACGGCGTGCCGATCGAGGAGATCCAACGCGGCATCAAACACGGCGTCCGCAAGATCAATGTCGACACCGACAACCGCCTGGCCATGACCGGCGCCATCCGCAAGGTCTTCGCCGAGGACCCCGGTCAGTTCGATCCGCGCAAGTATCTCGGTCCCGCCCGCGAGGCGATGGCCGAAGAATGCAAGAAGCGCATGATCGCCTTTGGTCAGGCCGGCAACGCCGACAAGATCAAGGTCAAGAGCCTGAAGGAAATGGTGTCCTTCTACGGCTGAGCTGCGATCGACGATCATCCAGGGCAGTCCCGATTCGGGGCTGCCCTTTGTTTTCCCACTGTCCCCCAGACCTCAGTAATGCTATCCAACAAGACGCCCATTTCTGCGCTCCAGGTTCC
>CAYLNH010000339.1:0-6778 GCA_964384625.1 uncultured Lentisphaerales bacterium
CACGGAAAAGACATTGCCTGTCCCAAGATCATCTTAATTCAGCGCCATTCACGGCTACACGGCTTCGTACTACTATTCTGCGGGTTCTTGTTTCTTGTACAGGCTTTGCTGAGTAACCGATTCTTATCTGGCGATCTACAACTCCCAAGAATCTCCATCGTTGTCTTGATCGTTGTCCAAAATCGGAGCGAAGCGATACTCCGAATCCGGCAGGGAGCGATGGGAGACAACGATCAAGACAACGACGTTGGATGTGGATCAGTTTTGGTGCGGCCAACGGTCGCGCCAAGACATCTTCGGTGAGCCGTCGCGTGTGCCCGCGCATGTGAGCACGCTCAACTTCGCCTTGATGAAGTGCTTCGACCAGGCCATCGCCGACCGTGAGCGCTATTGCCGGGAAAACTCGTCCCGCTGACAATTTCATCTCCCCGTCCCACACTTGGTGATCAGCCTTGCGCCGCGCATTCGCAGCAAAGTTCGCGGTCGTGGACGACGGTCAGGCGGGTTGCCATGACGCGCTCGCCGCATTGCTCGCAGGCGTGCGATTCGAATATGCGGGCGCGTTCGGGTGGCGTGATTGCCGGCGGCGAACAGCGCAGGAACTCGTCTGCCGGCAGTGTCAGCAGCCGTTGGATGCGCCGGTCCAGAATGTCGCGTTGCTCGGCCTGCTCGCCCGGCGTCTTTTTCGTTTTTTTAAACAGCTCCACCAGTCGCGGGTCATCGGGGTCGTCCAGATGAACCGGTTCGGCATAGATTCGCAGGCCCTTTCCCGTGTCGCGGTTGAAGAAGGTGTAGGCGTGCTTGCCGTGATCTCGGAAGACCAGGTTGCCCTTGCCGAAGGTGCAGCCGCAGACCAGTTGAACGGCGTCGACCGCGCAGGAGTCATTCTGCACGACGGCGACGAATTCCTCGTCTTCGGCGCGTGTATCGGCCAGTTGTTCAAGGGCGCAGACGGCGACGCGGTAGCCGATGGCCAGTCCCGGACAGGCATGTCCGTGGAAGGTGACCGCGTCGTCAAAGGAAGCGATGGTTTTCATGGTGAACTCTCGAGTGTTGGAGTGTTGGAGTGTTGGAGTGTTGGAGCCGCCGTCGGCAAGGCTATGGCGCCCAAGGTGGAGTGTTGGAGTGTTGGAGTGTTGGAGCCGCCGTCGGCAAGGCTATGGCGCCCAAGGTGGAGTGATGAAGTGATGGGAGGCAGCCGGCTCATTTCAGGAATTGTGGGGCGATGATGAGGATCAGGGCGAGAGCCAACACCGCGGCGTCGGTCAGGCCGCGCACCGGGGGCTCCCGTCGCCGACGGCTGGTCCAGGAGAAATGCCGAATCTCCAGGCTCAACGCCATCTCATGAGCCAGCCGCATATGCGACAGCAGTAACGGGATGAAGATCGGCAACAGATTACGTGGATCCATCAGCCCGCGCCACCGCAGGCCGCGACAGCGCTGGACCTCGACGATTCGCCGGCATTCCTGCAGACTCAGCGGCAGGAACCGGACGATCGTAGCAAGGAAGAGCACCGCCCGGTCCGGCAATCGCAGACTGCGCAGCGCCTCCGTCAATTCCCGCAGCGATGTGGTGCGGACCACGATGATGTTGGCCAGCAGCGTGACTTTCAGCCGCAGGATGAACAATCCGGCGTCGTGCAGCGCCAGCGGCCAGGCCGTCGACCATTCCCCCGTCTGCTCGTAGGCGGCGACGAGAAAGAGCGCCGCAGAAAACGGCAGACCCGCCAGCCCGAGCAGCAGCAGCCATTTGAAGAAGCCGAGATCAACGCGGGTGACGAACAGCAACGCTGCCAGGGCGGCGGCCAGCCAGCCGAGCGTCGGCAGCGAGTCGATCCAGAACACATGAAAGGTCAACGCCGCAAAGAGGCCGAGCTTCGGCAGCGGGCTGAGTCCCAGCCAGGGTCGATTTGCATCAGTCGTCATACCCGCGCTCCGTCAACCGTCCCTGTTCCAGGTGCAGTCGCCGGGCAGCGGTTGCCCGGGCGAAGGCCAGGTCGTGGGTGGCCAGAAGAATGGTCGCGCCGTCGTCCGCGTGTTTCCGCAGTTGCTGCTGCAGGCGACCCAGATTGTCGTAATCGAGGCCGACGGTCGGTTCGTCGAGGCAGAGTACCGGCGGCCGGCCGACCAGGATCGAGGCGAGCGCCAGCCGCCGTTTTTCGCCGTAACTCAAAGACATCGGCAGGCGCTCGGCGGCATCCTCCAGGCCAACCGCCTGAAGGGCGGCGGCAATCCGGCGATCACGTTCGGCGCCGGCAACCGCCTGGTTCTTGAGTATAAAGCCGCATTCGGCCCTGACGGTCGGCGCGAAGAGCTGTTGGTCCGGGTCCTGCAGTACGAGCCCGACCCGGTCCAGCCGCCGGCCGCCGCCGGCCAGACGGATGCTGCCGGCCGTCGGTTTCAGGAGGTCCTTCAGCAGTCGCAGCAAGGTGGTCTTGCCGGCGCCGTTCGGCCCGGTCAACGCGACGATTTCACCGGCATGCAGAGTGAAGCCGGCGGCATCCAGGATGACTTGTTCGGCAAAGGAAAACGAGAGCTCTGCAGCGGTCAGCAGAGCTGGTCCCGGGGTGGTGACGGGCAAGGCCGGCAGTGTTTGCGGCGGTTCATCGCCGGTCTGCCGCCGGCCGTTGGCCAGTCGCAGCACCTCGGACGCCCAGGGATCCAGGCGCTCCCGGTCATGATCGATCAGGAGCAGGGTGGTCCCTTGTTGCGAGACCTCCGCCAGCAGCTCAAACAGGCGGTCGGCGGCGTCGGGATCGAGGAAATTCGTTGGTTCGTCCAGCAGCAGGACCTGCGGCCGGATGGCAAGCATGGCGGCGATGGAGACGCGTTGTTTCATGCCGTGCGAGAGTTGGTCGAGGGGGCGGTCGGCGACGTCGGTCAGCTGCCAATCGTCAAGCAGTCGGCTGCAGGTTGACCGGACTTCCGCCGCGGGGCGGCCGAGGCTTTCGGGTCCGAGCGCGACCTCCTCGCGGGCGGTACGGCAGAAGAGCTGGGTCGCGGGGTTCTGCAGTACGACACCGGCGAATCCCGGGTAATCGGCGTTGATGCACTCGCGGCCGTTGAGCTGCAGACTGCCGGAACTCCGTCCCAGCAGCGCCTGTCGGTGGACGCCGCAGAAGTGGAAGCCCAAGGTGGTCTTGCCCGAGCCCGATGGTCCGACCAGCGCCAGACGTGTGCCGGGGGCGATGTCGACATCGATGCCCGACAGGATGCGTTTGTCGGAATCACCCGCGACGAAACCAAGTTGCCGCGTCCGGATCATGTTGTGGCCCGGATGCGCCTGGTCAGCTGCAGGTCCGCAATCCGGTGCCAGACGACCAGTGCGAGCGCCGCGCCGATCACGTTGATCACCACACTGAGCAGCGTGCCGACGCCGAAGACGATCTGTGTTACGCGCTGCCACGGCAGTCCCATGGCGACCTTCAGCGCGATCATCACGATCATACCCACGATGCCGCCGGCAACGGCGGCGACGTAGACCCGCAGCCGCGGGGTTCGGCGCATGACGGAGAAGATCGTATCGTAGGCGAGCCCCTGGGCGACGGCGGGCAGCAGTTTGAGAAAGCCCGGCAGGCCGAAGGCGCCGGGCATCATCCAGACCGCCAGCAGGCCCCAGGCGATCTCGTAGATCGTCAGCGTGCCCCAGCGATCCAGCAGCAGGCGGCAGAGCATCATCAGCAGCACGGGCACGATCATATCGACGCGGATAATACGGGTGATGCCGGTGGGCGCGAGCAGGTTCTTGGCGACCATGCCAAAAGCGAAATCCAACGCGATCAACGAGGCCAGGAAGACGATCTGGATCGTGGTGTATCCGGGTTTTCGTTCGCTGTCGTCCATGAATCAGAAGCGGTATTCCACGGCGGCCCGGAACTGTCGGCCGGCGTTGTGTGCGGTCAGGTCGTAGGGCACGCCGCCGGCCAGTTCAGAGCCGGTCGCCGTGTTTGTGTCGTCGTCGTCCAGAAGGTTATGGATGTCCAGGGAGACGGTGAAGTTCTCGCCGAGTTCCTTCCAGAACTTGACGTCGACCAGCACGTAAGTGTTGGTTTCGTAGTCGGTCGAGTTGATGTCGTCGGTGTAGTACTTGCCTTTGATCGTCAAGTTCAGATTGGTATTGACCCAGGGATTTCGCCAGTTGCAGCCGAGGTTGCCGCAATGCCGCGGGGCGTTGCGCAGTTCTCTGCCTTCGAGGTCGGCGGCGCCGGCGAAGTTGGGGATGTCGTACTCGAGGATTTCCGAGCGGGTGAAACTGTAGTTGGCGTAGAGATCCAGGTTTCGCCGCCAGGTCCGCTGCCAGGAAAGTTCAAAACCGAAGATCTGGACTTCACTGACATTCTGTTTGATCTGATAGTTCCGTGTAGCCCAATAGCCCATGGCAGCGACCGGGATGCCGGTATCGATGTAATAGAGGAAATCCCGGCCGCGCGAATAGAAAACGGCGAAGCCGGTCTTCGTGTCCGGTGCTGGTTTCCAGTCGGTGCCGAGTTCCACGGTGTCGATGGTCTCGGGGTCGAGCTCAGGGTTGGCGATCTTGGGGCCGACGTATTGCCAGCCGGTGCGGCAGAGGTCGTCCAACTCAGGGGCGCGGAAGCCGCGGGCATAAGAGACATACGAACTGAGTTGCGGGTTGAAATGCCAACGCGCGGCCAGTCGCGGGCTCCAGGCGTGCCAGCTCCGGTCCGCCGGAGGATTGGCGGCAATGTAACCGGCAAACAGATGCCCCGGGTCACTGCTCATCGCGCCGTCGTAGAACTTGGCGTAATCCCAACGCAACCCCAGGTTCAATTCGAAATTGTCGTCGGCAAACCAGGTGTCCTGCACGTAGAGTCCGTAAAAGCGCATATCGCCTTCGTTCTTGATATAGCCCGGGCCCGGTTCGTCGATATCCTGCGCTTCGACGCTGCCCTCCTTGTAGTCGAAACCGAAGACCAGAAGATTGCCGGGCGACGTCCACCAGGAAACGTGCGACAGCAGGCCGTAGTCGCGCCGGTCGGAATCGACATCCGTATCCGGGCGCGGCGCCGGACGGTCGTAAAGCTTGTAGTAATGCTCCAGTTGATGGAAAACACTTGCTTCCCAGTGGACGATGTCGTCGCCGCCGTATACCCGGGCCTTGTAGAAGTCGGTGGTGAAATGGCGGTACTCACCGGAACTGTCGTTGTCGCCGCGCCGGCCTTCACTGCGCCGGTCGTAATAATGGCGATAGGCGAAATCAACGCCGCTGTGTTCGTCGAAGGAGTAGCCGAAACGCGGCATCACCGACCACTCGGTCAGATACAGACTCGTCTCGTCCTCGGCCGGAGACGCCAGCCGCGCCCGGTTGTAATCGGACATGCCTTCGTGGCCGTTGGTGTCCAGGTACATGCCGGTGCAGTCGAACCACCAGCCCCGCGTGGCGTCAGCCGCTGCTGACAGATTGAATCGGTTGCCCCAGGTGTCGTGACTGCCGCCGAACAGCGTGCCCGAACCGTGGACGCCCGCGGCGGGACGACGCGTGATCAGGTTGATCACGCCGCCCATGGCGTAACTGCCGTACATCGCCGAACCCGGGCCGCGAAGCACTTCGATCCGCGCCAGATTGTCGCTCAACAGGCTGTTCCAGTTGACGTCGCCGTTGTCCGTCTTGTTCAGCGGCACACCGTCCTGCAGCACCAGAACCCGGCCCTGTTCGAACGAACCCAGACCGCGCATGCCGACCACCGGCCGCATGTCACTGATGCTGTTCCGCTGCACATTGATGCCCGGCAGGCGCTGCAGCAATTCGTCCACCTTCTGATGCGGCTGTGTTTCGATCGCCTCCCGGTCGATCACTGAAATGCTCCCGGGATAGCGATCCGCGGCGATTTCCTTCTTCGTGGCGGTGACAACGACAGGCGCCAGCCGGTTGACCGGTCGTTTTGCGGACGGTTCATTATCATCAGCAACCAGGATAGCAGTGAGTAACAGCAACAGACAACAGCAGCGAAGCATGGACATGAGACGTCTTCCTTTCGGTCGCAAACCGCAGTAGTATTTCGGGCAACAGAATTATTACGATTCTCAATTTCGTAATACTGAACCCCCAAAAATACGCGCCCCGGCGACCGCGTCAAGGGGGTGGTTGCGATTATTAATTCACCGCAGAGAAGTGCTACCGGTCTGACGGCTGGCAGGCCCCGGTTCCTCGTGGGGATGAAGGACTGGGCGGCGCAGACCTCTGGCAGAACCGAGCAGTGTAGTGGCTGTGCCATCCCGACTCAGGTTTCACAGCTTTGTCGTGGAGGTTGACAACAGACGTTGCCCGTCAATATTGCGTACGCTGGTGAAGTCGCCACGGCCAAGCTCGACGCTGACATTGTGAACATCGAGAAGCAGCTGAAGCACAGCAGCGACACACAGCCCCTGTTCACACTGCGATGGAGGGTGACATGAAAACAAAGGGGAAATATCCGTTCGGCCGCAAGGAAGGGCTGACGCTGGAATTCAAGCGGGCAAGCAACCGCCTGCCGTCGAACTTCTTCGATACGGTTTGCGCGTTCCTGAACATGGATGGCGGGCTGATCGTGCTCGGTGTGGAAGATGATGGTACGAACTTACAGCCCCGGAGGGGTGCAACATACCAGCCCGGGACAGCGCCCCGGAAAACGAGGCGACAATAAACAAAAGCCCCGAAGGGGCGACATATACCAGCCCAGGGCAGTGCCCCGGGAAACGAGACGACAATAAACAAAAGCCCTGAACGGGCGACATATACCAGCCCAGGGCAGTGCCCCGGGAAACGAGACGACAATAAACA
>CAYLNH010000340.1:0-6752 GCA_964384625.1 uncultured Lentisphaerales bacterium
CACGCCCATTTCACCGCCTGGCTCGAGCCTCGCCCCCCGGGCAATCCGTGGCGGCAAGACTTCCGCCGCGACCATCTCTGTTGGTGTGGGGGAGTGCACCCCACGCCACTGAAGCAACTCGACCCCGACAGGAACGGCAGCGACAGAATCGTCTACTCAGGCCGGCCCGCGGAAAAGTCGTTGGCCTTCATGATGGTGCAGCTCTGCAGTTCTTCGTCGAAGGCGATCACGAGTTTGCCGCTGTCCAGTTGCCGGCGAACCTGGTCGATCATCTGTTCGGCACTGAACTGGTCCTGGTCGTGATTGCGGCCGGAGCGCGTGACGAAATCCTCGATCAGGTTGCGGAGCGCGGTGTCGCTCAGTCGGTCTGGCGGGATTTTCAGCATGATAACGTCCTCAAAGCTTTCACATGTTCGCCCCCTTCGGGGGCGTTGCGTTCCCGTACTCTACCCCCCGGGTTCCCGCTGGTCACCCGGGGCTATTCATGCTTCGTCCGGTTGGGGCGGGGAACGAACTTCCTCGGTTTACCATTTCTACGCGTTGTTGGATGCGAACCGAACCGTCAGTCGGCTGACGGCCGGCGGCGAAGGCGTTTCTTCTCGGACCGGATTCGTTTCCTCTTCAGCTCGCGCTCGCGGACGCCGCGGGACTTGCGGGTTGGTTTGCGGCGTTTGGGACGATGATTCAGTTTCTTGACGCGCTCCCGCAGTTTTCGAAGGCACTCCTCGCGGTTGCGGTGTTGGCTGCGATGCTCCCGGGACGTCACAACAATGCCGGTGGGCCGGTGTTTCAAGCGTACGGCGGAATCGGCGGTGTTCACATGCTGACCGCCCGGGCCGGAGGAGCGGAACGTCTGCATGTCGCACTGGTCCATCAGGGCGTCGTCCGATTCCGGCAACTCGATTTTCTTTCGTTTGGCCATAGGCAAAGATAGCGGTTTGTGATTCGATTCCAATGATGGGACAATGCCGGATTACGGCGCCGCGATGCCGTTCTGTCGCAGGAGATCCTGCACGTCAGCGGGCAGGGGCGCTTCGAATAACCGCTCGACGCCGTGCGGATCGGTGAAGCCCAATCTCCAGGCGTGCAGCGCCTGGTGCGGCAGCCGCAGCAATTGCCGGTCCGCGTCGGTCAACCCCTGTTTGATAAACCGCAGGAAGATATTGTCGTCGCGGCCATACACTTTGTCGCCGACCACGGGGAATCCCAGGGAGCAGAGCGTGACGCGGATCTGATGCAGCCGGCCGGTTCCGAGCCGGCAGTGCAGCAGGGACATGCCGCCGCCCCGGCCCATCAACCGGAACGACGTATCACAGGTTTCACCCTCGCCGGCCGGCAGATATTTGCGTTTCTTGAGGACCTCGCTGTCGGGGTCTTCCACGAGCACGCCGGCGGCATGGCAGTCCTCCGGAAACTCGCCTTCCACCAGACACAGGTACTCCTTGCTCACCTGGCGGCGCTGGAACTGCTTGCCGAACTTGCGCGCGGCGTATCGGGTCTGGGCGATCAACAGCAGACCGGACGTCTCACGATCAAGCCGATTGATGAAGTACAGCCGACGGTCGCCGTCGCCGCCCATGAGGTGCCACAGCGTATGCTCGAAGTAGCGGCCGCCGGGGTGGCACGGGAGATCCGGCGGTTTATTGACGACCAGGTAGTCCTCGCCGTCATGGACAATGGTATAGTCGGTGCAGACCGGCGGCTCCGGCAGGTCCGGCGGCAGATAGCGGACGTCGTCATCGAACTTCAACCGGTAGTCCGGCGCGACGGCGAAGCCGCGCACCAGGATCTGCTTGCTGCGGACGAGGTCGCGCCACTCAGTGAGCGTGTGGTAGGTAAAGCGCGCCGCCAGCCATTCGTCCAACTGCCGCCCCGCTTCTTCGCGGGTGACGACGACGGACGGCGGCAGGCGTTTACTCATCGATCGGCCTTTTGAGCGGCCGCATAGATGTTGGCGAAGAGGTCATCCAGCAGCGACAGCGGAGTCGATGAAAACGCCACGCGCAGTACGCCGGAGGCAGCGATCAGACCGGTGTCGAACTCGTTCAGCAGGATCTGCCGGACCTCTTCCGGGTCGGAGTCGGCCAGGCGCACGCACATGAAGTAGCCGGAATTGCACGGCAGCGCTTCGAACTCTTCGGCATACTCGGGATGCGCGGCGAAGATCTCGCGCACCCGGTCGTAACGCGCCTTCAGTGTGTTGTACTTCTCCTGCTTCTGCGCCTTGTAGTCCGCGTGGGTGAACGCCTTGAGCAACAGACACTGGGACAGGTTGGGGATATTGGACACGTTGCCGCGAATCGCACCGGCGGTTTTGGCCTCCAACGCCTGGTACATCTCCTCGGTGCCGCCTTTGACGCCATAGGTAAGGAAACCAACGCGAAAGCCCCAGACGTAGTCTTCCTTGGTGGCGCCGTCGACCTTGACGGCCAGGATGCGCTCGTGGGCGTCGGCCAGTTGCGCAAAGATCGATTCCCGCAGGATGCCGTCCTCGTAGACAAGGCCGAAATACGCGTCGTCGACGACGACAACCAATTCATTACCGGCGTCCGCAGCGGCGGCGAGCACCTGAACGAGGCGTTCGGCCTCGGCTTCGGTAACGGTGTAGCCGGTCGGGTTGTTGGGGAAGTTCAGCAAGAGGACGCGCTTGCCGGGCCGACCGCTCATCAGCACAGCTTCCATGGCGTCGACGTCGAAGCCGTCGGCGGTGAAGGTATTGAAGGTGGAGATCCTCGCGCCCCAGGCGTTCTCGAACAGCAGGCGGTAATTGCCCCAGAACATATCGGTGGTAATCAGGGCTTCGCCGCGATTGAGGAAGAGATAACCGACCATGCTCAGGGCATGCGTCAACGCCTGCGTCACCACCGGGGTACTGATGTTCTTGCCGGCGAGCGACGGGTTCTTCGCAAGGATCATCTCGCGCCAGAGCTGCCGCAGGTCCGGACGGCCGAAGCTCGGCGCGTAGAGAAACGCCTGCGGCTCGACATCGACCATATCCTCAAGGCATTTCAGCCGCAGCGGGCTGCCGTCGTCTTCCAGGGCGGTGCCGATGGTGGCGTTAATGCGTTTGCCCTTGGCCTCGCCGGCCTGCCCCAGAATGCCTTTGGCGGGGAAGAAGATGCGCTTGCCGCGATCCGACAGCAGGTTATTGACGTGCGGGTTCGTCTGCTGGATAATCTCGTTGAGTTCGACCGCCTGGGGGTTGATTTCGGCCATGTTCCGACTCCTGAATCCTGGTCATAATTCGGTGGCGGCCGCAAAAACTCCAGCGCTCAATTGAAAGGCCCTGACGTGCGTCTATACTGGTTGCGGCCGGCTCAGTTCCGGATGCTTCGACGCGGCCCGTGTATTAGTGCGAGTGACCGGCCGGTTGTCAAGCCGCAGCCGATGAATTCCCCCGGATTTCCAATTCTGTGGACGAGCCGGGATTGATCATATGGAGTTTGTTCGTGTCCGTAGATTTGAGTCGACTCAACGAAGGCCAGCGCCGGGCGGTCACCCATATTGACGGGCCGCTGCTGGTCCTGGCCGGCGCCGGCACCGGCAAGACGACGGTGATCACCTATCGCATCGCCCATATGCTGGACCAGGGAATCGCGCCGACCGACATTCTGGCGGTGACCTTTACCAATAAAGCCGCCCGCGAGATGAAGGAACGGCTGGAAGCGATGCTGCCGCACATCGACCCGGCCGAGCTGACCGTATCCACGTTCCACTCCTTCTGCTGCCGCGTCCTGCGCCGGCATATCCGGCGTCTCGGATTCAGCCATAACTTCGGCATCGCCGATGAGAGCGACACCATCGATCTGATCAAGGAAATCGCCGTTGACGAACGCCTGACGGATGACGGCGATCCGGGCGTCCCCTGGTTGCGGCATCGCATCAGCCAGGCCAAGAACGAGCTGGAGTTGCCCGAGGACCTCCTGGACAGCGACAACGGCTGGGAACAGAAGGCTGGACTGGTCTACCAACGCTATCGCGAACGCCTGCGGCTCATGAACCTGGTCGACTTCGACGACCTGCTGATGATGGTCGTGAAGCTGTGGCGCGACAACGCCGGCATCCTCGAGGACTACCGGCGGCAGTTCTCCTACCTGCTGGTGGATGAGTTCCAGGATACCAACGGCGCCCAGGCCGAACTGCTGCGCCTGCTTGCCGGCGACCGCCGGAATCTGTGTGTTGTTGGTGACGACGACCAATCGATCTACGGCTGGCGCGGCGCGGATGTCAGCAATATCCTCGACTTCCCCACTGAGTACAGCGGGACGACGGTGATCCGGCTCGAGGAGAACTATCGCTCCATGGGAGCGATCCTGGCGGCCGCCAA
Source organism: uncultured Lentisphaerales bacterium (assembly GCA_964384625.1). Taxonomy (GTDB): domain Bacteria; phylum Verrucomicrobiota; class Lentisphaeria; order JABSQK01; family JABSQK01; genus CAYLNH01. Next base: position 4,328 of record CAYLNH010000340.1, read on the forward strand.
CGATCTGATCGCCAAAAACGAGAAACGGCACGGCAAGACCCTGCGTTCGGGCCGCGGCCACGGCGATCTGCCGGTCCTGCTGGCTGCCGAAAACGCCGAAAAAGAAGCCCAGATGGTCGCGCGCCTGATCAAGCGCTATAACGTCGAAGGCGGCATTCCCTTCGACGACATGGCCATCCTCTACCGCTCCAACCACCTGTCGCGCTCCTTCGAGACGACCTTCAAACGCGAACAGGTGCCGTATCGCGTCATCGGCGGCAAGGAGTTCTTTGAACGCCGCGAAATCAAGGATGCGGCGGCCTATCTGCGCCTCATCTCAAACCCGAGCAACGAGCTCAGCCTGCGACGCATCCTGAACGTGCCGCCGCGCGGCATCGGCGCCGGGACGATGGAGAAACTCGAGGCCCAGGCCCGCCGCGGCAAGCAGCGCCTGCTGGCCGCACTCCGGGAAGACGCCTTCCTGGCGCAGCTCCCGGCCAAAACAACGGCCGGTATCCGCAGGTTCACCACCGCCTACCAGGCCGCCTTCAAGGAGTTCTCCAGCCCGGGGCATCTCGGCGACAAGATCAAGCGCTACCTCCGCGACATCGGCTATCTCAACGGCCTCAAGAGCATTTATCGCGATCACCACGAAGCCACCGAACGCCTGGCCAACGTCGAGGAATTCATTAACGCCGCCTACACCTTCGAACGCGAGGTCGGCGGCGCCACGCTGTTGGAATTCCTGGAAGCCAATGCCCTCGCCGACGAACAGGATCGCACCAGAGAAAAGGAAGACAACGACGTCAAGGGCGTCAATCTGATGACCGTCCACGCCGCCAAGGGCCTCGAGTTTGCGGTGGTCTTCGTCATCGCCATGGAACGGGATATTTTCCCCCATGAACGCTCGCTTCGCGAGAACGGCGATGTCGACGAGGAGCGCCGGCTGTTCTATGTCGCCATGACCCGGGCCAAGCAGCACCTGATTCTGACGCGGGCACAACGCCGGGCGCGATTCGGCCAGGGCCAGGCCGCCAGCCCGTCCCCCTTCCTCTTCGACCTCTCCACCGAACTCGTTGAAAACAAGAGCATTGACGACATGTTTGAGCCGGCGAGCGAGGATCAGGTGATGGACTACCTGGCCCGGCTGCACGCCATGCTCAAGGCTGATGATTGACACCGCGCCGATACGGCCCGCCGAACTGCCGCCAATCAGAAGATTTCCGGCGAATTCGATTGACACCGGCGACGGCAAACGGTAACTTCGGTCAAACGCTTGGACGCACGCTGTTTCTGGTTTTTGGGCGGGAGGATTGTGCGAACCGGCGCGGCAAAAATGCAGGCCCGGCTCCGAACTGTGGGACCAGGTGCAGCCAGGGCCGACAGCGCAGGGAGACAGACAATATGGCACGCGACTGGCAGACACAGACCAAGTTAATAAACAAGTTGTTGGCCGAGATGGTCGTCGACCAGCGGGCCCGGGAGATGAAGCCGGACAAAGGCTTCGAAACGCTGGCGAACCTGATGACGGATGTCCGCCGCGACTGCAACCGCGTCTACCTGGTCGGCAACGGGCCGAGCGCCAGCCTGGCCAGCGAATTCGCCGTCGACCTCGCCCGGAAAGGCCATTTGCTCACCGAGATGTTCAGCGAATCCGCCCAGATGTCCGCCGTCGCCAACGACATGGGCTACGAATGGATCTTCGCCGAACCGCTGCGGCGCCGCGGGAAGAAAGGCGATATGCTGGTCTGCATCAGCACGTCGGGGCGTTCCATCAACGTGCTCAAAGCCGAGGACGTCGCCAACCGTCTGGGCATCCACACCGTGACCCTGTCCGCCTGTGAACCGGAGAACCCCTTGCGCCGCGCCGGCGAGCTGAACTTCTACGTTGCCGCCAAATCCCGCGGCGATGCGCATGCCTGCTTCCAGTCGATCATGAACCACGCGGTCAACCAGATCAAACTGGACGAGTCCAAGACGGTCGAGATCAAGTACCACGAGTTGTTCGCCGAGATGGGTCGACCGGGATCGGAAGATTCGTCGTGCGATCCGGATTCCGCCTTCTTCCTGCCCTGACCGTCGGGCGCATGTCGCTTCCGTAGGTCTTTTCTGCCAACAATTGGCTCGATCATACGACCCCAGGCGGTTTACCCGCCTGGTGAAGAAGTTCATCAGTGGCTGCAAGCCCTCACGCCTCACCCCGCTTTTCGGGCGCTGGGAAGCCGGCTTCCCGGCGCCCGAAAAGCGGGGTGACGGGCCATCTCCTGCCCTGATGAACTCATTCACCGGGCCGGCGAGCGACCCGGGGTCTACAGCGTTTCAAGCTATTCTGTAGTCGCCACTCCTCACGCTGAAGGCGTGATAGTCTTGAGCCTGGCGCTGGCGAAGCCTGCCCCAGGATGGGGGGAGATACGGTTCAACGCTGAAGGCGTTGTAGTAGGCCCTG
>CAYLNH010000341.1:0-6729 GCA_964384625.1 uncultured Lentisphaerales bacterium
CTTTCCCTACATTCCTCCGAAACAAAGTAGCCCGCCTCTCCGAGGCGGTGTCATCGAAGCGGTCCCCCGCGCTCTTTCTTCTTGTGGTGCAGCTATTGCTCCAGAAGCTGCAGTACCTCTTCAGCAGTCGTCGCCCCCAACAACTTCGCCCGGACCTCTTCCTGCCGCAGCAGCCGGCTGATCTCGGCCATGAACCGGATGTGCGGACCCGTCTGACTGGTCGGCGAAACCATACAGACGAAGATCGTCGCCGGCTGACCATCGACGCAGTCGAAATCAACGCCTTCAGGCTTGAGTCCGATGGCGGCCTGCAATTGGTCCACCGCATCGCTCTTCCCGTGGGGGATAGCCACCCCGTTATGCAGCCCGGTGCTCATCTCGGCCTCCCGCTCGAGAATCGCCTGTTCCACGGCGGGGCGGTCGTTCAAGCCGGGGGCTTGATCCAGCAGATCGACGAGCTCACGGATGATCGCGTCCTTGTCGGTGGCCTCGATATGCAGGCTGACGCGATCCGGGCTCAAGGCATGGCTCAAGGGTTCAGGCATCGGGACTGACTGGGGCTGGCGGGATTGCAGTTTTGCGGTGCGAATTTGAAAGCACCATCAATATAGCCCGCGACGAAAGCAGTGCAACCCGCGTGCCTGCCCCCGGGTATGCCTTCGGGGTCGCGTGTCCGCTCTGTTAATGCTTGCTGACGGCAGTTGGCTCGACCGCACGATCCCAGGCGGTTTATCCGTTTGGGGAAGACGTTGATGGTTCAGCCTTGTCCATTGAAACCCTTCACCGGGCCGGCAAGTGCCTTGCGCTTCCCGCATCAACGGGGCGATTCGGCATCTTGCGAAGCGGGACGGGATACGATGGTGCGGTCGAGGACGCAGCCGGTCTCAGAACCAGCGTTTGATCCAGGACTGGATACCGGTGGCGGCGTTGACCATGATCAGCGGCTTTTCACAACGGCGGGCGATCTCTTCGGGGATCGACTCCCGCGTCATACGGTAGATCAGCGGTCGCCGGGTACAGCCGACGATGACGGCATCGTACTCCTCGGCTTCCTGCAGGATCGCGTCCACAACGTTCGACGCGTTTACCGCCTTCACCGTGATGCGTTCTTCTGGCAACCCGAGTTCGGTCTGGCGTTGTGCGATGAAGGAGACCACGTCGAACTTCGATTTACGGCCGGGATTGATGACGGAGAATGCCGTCACGGCGCCCTCCTCCTTATCGGCCAGTGCCGCCGCGACTTCGAGGGAGAAGGCGCTGTTGGGGCCGCCGGCCAGCGGGACAAGGATCTTCTTGAGTTTGCCGTTGCACTTTCCTTTGGCGATGACGACGTTGCAGGGGCTGCGCTCGATGACCGGGTCCACAGTGCTGCCCAGGCTGAAGCCATAGCTGCGTTGTTCGCCGTGCCAGCCCATGATCAGCAGGTTCGCCCGTTTTTCACGCACCGCCCCGACGATGCCGCGGGCGAGGTTACGGCAGTAGCGCAGGGTGGAGGTGATCGGGAACAGCGGCTCCAGATAGAGCATGATCTCCGCAATCGCTTCCTTGCCTTCCCACATATATTCCTCGGCATCGCTCAGGGGGACCTGCTCCGGCACCGGCACCATGTGCAGCAACTCCACTTCCGCGGCGTTCTTCGCGGCGCACAGTTTGTAGGTGGTCCCAACCAATTCGACGGCGTTCTTCGGGTTGGCGACAGAGACCATAACGCGATACCCGTGGCCGTTGCCGTTGGCGGTCGGGGCAGCATAGAAATCCTCCTCCAGCACCTGGACCTCACGGCTCGAGGCGCGCACATGGTGCCGGGCGTAGGCGAAGTAGAGCGCGATACCGACAATCACCCAGGCGGGCACGATGAAGAGAAACAGGGGATTCGTTTTGTCCGGCCCGTGGCCGCCGCCCATTTCGCTCTGGAAGATCCAGAACACCAGGAGTCCCTGCAGCACGATTGCGGCGATCGGCACCACCGGATACCCGGGCATCAGGAAGCCGTAGCTCAGTTCATCGCCCATGTTCTGGCGCACCCGGATGACGCAGAGGTTCACCAGGAAGAACAATCCCAGGAACATCATGCTGGCGCAGATTGCAATTTCTTTCGTCTTCAGCAGGGCAATGGCGATGATCAATGCCGACGTGCCCAGCAACGCCACCCACGGCGTTTTGCGCTTCGGATGAATGCGGGAGATGACCCCCGGCAACATGCGGTCCCGGCCCAACGCATAGAGTGCCCGCGTGGCGGAAAAGACGGTCGCGTTCAGCGCCGAGGTCGACGCGAAGATGACCGCCAGGGTGAGAAGGAAATTCGCCAGGTTCTTGCTCGGCAGCAGGAGTGCTACCGACTCGCCAAACCCGGTTTCGCCGAACTGGGCAATCCATTCGTAGGGGGACAACCCGCCGGTCACCGAACCGTCACCCGGGATCGCCGCCACACAGGCGAACGCCACCAGGACATAGGTCAACGTCACAATCAATACCGAGTACAGCATGGCCTTGGGCAGGTTTTTCTTCGGTTCAATCGTCTCGTCCGCCGCCTGCGCGATGACTTCGTAGCCTTCGAAGGCAACGTAGGTTGCGCCCATGGTCGCCAGCACCACCCCCCAGCCGCTCGGCAGGAAGGGCTCGAAGTTCTTCAGGCGTTCCGGGTGGCGCAGGACAACCCAGACGCCGATGCCGCCGATGATCCACAGAAAGACCGTCTGCCCCAAGGTCATCAAGGCCCCCAGTTGGCCTGTCTCCGACGCGCCGCGGTAGTTCACGAAGATGAACGCGGCCGCCACCAGAATCGCCACGAGTTTCACCAGGATGAAATTCCGGATGCCCCAGAGTTCGTAGTTGAGGACGGCGTCGGGCACCCAGTTCATCCAGCCGATGGCGATGAAGAACCGCACCGTATAGACGGCAAACGTAACCGCGTACAGACTGCCGGCGACGCTGGAGGCGAACCATTCCATCCAGCCGGACACGAAACTGACGCCGCGGCCGAAGCCGTAGCGGGCGTAGTGATAGGCCCCGCCGGTGCGCGGGAAGGCCGAGCTCAACTCCGCGTAGGAACAGGCGGTAAACAGCGCCACCAGGCCGTTCAAACCAAACGTCAGCAAGACACCGCCCGGCCCGGACCGGCCGATGGTCGGGCCCATGCCGACGAAGACGCCCGCACCGATCATCATGCCCAGCCCCATCATCGTGATGTGGAACAGGGTCAGCTCGCGCGAGAGCTCGGAACTGATGTTACGATCGTCGGCCACGGCGCAAATCCCTTAACGCATCACGGACTGACCTCGGGCGCGTCTCCGCCAGGCGGTTGACGATGCGGCGCGAACGCAGAACCAGCACTACCATGGCCACCAGAGCGACGCCCAGAATGACCAGGCCGATCACTGTATTACGATCCATAACTACCAACTTCAAATGCCGGAATACGGAATAACAACACGGGGAAAGACAAGCAAGAAAACCGGAACTATAGCCTGCACCCAAAGATTCTCAAGGCGTCATTCACAATGGTGTCAGCCCGGTGCGGCGGGAGCCGGCAAACCGCCGGTCAGACGCAGGGCCTCCAGCCCCATGCCGACAACATGGTAATCAAGCTTCCACAGACTGCCCTTGCGCCGGTCGGCAAGGCCCATATACCAGCCGCCGGATTCATGGTCGACGAAGCATCGGTCGGCAAAGCCGCGCACCTGTTCCAGCGTCGGCAGCAGGTCCCGGCGACCACGTTGCAGCACAAAATGGAGGAGTGCCCGGATGGCTTCGCACTGCTCCCACCAGCCCTTTCGGGCATCGCTCACAACCAGTTCCGGGCTCACCTGCGAATAGACCCCGCCGTCATCCGGGTCAATGCCGCAGCAGACGCCGAAACCGAGGAGTCTGCGGGCCGGCCGCAGCAGTTGGTCCGGCAACCCGAATTCCACTGCGCGCGACAGCAGGAACGCCCACTCGAAGGCATGCCCGACCCAGAGCCCGCCGCCCTCGGCGGCCGGCAGTTCCTCCCAGTCTTCGTTGAAGTACTCCGGCAGCAGACCATCCCGACGCAGCAGCAGCGAGTCCACCAGCAGGAAGAGCTTCCGGGCTTCTTCCAGCGCCGCCGCCTCCACCCGGCCCAACTCCAGCAACGCCTCGAACAGATGCATGACCGGGTTCTGCGACCGGGGCTCACGCTTCTCCTGCCGGAAATCGCGGCTCAAGTGCCAGTACAGGCCGCCGCAGCTGTCGATGAACTCGCGCTCGACCGTTTCGCAGGTACTGACGGCCAGGTCCCGCCAGGTCGGGTCGCGGACCAGCCGGCTCAGATGCGCGAGGGCGAGGATAACGAACGCGTGACCGTACATGTCTTTGCCGGCGTCCGTCAGGCGACCTTTGCCGTCGCAGGCGAAGAACCAGCCGCCGCGGGCGGCGTCGAGAAAATGCCGTTGCAAGGCGCCGGCGCCGGAGACGGCGGCGGCGAGATAGCGCTCGTCGCCGGTCAATTCGTAGCCCGAACAGAAATTGTGGATCAGACGGCACTGGGTCACGAGCGTGCAGGACGTGGCCTCCGTCCGCTGCCAGGTACGGTCAAAGGCCGAATGAAACAGGCCGCTGTCGTCGACACTGTGCTGCAGCCAGAGCGCCAGGACGTCTTCGGTGATTTGTCTGTACCAGGCCACATCCATTGGCTATACGATACGACACACTCGGCCGGACGAAAAGCGCCGGCAGCGATTTGCCGAGTTGAAAGCGGAGAATCCCGAATTACCATTGGCAGCAAATGAAGACGACTGGACCCGGAAAGAAAGTCAGCCTGATCGGGCTGGTGCTGATCGATGCGCTCTGCGACGACTTCACGCGGCTGCCGGAACGCGGCGAAGCGGTCGAAAACGTCTCGAACCAGGTCACGTTTCGCGTCGGCGGCGGCGCCGCCAATACGGGTGCGGCGCTGGCACAAATCGGCATTGCGGCAAAAGTATTCGGTCGTATCGGCGACGATCATTACGGTCAACTGGCGACGGCGGACCTGGAGCGTCACGGCGCCGACCCCGGCGGCTGCCGCGTGGCGGCCGGCGAAGCAACCACGTACTGCTTCGTCGGCATCAACGCCGACGGCGAGCATGAGTTTGTCTGCACCTACGGCGCCAGTCACGACTACGGCCCCGCCGATGTCGATCTCGAGGAGCTCCTGGATGCCGACGTGCTGATGTACCAGGACATGGGTTCGCTGCCGGGCCTCGACGGCGCGCCGGCGGCCCGTATGCTGCTGGAAGCCCGCCGCCGCGGCATTCTCACCTTTGCCGACGAGAATCTCGGCCGCCGCCGGCCCGCCGGCATCCTCGGCGCGATGCTCCCGGGCATTGACTGGTTCCTGCCCAGCAGCAGCGATCTGGCCGCCATGCTCAACACAACCGAACCGGATGACATCGTCCGGATTCTGCGCGGCTTCGATGCACACGGCATCGTACTGAAACTGGGGCAGGAAGGCTGCCTGGTCTATGCGCCGGACGCCCCCCCGGTTCACGTCCCGAGCGCCGCGGCCGCGATCGTCGACACCACCGGCGCCGGCGACTGCTTCGACGCGGGCTTCATGGCCGGGCTGCTGCATGGCCTGTCGCCGGCGGCAGCCGCGCAGATCGGCGCAAAATCGGCCGCGGCGTGCATTGCCAACATCGGCGCCTGCGAAGGGATTCCCGCCTGGGAGGAAATGGTGAGCGGCACCGAGATCAACGCAGTCCCCGAGACTACGGCAGGACACCCTTGATGTAGCGTTTCGGCTTTTCGGCAAAGACCTCCCTGCCGATTTTCAGCGCGTCGTTCTGCAGCTTCTTGCGACGCTTGTCGATTACCTTCACGAACGCCAGGACGACATCCGGGGAGCCATAGTGTTCGGGATCGACAATGATCATCTCCCGCAGCAACGCCAGGTCATGGTCGTCACCAAGGATACTGGAGAGCTGGTGAAACTGCTCGCGGTAATTTTTTCGGAAGAGATCCACGTGCCGCCGGAGCACCTCGGTCTGATGCCAGAAGTACTTGACGGCCTTGCGCCATTCATGGAGATCTTCCGTGGCCCGGGATTTGGCGGCGCGTTTCATGTCGCGGCGCGCCTGCCGATAGGTCCGGCGCAAGCCCTTCTCCACAATGTCCAGGCCGTCCGCCTCGAAGGTCCAGCCGGCAATGCGTTCCCGGGCCTGACGGAAGCCTTTGACCACTGCGGCATAGCCATTGGCGTTCTCGCCATTGGCAACCTTGTCGCGCCGCGAGTGAAGCCCATCGCGGACCGATGCGTACGCCTCGATCAGATCGGTCTTGCTGTAGTCCTTTGCCAGATCATCAAAACACTCGACCATCGCCTCCGCATCGCGAACCCTGGCAAGCTTCCCCGCGGTGTCCCGAAACCACCGGTTTTCCGTCTTGAACTCGTCCGGCAACTGCCAGCGGATCAGATGCAGCACCGCGCGAATCCGTTTACAGCTCCGCCGGGCATCATGGATCCCCTTCTCTTTCGGGACCTCGGGATCGGCCAGGCCGCCGACCGCACGATCGATCTCCTCGGTCAAGACACGCTTGATCCCGGAACCGATCTTCTCGTCTTCCTCCAGGCGAAAGGCCATCGACTGCTATCCTTCCCGACCAAATGTCTTTCTGCTGCCAAACCAAGGCTCAGAACCGTGAGTGGAAAAGCCGGAAAAGTCAAGGAGCCGAATGTTAAGGGTCGGCGCGGAAATAACGTCGCATTATTCGGGGCAGACATACCAACCT
>CAYLNH010000342.1:0-6671 GCA_964384625.1 uncultured Lentisphaerales bacterium
TCGTGTCTCGTGTCTCGTGTCTCGTGTCTCGTGTCTCGTGTCTCGTGTCTCGTGTTTCGTGTCTCGTGTCTCGTCGAGCTGTCTGGCGTTCCGACTAATACTTGTCGATGCTGATGAGGAACTTCTTTCCTTTGTGGACGAGGCCTTTGACGAGGCCCTGGTGGCCGTCATAGACCAAAGCGCCGCGGGTGTAGTGGTGCTTCTGCTTCTCTTCGAATTCCTTGGTGAAGACGACGTTCCGGATGCTGCCGCCGTTCAGGGCGTAGGACGAACAGAAGTCCTCCCACAGATTCTGAACCTTCAGGCCGAGCGCATCGACGTCGACATTGATCGTGGCCATCTCGCTTTTGTCGGTGGCGTTCTCGATCATCAGCAGGACACTGCCGTCGCGCCTCCAGGCGCGGACCTTGAGCTTGCCGTTGGATTTGACTGTCGGCCTGCCGGTGATTTCGGTGGCGTTGTTGATGCCCCAGTTAAGTGCGGCCGTGCGGTAGTCGTCCGGCAGGTCCTCCTTCCACTTACTGTCGTCGACCGGTTTGTTTTCCCAGTTGATCACGATGTAGCGCTGGTCGTGGTAGAAGATGTCGAAGCCGGTGAGTGCCCCGGTCTTCAGGTCCAGTTTCGGCTCTGCCTTCGGCCGCCACTTTTGTTGTTGGCCCTTGCGGTAGGGATGCGGTTTGCCCGGAAGGTCCTTATACCATTTGAAGTGCGTGACGTACTTGCTGAGCAGGTGGTTGCGGGTGATTTCGCTGGCGCGCACCATCTCGGCCCGGGCGTCTTGGGGGATGCCGAGGGCTTGCAGGTTCAGCGTTAGTTCGCAGGGGCGAGTCTTCTCGAAACCTTCCTTATCCAGGCCGTAGTTCATGATGCCGAGGATGACGGAACGAGGGCGTCTCCACATCGAGCAGATCAGGCCGTCACCAATGCGGCGAACCTGTTTCTGGTTGCGCCAGTACGGGATGAACTCGACGTCCTCGCGTTCGATACCCCAGTTACGCCATTCCGGCCGGTCGAAGACGCTGCTGTGGCCGCCGCCCATACCGGCGTCGTGCATCGCCGCCCAGTTCGGGTTCATGAAGCCGAGGTGGTTGATGTTGCAGCCGAAGTTCTGCGGCACGGACAAGGCGATCATGCGATGCATCGGAAAGACCGTGATCGGGTCCTTCATCGGGAACTCGCTGTCGAGGATGGCATCGCTGAAGGGCAGGGCGACCAGTGGAATCGTATTGGTGGCGTGCCCGGAGATGCCGGTCGGGTACAGCCCGTTCTCCTGCATCAAAGCGTTGGCCCGAATGTACCACTGGCGCAATGTCCAATCCGTGCCGCTCGGTTGGATGCGGCCGTCCGGCAGGATGTAGCCCATATCGGCAACGACCGCCCGCGAAATCCGGCCGCACATGGAGATGTCGTAGTAGAAGTGGCGGCAACCGCCCTTGGTTACCTGCAGGTGCTGGAGCCACATCATGTAGTCCTGATACGACTCGTTCAGGGTCTCGCCGCTGTCACTCGTTTCCCAGTCAGCCGAGAAGTAGTTGTAGATATGGTTCTCCAGCGACTTTCGCATGTAGCCGCGGAGTGCGATCTGGTTGGTGAGGTACGGGCGCATCCGGATGCCGGGGCCGTAGATGCCCTGCTTCTCCATGCCGGCGCCGACTGCCGCACAGTGCTTGTAATATTCGTCCCACTTGTCGCGCTTCGGGAACGGCGGGCTGAGGACCGAGAAGTACTCCTTACCGGTGTCCCAGTTCCACTTGTACTTCGGCTTCTTGGTGAAGCCGTTCGCCGCCGACCGCTGGTTGATGCGCCAGCCCTTCGTCAGTTTCTTGAACGGCGAAGCGTTGTAGGAGAACTTGATCGTCCGCGCCTTCGAGAGTTTGAATGGCTTCTCGGTCGGGTGCGTGCCGATGATGTGGTTGCGGATGATCGTCGTGTTTCTGTCGCGCACGATGTCGTGGGCGGCAAGCTTGTCGTTCGGCACCCAGCCTTCGTCGCTCGTGCCGTACCAGAGCAGCCCGCGCTTCTCGGTGCCGATCCATAGATTCTGAAAGAAGTTGCCTTCGGACATGCCGCTGCCGGCTTTGCCGATGTGCTTCTTCGACGACCAGACGACGCCCTGGCCGGCGGGGATGACGTCGATGTAGCGGGCGGAATAGTTGCCGCCGACGCCCATGCAGGCGATGTGGTTGTAGAAGGTGTCGTCCACCGGCCACTCGATCTTGAGTTCCTGGACGTTGACCGAGCCGCGCACAGGCTTGTAGGTCAACTCCAGACTGACCAGGCCGTCCTGTTCCATCATGCCCTTCGCCTGGAAACTGATGCCGGCGGCAACGGAGGCCGCGCCTTCAAAGCGTACGCGCCAGTCTTTCTTCTCGGTGAAATTCAATTTGTTCGTGACCGGCACCTCGTGGTCAATGCCGTCGACCGTGACGATGATGCGGGCAGGCCCGGTGAGGACGGAATCGCTGTTTGCAGTGATCTGGTTGGGCAGGCCGAGAGAGTTGATGAAGTATGTGCGGCGGACGCAGGTGACTTCGGTTTTCTTGCCGCGGAACGCCTGCTTTACCTTGAGCGCCTCAAACGGCCTCAGCAGTTGCTCGGGGTTGCCGAACTTCTTACCCCACCATTCCGGAAACTCCTTCGCCTCGTCTTTCTTGGCGAACGTTGCGTTCCGAGTCAGGAGGACCTTGCCGGTTTCGTCGACCATGTCGATGGTGATGTCGTACTTGCCCGGGCCGAGCTGCGGCAGTTGGATGAGGTCCTGGAACTTGTAGTAGATGTACTGCTTGATGCGGCCCGTCTGGATCTCCTTGTCGCCGAGCTTGACGGTGTAGTTGATGCCGGCCGGTTTGACGCCCTTCGGCAGCTTGGCATCGAGTGTGTCGGCTTCGATCCAGATCTTGCAAGAGACCGGATTGAACCGCGTCTTCATATTGAACAGGAGGTCCTTCGCAGTGTACTGCAGGTGAGCCTTCTTGGTGTCCTTCTGGAAGACCAGGTGGTAGCGGTAGACCGGATTCTCTTCGAGTCCCGGGCGGGTGATGCGCAGGCTGAAGTTGCCGGCGACGGTGATGTCGTGCCTGCCGCTCTTGTTTTTGCGCTTGCCGGTCAAGCCGGCGAACTGCTTCTGGACGTCGTAGCGGATCGAATCGTTGGCGGGGATCACCAGTTCCTTCTCTTCTTTGACTGCAGTCGTTGGATCGAACTCGCCGCGGCCGCGATAAAGCTGGTTGCCAATCCGCAACTCGACCTTCACCTTCTGCGGCTTGTCCGTCGGATTGTAGAGCGTGGACTTCAGGTTGAGTTTTTCGTCGTCGAAGCCGTCGAGTTGCTCCATCTGCAGGTAGGGCCGGTCCTTGGTCAGCGTGCCGCGGGGATAGCCGGTGTGGACGAGGTAGCCGGTGGCGGAGGGGACGCAGGTCCATTGCCAGCCGGGGTTCTTGCCGTCGTGCGCCAGCAATATCTTGATCAGATCGCCGGCTTTGTTTTCGACCGGCATCTCCAGGTCCTTCAGGTCCAGGGCGATCTCGATGTTGAAGTACTGCGCGTCGTCGGTCTTTTCGAGCTTTGTCGCCATATCAAGTTCCGGTCGCCAGTTGTAAAGGTACTGGCCGATCGACGGGTACATCTTGAGGTACTCGCCGGCTTTCAGGAAGTTCAGGATGAACTTGAAGAAACTCGGAACTTCGCCGGGCTGCTGGTTGCGGCCCTCCATGCCGAGGCCGAATTCGAAGGCGTCGTCGAACACTGTGCCGGTGGTGTACTTCTCGCGGCGGCTCTTGCCGAGGATATGGCCCTTGAGCACGTGCGCCCGGCCGGCAATGTAGATGTGCTTCGCATCCCAGGAGACCCAGAACACATGTGGGCGGCCGCGATAGCGGTTGTTGTGCGCCGTCGCCATGCCCATGATGCGTACGGCAGTCTTCCACTCGTCCGCCTTGATGTTGCCGTCGATGGTCGGCGCTGCCTTCATCTTCGGAATGTTGAACATCGGGATCTGATTGTCCGGGAAGAACTGTTTGCCGCCGGCAAACGCAGGCAGCGAGCACAGTGTGGCGAGTAACAGCACTTGGGTCATTCGGCGCAGCATGTGGAGTCCTTTCATAGTAATCGGTGATCGGTAATCGGTAAGGAGGAGCTTGGTCGGAAGTCTGAGATCGCCGGCATCCTTGCCGGCTCCGGAACATCGATCCTGTATCCTGCATCTTGCATCTCGTATCCCGTATCGCGCCTTCGGCGCCTAGTAGTCTGTTTCTCCGGAGATCTCATACGGCAGTTCGTCTTCGAACACCGGCGGCAGCGGTTCGTACATGGGGCACCGCTTGCCGTCATTGCGCAAATCGATGTAATCCACCAGTCGCCGCAAGAGAGCGCGGCAGTCGAATCCCAGCCTTGTGATCGGGACGTTGCTCTGTGGCCGGTTGGGAAAGTTGCAGTAGCCGATCAACGTCAGATCCTCCGGTACGCGGACCTCCGCATCCAGCAGCCCGACGCTGGATGCCGTGGTGAGATGGTCGTCAAAGAGCACCAGGCCATCGGGGCGGTTGTCCGGATTGCTCATCAGCAACTGCACGGTTCGGCGGACACCCTCACTCTGGCGCGGTGAGACCGGAATATTCCAGTACGGGTGAGTCTCGAGACCAAAAGCCGCGGCGCGTTCGGCGATAAAATCGCCCATCTGCTGGTCCTCGGTTCCGTGGAATACCGCTCCCGGCGCCAGACAAGCCACCCGGCGACGGCCCTGTTGGGCCAGCAAGTGCAGGCTGCGGTCCAGGAATGCTTGGGTGTCCGGCCCGCAGCAGGGCACTCCCGATACCGTATTGTGCGGGTGTCCCACCATGGCCTGCAGGATGCCGGGCGTGGTGAACAGCGGCGTGTCGACCAGATGGTCCGGACGATTGGGGAAGACCAGGCCGGCAAGCTGACCGCTCTCGACCATCCGGACCAGATCCCGGTACGTCTCGGTATTGGCCCGGGGATCGACGTCGAAGAAGACATCCATCCGGCGCGGCGGCAGATCCCGCGTGATCAACTCCGCTTCCTCCGCCAGGATCTGCCGGAACCGTGACCATTCCTGCGGGCTCTTGGTCGGATGTTCCGGCAAGACCAGGACGTAGCGGTGCAAATGCGGCGGGTGATCGACCACGAACGTGCCGCGACCACGGCTGGAGTGAATGAAGCCTTCCTCGCGCAGCAGATCCAAGGCACGCTGGACGGTGACGTAGGATGCCTGCAGGTCGGTGCCGATCTCGTCGCGGGTCGGCAGTTTCTCACCGGGTCGGTACTGGCCGATCACAATCCGGCGGCGAATTGTGTTTGCCACCTCCTCGCGGCTGCTGCGGTCGCCATTCGTCTTCGTCGCATTCATCATCATCGAATCTCTAAAGTATATTCAAGTGTATATTAATATATACTTTTATCTCTATGACAATATATTTCAAGCGAAGTTCCGAAATGGGAGAGTTTTTTTTGCTCCTTGGCAAGCACGGGAACCCCGCGGCTGCTTCCTTTGGTCGCAGCAGGAAAGCCGCGGGACGGATTCCCGCGCGACGATTCGGAGCACGGATCCTGAGAGTCTATCGGGAAACTCAAACCCAGGCTATATTCGGGCCGCAAAGGACGAAGGAAACGAATGATTCCGCTCCTGCAACTGATTGGTGACTTACGCACGGAAGTGCCGGCGCCGGGGGACTACAGCTTTCTTGGGAATCTGTTCACGCGGTTGCCGCAAGAAATGCCGACCGGTTTGACGAGGTATGTCGGCTATGAGGGACCGCGAGTCGGCGAGCAGCAGCCGTACTTCCTTGGAGTGGAAGTCGAAAAGATCGAGCGGATTCCCACCGGCATGATGGCATTGGCTCTGACGGAAGATACGATCCAGATTCTGCAGCCGACAGCAGATGGCGTGAGGTGCAGTTGGGAAGGCGGTCTTTCCTGGGACTGGCGCGAACGGTCAGCGCGGGAATCATGCCCCGTGGTCGGCGAGTTTTCTGCTGCGGTCCCTGACAACTGGCTTGCGGGTGGAACGCCCATCCCGTTCCGGTTGGTCAGCAACAGTTACACCGATTTGTCCGGTGGCGGCCCGAGTGATGAGATCCTGATTGCTGACTACGATCCCGGTTGGCCGAGTACATTTCCAGAATTCCGCGACTGGCTGAAGGAGGTCCTTGGCGACGCTGCGTTGTCGATTGAACACGTCGGCAGTACGTCGATCCCGGACATGCCGGCGAAGCCGATCATCGACGTCTTGGTGGAAGTATCGTCCGTCCGCGAGGCCAAGCAGTTGTTCCTGTCGGCGATCAACGAGCCGTCCTGGGAGTACTGGTGGTACCACGGCAAGATGACCTGCATCAAGCGTGATGGTTTTCTGGGGATGCGTACGCACCACGTCCACCTGATGCCCCGTGGCGAGCAGTCGGCTGCCATCCTGGCGTTTCGTGACTGGCTGCGATCACATCCAGACGATGCCCAGCGCTACGCCGACTTGAAACGCCGGCTGGCAGATGAATACAGGCATGACCGCGAGACGTATACCGACGCGAAGTCGGCGTTCGTGAAAGAGATTGTGACGAAAGCAAAGCAGTGATCAGCGCCTCTATGGTCTCCTCACTCTGTGAGGGCTATAGCATTGTCGCGGTAGGGACTGCCCATTACGGGCAGCCCCCCGCACAGAT
>CAYLNH010000343.1:0-6655 GCA_964384625.1 uncultured Lentisphaerales bacterium
CGACTCTTGAAAGTCTCTCAAAATGTGAAGTTATTTCCGCGCGGACCCTAAGGAGCCATCCAGCAGACAAAAGGTTCGGTGCTTTCTGCACTTTCTCAAGGAATTCCGCCAATCCAAAAGTATGGACATGGAATGAAGGGTTCTCGCAAACCACCGAGACTATCTATTTGTTGGGCTCCGCCAACAGCCGTTGACTGAACTCATGGCGTTGCACCTGCCCCCAACGGATCTCAATGCGCGAGTGACTGCGATCATCGAACAACTCGATCTTGATCGGGACTGCTTTTCCCTTCGTCAGGTCAACTGTGCCGGAACGCGTCTGGGAACCGCCGCGCCACGAGTTGATCACGTTCTTGTCGCCGATCCAGACCCGAACGCCGTCGTCGCTGACGGTTTGAATGTATGTCTTGCCGCTGAACAACGGCGTCAATTCGCCCTCCCAACGGACACTGAATCGATCCGCCGGAATGCCCTTTGCCGGCTCCTTCGACCAGTGGAATCGCGGCTCTGCATCACGGCGGGAAACGGATTTTCCTTTGAAGTCCTTTTTCTCGAAATACGTCGCCTTCAATCCGGGCTTGCCGCCGGCCGAAAAGCGGCCCGCAGGAATCCGGTCGAGCAGGCCCTGCCGGTAAATTCGAACGCGCTTGAGTCGGTGGTCCCAGTCGCGTTTCACGCGGCCGTACTCGCGCCTGCCGTCTTTGCTGATCTCAATTTCGCCCTTGTTGAGCCGCTCAAAGGCGGCGAAGACGCCGGCCAGATGCAGGTCCCGACCGCGGGACGCCCGCAGATACGTCGACAGTGCGGCCCAGAAGTCGTGGCGATCCCCTTTCCACAGATAGAGGCCGGCGTGCCAGTCCTGCATGCCGCCCGTGTCCATGAGGGCCTCGTGGATGCGGCCGATGGCGTAGACCGCGGCGCGCCGCAAATGGCGGTCCTCGCGCTTGCCGTCAACAATGCCCTGCAGCAGCTCACGCGTTTGCCGCAGCAGTTTGGCCTCCGCGGCAGTCATGCCGGCGGGCAGGTCCGAAAGCTTTCCGGCCGGGAGAACGGCGAGAAACGGGTTGCTCAGATCATCGGCAGTTCCGACTTTGCCGTCTGGCCCGGCCGGCCCCTTCATGACATAGACCAACTCCGCATCAACGCCGGCGAACGTATTCCGCACCGACCGCGTGCCGACAATCACGAGCCGTCTGGCGGCGTCGAGCATCTCGTTGCGGTCGGCGCGGCGAAAGGCATCCAGGAACTCCGGACAGGCCTGTTTCGGCCGGCCGCTGTAGATATAGGTCCAGGCCCTGTAGCGCGAGTCCTCCCAGCGATCTCCGCCTTTGTCGCGCGCCGCCGCAAAGGCCCGGCGCCGGGCCGGGTAGTCCGGCCGCGGAAAGTCCTCTGCCAGGATGTCCCGGACGTCATCGGCGGTCCCCGGTCGGCCATCCGGGCCCGCGGGACCGAAATAGGTGTGGCGGACGAAGGCATTCGCTCGTTCGACCTGCCCCCGGTCCAGTTCCTTCAGGTTGTTGATGATCAGCCAGCCCGGAGAATTCACATTCCCGTGCTCGGCAGCGTCAAACGCAATCCGGGCCGCCTGAATCGCTTCCTTGCGGCGGCCGAGGCGCTCCAGGCAACGGGCAATCTCCATTTGCAGATTCCACCAGTCGCTGGTGATCTGCGGATACCCGACAAAGACATCCTCAAACGCCTGGATTGCGTCCTCGTGCTTTTCCTCATCGCGAAAGCTGTAGGCGATCCGCCGGGCGAAGTCCTGCGCCACATGCCGGTCTTCAACGAGCTTCTGTTGCGCGCGACAGAATGCCCGCATCTCGGCAAAACGTTTCAACCGGTGCAGCAGCGACGCGACGTGCTGGCGATAGCGGTGTTGATCACGAGTCCGCAGGTACTTTGAATACCCGGGTTCGAGCAGCCGTCTGGTATAGCCGAGCTGCTCCTCATACAATTTCTTCTTGCCGGCGGCACTGTCCGCCAGCCGTAGAGACTCCGCCGTCAACTCGTCGTTGCCGCCCGCCAGCGGCAAGGTTTCGCGGACCAGGGCCAACGCGTTGTCGGCGCCCGTCTTGCGTTGCCGCAGGTAGAGGCGAATCAGGCGGTTGCGATTGCTGATGCGCCTGGACATATCGTCCGGGAACGCCTTCTCGAAGCGGTCAAGGACCTCCTTGAATCTGGCCGGCTGGCGCCTGTTGTAGTACGCATCGAACAGGTGGGCGTAGGCCTTCTGCATTGCTCCTTTGTTCTCGGGGAACGCCTTGAGCATCTCCTCGGCAAGCACGGCGTATTCTTCGTGCTTACGGATGCGGCGTTTCACCTGAATGCGGGTTTCGTGGGCTTTGATTTTTGTCGCCGCCGTTTCGTCGGGCGAAGCGATAATCCGTTCGCAGAGGTCCCAGACCTTCTGACGCACGTTGCCGTCGCGACTGTGAGCCTGGCGGGCGATGCGATCCAGCTCCCTGGCGGCCGCGGTCGGCTTCTTGTCGTCAGCCGTTGCCGCGCCGAAAAAGAGAATTGCGAGGACAAGATAGCGCACTACTGCTTCTCCGTTGTCTCGAGTTCCTCCCGCGTCCGATGAAACCGGATGCCGGCGATCTCGTAGCTCAGCGTTTCCCGACCGTCACCGCTGAGGATGACATAGCCGAAGTTCTTCTGGCGAAACAGCTCAGCTTCATCCGCCATGCCGGCCAGCGGCACAACAATCCGCCGCCACTCGGTGGTCAACGGTTTGCCGCCGCCGGCTTCGATGAGGTCGACGGCCCCGGTCGTAACGGCCTCCGCATACAACGGGTTGTCGCGCAATTGCAGCCGCAGTTCCGCGTTCGTCTCACGGCTGGCGCGGATCAGGATCGATAAGGCGTAGAACCCGGTGATGTCATAGGAGCGCCCGTCGGATCCGGCCGACCACTCCCATTCGCCTTCGCCCGTCACCGTCACCCTGGTACAGCGTCGTTTGCGGCGATGGCCGGGGAAGCGGATGTCCACATGTTCGCCGGCGGCGGCGCCCTTCGCCCGTTGCGAACTCCAGCCGTCGTACATCCGGAAACTGTCCAATCGCCGATAGACGCCCAACAGGGCCACGGCGCCGCTCTTCTGTTGGTCGGCGCCGACCGCGGTAACCGTGAGTCCGAACGGTCCCGAAGATACCACGCGCCAGTCGCGATCGACGCGGCACGGCGAGTCCGGGCGGAGGTGGAAGACCACGCCATAGACGCGATCGCCGGCGGCGCCGTCGCCGTGCTTGCCGTCATCATACATCGGCGTGGCACTGGAGTGACGCAAACGACTGAGATCAACCGTGACCGCTTTCGGCGGCGCCGCGCCCGCAACCTTGGCGGTCAGCGTAAACGTCGACTGACTGACAGCCTCGGTCATGTCGCGGCGCGCCTGCAGAACGGCAGCGGCATGGTCCGCCGCCCGCTGCGACCGGGACAGGGCCTCAATCGAATCCTGCAGGGCCGAGCGGGCATTGTTGAATTTCGTCAAGTGGTATTTGAATACCGGCGGTTTGACCGACAGCCCTGAAATCGGGTGGACCCCGCCGTGGCGTACGCCGCGGTAAAGGACCCGATTGGCAACCGCGAAGAACAGCGAGCCGTTCGCGTTCGGCCGCAGCTGCGAGCCGTCGCGCGTGAAGGCCTGGACATGCAGGCCGGTATTGTGAGTCTGGTACTCGCGAAACCGGTTACGGGTGGTGATCATCCCGAGTTTGGTGGGCTGATAGGCGAACATGATCTGGTGGTCCTCGGTCGGTCCGCGCGTTACGCCGACCGCGGCATAGGGCCCGTCCGCCGTGGGCCCGAACGTTTCTGTGCGGTTCTTGTAGGCCACGTGCAGTCGCCCCGATTGCGTTGCGAAGAACGCGTGCCGCGAAGCGTGAACCGGGATGCCGTGCCCCGTCACCTGCACATCACGAATGACTTCGTACCAGTAGTCCGTCAACGCCACGCCGTAGTACACGCCGTGGAGATCCGGCTTCCGGACTGACGCGGCAACGACAAACACCTGACTCCGGCCGCGCTGGCCGAACTGGATATCGTGCACGTGATACCGGGTGCCGAAGACCCGCCAGGTCCGACCGCCGTCCCGGCTCTGCGAGATCCCGGGGGCGGCATCGCCGTGGACGGCGATGATCGTGCGGTACTCCTGGTCGGTGCTGTCGAGGTAGACATGTACGACCTCGTCGGCGGCCATGCCGTTTGCCTTCGTCCCGACCTGTTTGAAGGTCTTCCCATTGTCCCTGCTCGCCCAGACACCGCTGTCTTCCGTGCTCAGATAGAACGTGTCAACGGCATATGGCGAAAAGGCGATATCGGTAATGTCTTCGACCTTGTCGGCGGCCATGGCCTTCCAGGTCCGGCCGCCGTCTTCGCTTTTCTTCAGGCCGCCGGCGGTATACGCCAGAACGCGATCGGGGAAGAGCGGATGTGGATGCACCGAATAGACCCGACCGACCGCCGTCAACCGTTGCCAGCTGAGGCCGAACTTCTGGTAGTCCCGCGGGTGTTTGAAACCGGCAACCCGTCCCGCGAACAGCATGAACAACACGAGGAGAATCCCGGCGTACCTCTGGAAGCGATGCGACAGGCTCATTGCTCAGCCGCCTTCTTTGGCGGCGGCGGCAATACCGCAGCCCGGCCCAAAACCGTGCGGCCGGCCAGGTGTCCGGGGCCATCCGGCACACGCCCGTTCAGCGGCAGGTAGTTCTTTCGGTCGGTCGCCGGAATCAGACCGTAGACCCCGCCTTCGTCTTCGCCGCAGTCCTCCAGAAGCGCATGCTCGACGACGGTGCGCCGCCCCGTCCAGTACTCTTTGTTGAAGCCGGGCTCCTTGGTTTCCGGCCCGGTGGGCACCCGGATGATCACCTTTGGATCGGGCGCCTCGGCACGACTCGCGGCGCTCAGTACGCGGGCGCCGATTTCGTCCTTGCCGCCGCCGTAGAGCTTCTTGAACAGCCGTACACTCTCCTTGCCGCTCACGGCCCAGGACCGGCTGCCGTCACCGCCGACGACCACCTTCTGGCGACATACCCATTGCGCCAGATTGTAGACCGCATAGTTATAGGCCTCGAGCACCGAGATCCTGCCGTCACGTTTGCCGCCCTCGCCGTCGGCCTTCTTCGTCTCCAGGCCCTGCAGAAAGAATTCGGCAAACACCGGTTCGCTGTTTTCGCCCTCGGCGTTGGCCGTGATGTTGACGCGGCCCGGCGCGATCAGTTCCGCCAGGAACCCGCCGCCGGAACCCGAGAAATTCAGGACCACCTGATTTTTCGCCTTGATCTTCTTCAACGCAGCGGCGAGTTGCGTCGCCATCAGATCGCGGCCGGGCAACTGCAGGCGATATTCCCCTTCAATATTCGTGCCGTGGCCGACAAGGAACAGGATGAACTGATCGTCGGCCGTCGTTTTCGCCGCCAGCTTCTCCAGCGCCGCCAGCACACCGGCGGTGGTGGCTTTCCCCTGCAGGAACGAAGCCTTGAAGCTCTTGTCGCCGCTGAGCACGACCACGTTGGCCGCGGGAACGCCGGCCGCCCCGGTCATGTGCCCATGGAGTCGGGTCAGCCAGTCCCGGTAGCGGCGGGCGAACACCGGCGAACCGGGCATGCCGCCTACCGCGAGCATGTAACTCTTGCCGGCCGGCAACGCGGGAACGGCCAACGCCAGAAGCACAAGAACCATCAAACGCAGGCGCATGGGATCTCCTAATGTGTCAGGAAGTAGATGATGATGTTGATACCCATCTTGACGCCTTCCATGTCCCGCTTCTTGCCGAACCACTTCAGGCACCAGGCGCAATGGATATCGCCAGGCGTGCAGATTGTCATGATCCGGCCCGTGCCGGGCTCGAACAGGCCGTAGGCGCCGTGCGGCACGCCTTGCAGATGCGGGGCGCCCTGGTCAAAATCGTAATAGCAATGGAAGATCTCGTTATCGTAGGGAATCTTCCGCATCTTGTTGTCGGGGAAGAGACGGTTGATCAACTTCACGTAGTCGCGAAAGAAGCGATCCTCCCGGGCGCGGAAGACACAGTCGTCGGCAAGCACGAAGCCGCCGCGTTCCAGGAATTCCCGCATGTTGCGTTCCTCGTTGTCCGGCAGTTTGAAATAGCCTTCCGACGTCATGAAGACAAAGGGATGCCGAACCATATCGTCGAAGTTGTCGAGGCGGACAACCTTGGGTTCCATGGAAATGTTGATGTTGGTCAGGTCTCGCAGTTTTTTGCGGAGATTCACGTCGCCGATGGGATGCACGTCCCAGATGTCCGGCGTCTTGTCGCGCACGCTGAACTGCAGTCGCGGGAAGATGAACTTGCCGGTTTGCACCGCCTTGTCGGCGTAGGCCGCCGGCGTGATAAAACCGCCCAGGCCGCCGAACAGCGAGGCGCCGAGTGCGGCCGCGCCGCCCTGGAGGAACCGGCGCCGCGAAAGTGTCTGTATCCGCTCCAGACCGCCGGCCAGTTCTTCGCAGGCACGGCCGTCTTCACAGTCGTGATCCCGGTGGATGATCTCGGGTTTGTTGTTCATGATCTGCTCTCCATTTGCTGCCGACCGGGTCGGCGCTTTCGACTGGCCGGCCCCAGCTTGAATAATCCGCCGGCTTTCTGCTGCACGCCGTCATTGCACACAATCTCAAAATGAATCAGACTAGGCCAG
>CAYLNH010000344.1:0-6615 GCA_964384625.1 uncultured Lentisphaerales bacterium
ACTAATATAGCACACACCGCGAGAATGTCGCCTATTTGCGTGCCGGATTAATAGTTGCCGGAATCAAGCGTGAAGTTTTCCGGGGTGAACGACAGGTCGCCGTCGCCGGACAGATCCGTACAGCTGAGGTTCACGGTGCCGCCGGGATCGCCGCTGAGCGTCACGGTTATCGTGTTGCTGCCGCCTTCGGCCACATTCAGGGTGTCGGCATTGGTCTGGACCGCCAGACCAGCGCCTTCGTCCTCGCGTACGGTGACCATTGCGTCGTTGGCGTCCGGGGAGGAGCATCGAACCAGGGCGACGCCGTTGACGGCGTCGGCGTCGGTTGCGGCGCTCAAGGTTACCGGCTGTGGATCGGAGTAATTGCCCGGTGTGAAGGTCAGCGTGCTGCCGCCGGTGACGGTGATGTCGCTGTCGCCGCGGTAGACGCTGACGGTGACCGTTGTATTGATCAGGGGAGCGGTCGCCAGCTGGACGCTGAAGGAGTTGGTCGTGCCCTCGCCGATGGTCACGGCCGCGGTGTTGGTCAGAATATCCGGCAGGCTGGAGTCCTGGACGAAGTTCGCGACGACCATCGCCTGGGCGGACACGTTGATTGTTGTCGTGGCGTTGCCGGTATTCGCTACGGCAGCGGCATTGTTTCCGGTCCAGTTGACGAAGACGTAGCCGGCGTCCGGCGCCGCTTCGATGGTGTACGGTCCCGCATCGGGGTCGGCCACGCCGCCGCCTTCCGCGCGGCCGCCCGGGCCGGCGCCGACCAGCAGCAGAAAGTCGTCATCAACTTCGTTGGCAGTGACGTCAACGCTGTCAAGGCCGGCGGCGGAACAGCGGATCACCGCGCTGCCGTTGAGCACGTTGTCATTGTCTTCGGCGGCCACGAGGGTAACCGTCTGTGGGCTGGTATCGCTCACGACAAAACTGGACGTTCCCGAGACGGCGATATCGCTGTCGCCGCTCTGTCGGCTCACATTCACGGTGACCGCGTTGAGCGGGACGATGTCGAGATGGAATTCGAACGTGGCGGTATTGCCTTCGTCAATATCGACCGCCGGCGTCGAGACCACGATCTGCGGCGTATCGTCGTCGATATTTGTGACGCTGACATCATCCGGATCAAGCGCACTGTAGTTCGAATCGGACGTTGTCGGCGTTCCGGTCACGACAGTGTACTCCACATCACCGTCATCATCGGGGTCGTCCTCGCCGGTCACTGTGATCGTCTGGCTCTCGCCCCAGTTCGACGTGGTGAAGGTGACGCTGTCGGGGGAAACCGTGCCTTCGGAGGTGTCGCTGCTGCTCAGCCCGATCGTTACATCGCCCGTCGGCTGCGAATTCAGCCAAACGCTGAACGTTGCGGTCCCGCCGGCTTCAGTGGTGTTGCCGCTGATGCTGCTGACAGAGACTCCCGGCGTGCCGTTGACCGCGATGCTGAACTGGTCCGTCGGGCCGTCGCCGCTGTCGTCCTGCAGATGGAAGGCAAACGAATCGGCGCCGGCATAATCGGTGTTCGGATTGTATTTGATCAGTCCGCTATCCACGTCCTGCTGGGTAAACGAGTCGTTCATGTCGATTTCTTCGCCGGCGTCGCGCGTGTTGTTGCTGTTGGCGTCATTGAACAACTGGCCGTAATCGACGTCGTCGGTGACGGTGTAGGTGCGGCTGGCGGCATCATCGGGGTCGCTGCCGTAGTCGTCCGCATCCGAGCTGTCGAGGTAGGCGTTGGTGATGGTGCCGGTAGTGTTGACGGCGATGGACAGCTCGTTGTTGACTTCCAGCGTCGGCGGATGATTCAGGGCGCGGTAGTCGGCGATGACCTCGCGTATCTGTCGCAGTGTCCGGGCATTGTCCCCGTTGTCGGCGTCGCCGGTCGGGTTGCCGTTGTAGTCGATATTCGGATCGGAAAAGTGTCCGACGCGAATGTATTCTGCGCCGCCGGTGCCGTCGAAGTTCTCATAGGTCATCACGGAGCAGTAGCCGGTCGAGGCGCCCGAGCTGCCGTCCTCCCACTGCCAGCCGGCGGAATAGCTCCAGATCTGCGGGCCCTGCTGGGTGTACTGCGTCTTCGAATGGCCGGCGCCCATCGTGTGCCCCCATTCATGGGGCAGCGTATAGGTCCAGGTCGCCTGTTCGATGCGCACCAGACAATGCGCATAGTTCGGGGCGCCCGCGGAACTCTCCAGCGCCCAGCCCAGGCCGCCGATGTCGCTGCGGGATTCGAACATGCAGATCAGGTCCGCACCGTAGGTATCGCGCCAGTGCGGCACATCTTCGAGGTAGGTCTGGTCTATGCCGGCGCCGAAACCATCATGGAACGTCAACCGGTCCAGATCGGTTAGCGCATCGCCTTCCGTGTAGGAAACGAGGGCCGAATGCACGAGATTGAGCGTGATCCCGGTCGCGGAATTCGCGTGCGCGTCATTCGCCTTCTGCATCGACAGATTGATCACATTGGCGATCCCTCCGTGGCCATCGGCATAGGTGTTGGCGGCCGTGGTGTAGACGATCATTACGTCGACAATCACGTTGGTGGCGACATCCCCGGCGGTTGCCGGTTGGCTGTCGGAAGCGCCCGCGACCGCGTCGCCCGACGCTGTCGGGCTGCTTCCGGCCGCGGCGGGGATGAGCCGCCGACCGGCTTCGAGAATGACAGACCGGTCGCGGTCGATCTCCGCCATCTCGTGCACGTCCGACTCGGCGTTGTAACGGATGAAATAGTTGCGGCCGTGTTCCGGTACGGTGACATGCGCCAGCATCTTGCCGTCGTGCGATGAGATGAAGGCGCGCCCATGCTTCGTGCCGGCGATTCGCGCCGTCATGCCGACCGCGCCGTTGACGTCCCTGCCGGTGCGGATGACTTCCGCCTCGTAGACTGTGCCGTCCAACAGCGGCACGGCAAGGCGGTCGCCGGGCTTGAACTGCGGGGCAGCGGCCAGGAAGGCCGGCGCCGGGGTAACCGCCCGGCTGCGCCTGGCCGCGGGCGTCGTACCCCGCCACCTGGTCTTCGGCCCGAAGCCGGCGATCAGCGTCGGTCCGTCAGGGACTGCGATGGGAGGCGGGTTCGCGGCGTGAAACAGAAAGAGAGCAGTAAGGACAAAGGCGGCGAGAACGGCGAGTGTCAGCAGAGCCTTCTTCATCAGATTCGTCTCCTGGGGAAGTTAATTCCCGCGCCGGCATGGAGCAGCAACGGGTTGCATACTATACAGTCTGCTGCGGTCTTTGGCTACACCTGCCGCGAAAAGGGCGGCTGGCGCTTTCCCCGGCACCGCGGGCACTCGCTTGCTTTCCTGTCGGCCGCGGAAACTCGAGGAAATGCCTGAAATCGACAGTCTCTCCCGGCGACGACGACGGAAGTCTATGACTGCCCGAAGGGCGGCGGAGAGCGAAGCGGAGGTCAACTCCGGCACTCAGTCGTCGTCGGATTCCGGCTTCTTCTGAGCGCGGCGTTTGGCGTCGAGCAGGCGGCTGGTGTAGCTTTGTTCTTTGGGTTGCTCGGGTATCGGCGGCGGCGCCGGTGGTTTGCCGGCGGCGGTGTCCGGTTTCGGCGTGTCGTCCGTGCTTTCGGCTTCGACGCGTTCGGTGCTGTCGCCGGTTTCGGCTGCTTCACGCTCCAGCCGTTCCTTGAAGCTCTCACGCGGGATCGCCGGTTTCGGTTCCGGCTTGTCTGGGGCGGCGTCTTCGGCTGCCTGGTCCTGGAAGACCTGCTGCTTGCGCTTCAGCAGGGCCGCCATGGTCTCGTCCTGTTCCGTTGCCCGCTGCCGGCGGGTAACGCGCTCGCGGGCAACCGCCCAGGCCGCCGCAATGTCTTCCCGGGTGACGATGACCCGGCGCATCACGACGTCGAGCATGAACAGCAGGACGGCGATCACCAGGAGATACTCCCAGACCGGCTGCATGTTGATCGACGGCGGCTGATCCGAGTCGAAGATGCCGGCCGCCGCCGGGTTGACGTCGAGCAGTTGCCCGTCGGGGTCGCCCATCTGAGCGATGCGCTGCAGCAGGGAGGTGTTTGCTTCGAGTTTGCGGTATTCGGACGAATAGGGCAGGGCAACACCGGCCAGCATGAATCCGCGTTCGCCCGTCAGCGGGTTGTCGTAGGCGATGTTCACCAGGTTTACGCCCTTGTCTTTCGCGGTGAATGTCGCCTGGTAGCGGCCGGCGCCGATCTGCTGGACGTCCAGGTTGTGCCCGGCGCTGGCGGAGTCCACCCGGCGCGCGTCGAGCTTGCCGAAATTGATGAAACGCCCCTTTTCGTCGATGGCGTCGATCGTCATGACCACCTTGTCGCCGTCCCGCTTGGTCTGCACCGTCAGGTTGCTCTTCTCCCGTTTCCGCGTCGTCCAGCGGATAATCTGTCCCCAGATGCGGCGGTACTTCGGCCACGGCACCCAGGCCCGCGCCCAGTTGGTTGAGGCGTCCGAGGTGAACGCCACGGATTTTCCCAGGCCGTAGCGCCATTCCGCCAGAAGGGGATCCTTGTTGTCGTTGTCGGAGGTGATCGAGACCAGCGCCCGGTCCTTCGGGGTGGTTGCCACATACGCCAGCAGCGGCGGGACCTCCGCCTGCCGGATGCCCTTGGTCAACTCACTGCCGGTCGCCAGCAGCGGCTGAAACTGCTTGTTGAAAATCAGACTGCGTTTCACCACCTTCGCTTCTTTCACGAAGATCTGCGGCAGCTTCTTCGGATCTTTGACGAAGTAGTAACGGCCCTTGGTCTTGTACGCGATGTACTTCAGAACCTGGACGTCGCGCGGACTGTGCGGATTGATCCCCACCGTCGATACCGTGATGTTCGCCTTCACCATCGCGTCGACATCCGCCGGCGACGGCCGCGCCGGGTCGCCGTCCGAGATGACGATGATATGCCGCACCATCGCGTCCGTCGCCGTCAATCCCTTCAACGCCATGCTGAAGGCCGGGGCAAAGGACGGCATATCGCCGGGCTCGCACTTGTCCACCAGGTTTTTGAGATAGGGTTTGTTGTTGGCGTTGCGCAGCGGGAACAGCCATTGGTCGCCGTTGCCGTAGTACACCACGCCCACTTCGTCGGCCGGATGAACCGTGTCAATCGCCGCCTTGGTAATCTTCTTCGCCCAGAAATTGCCCTGCGCGAACTCGCAGGTATGCAGGACCAGCACCAGGGCGCCCTTGGGCATGATCTTCTTCTGCTTGATGTCCATGCTCACCGGCAGCGCTTCCTCGACCGGCGTCATCTCGTAGCCGCCGGCGCCGAAGGAGTCCTGCCCGCCGATCATCACCAGACCGCTGCCCAGATCCTTGACGCAGGTCCGGATCATCGTCATCTGGTTCTCCGAGAACTTCGTCGCCGGGACGTTGGCCAGAACCACGCAGTCGTAGTCCGCCAACTGTTCCATGCGCACCGGGAAACGTTCCGGCGGCATCACATGGACCTTGATGTCCTCGGCGCGGCAGATGCTCAACAGGTGTTCCACGTCCCGCAGGTTGCCCTCCGGCGTGACGAACAGGATCTTCGATTCGCCCTGGATGTAGACGTAGTTGGACGCCTCGTTGTTGTCGGCGATCGTATCTTCTTCGGCGCTGATCCGGGCGGTGTAGACGAAGATCCCCGAGCGCTCCACCTGCATTTCCACAAAGTACCGGTTGGAGCCGGGGTCCAGTTCGACCTTGCGCGGCCGGCCCAACGGCTCGCCGTTGCGGTAGATCGTCAGATACGCCTCCGTCTGCTTCAGCGAATCCACCTGGACGCGGACCTCGAACGGCTCGTTCTTCTTCACCTTGTCGGGCACCTGGACCTTCTCCACCAGCACTTCGTTCCGGTACGAGTAGTTGACCGGCAAGACCGAAACCGTGACGCCTTCGCCCGCCGCATAGCGTACGGCGTCCACCACATTCCCGGCATTCTGATTGCCGTCGCTGACAATGACGATCTTCTTCCGGGCGTTGGCGGGGAACGCCGTAACCGCCAGTTCCACCGCGCCCTCCAGGTTGGTGTAGTCCGGCTTCACCCGCGACGTCAGCGTGTCGATATTGAAATCCGTGCCGGGACGCAGTTCGATGCTCTGGTCCTCGGCGAACACCATCAAGCCGGCGAGGTCTTTCCGCTTCTTCGTCTTCGCCGCGGCATTCACGTAAGCCACCCCCTTTTCCCGAATTGCCTCCGGAATGCTGGCCGAATGATCCAGCAGAAAATAGACCGCCAGCGTATTGCTGCGGATCACATACTGGATGTCCGCCAAAGCCGCAATCAGCAGGATATACAGCAGGCAACGAAGCGTGGTCGAAGAGGCATTCGTGCGCGAGGGCAGCCCCGCCACCCCGTGCGATGCCAGCAGCGAGAACAACGGCAGCGCCAGCAATCCGAACAGCCAGATCGGCTTGACGAAGTCAACCCATTCCAGCAGCCAGGCGCCCAGCAGCAGCACCACCACGATGCCGACAGATAACAGGTGGATCTTCAGGTGTTTCGCGTTCATCCGGACTTCCCGCTGAGGGTTGCGTTACTATAGCTTCGGCACTTGTTCGAATCAACTTGAGACACGGGCCCGCAGTAAGCCCTCGATTACTGCCCTTCGTGGTCCGCATAGAGATCCCGCACCCTCTTGAGCGCCGAAGCCTTGGCGAAGGAGTTCGCGGTGC
>CAYLNH010000345.1:0-6537 GCA_964384625.1 uncultured Lentisphaerales bacterium
ACCTCCTGCAAGGATCCCAAAATCATCCTAAACACCCCTTAATTCAGCGCCATTCAGGTCTAGATGGCTTACCGGGCACTCGGACACCAGGCCCTCCTCACCTTCGGGGGCACGGATGATGAACGGGACCCGGGTGATCTCGTCGTACATGACCGGACCCTTGCCGGTGATCCGATGCGCGCCGAACATGTCACCATGGTCGGAGGTGAAGATGACCCAGGTGTCGGCCGGCGCGAACTCGCTGACCGCACCCAACACGCGGCCGATCTCGTAGTCGACATAGCTGTTACAGGCGAAGTACTTCGCATTCCGACAGATCCCGTCCGGCCGATTTGCGCCGCGCGCCTCGGCCCACTCGCGTTGGTGCGCCGGCTTGTGCTGCAGGTTGTCTTGCGCGCCGGGGCCGAGCGGGAACTCAAACTCCTGGAACTGCTCCAGATACTCCGGTGGCGTGGTATGCGGACCATGCGGTTCGTCGTAGCTGCAGACCAGCAGAAACGGCTGGTCCTGTCGGCGTTCCTGCAGGAATCTGATGCCGCGGTCCGAGACGCGGTGAGCCCAGGTGAACTCCTCGGTGATCTTGTGTTTGCGCAGGTCGTCAACCGACCGCAGGCCCTGCCGCCAAAGGTGTTTCTCCTCGTCACTCAGTTCTTCCAGATAGCAGCGACCGTCGTACCAGTACTCACTGTCCCAGCCGGCCGGACAGATGCCGGAGTCGAAGTAGTCTAGACCATCCAGATGCCACTTGCCGACGTAGGCTGTGTGGTAGCCGGCGGCCTCGAAGTAATGGCCCATGGTGGGGATGTTAGCGCCCGGGGCGAGATTGTTGGTGTGCGCTCCGTTGACGCTGGGCATGAGCCCGGTGAAGATGCCGCCACGAGCCGGCGTACAGAGCGGACAGGTGGTGTAGCCGCGACGGAAGCGGACACCGGAAGCGGCAAGCGCATCCAGATTCGGGGTTCGCAGTTCGACGAGGCCGGCATCGCACCCGAGGACGTTGGCGCCTTGGGTGTCGGTCATGATGAAAACGAAGTTCGGTCGGGACATGTCGGATCACCTGCTTGTGTCTGGCTTTGTTTCACCGTGGGGCCGGTTGCCACAAAAGCAAGGTTCCTTGTTGGAGTTGACGCTAATGGGACCAGTCCAGAATGGCACCTAGTCAAGGGTGGCTTTGGATGATCAGTTCGCCTCACCACCGGCCCTGTGCCGGTGGATTCATGATTGAACACTAGAACGAGTATTTCCCCATCCGAGGCCACCACCGGCCTCGTGCCGGTGGTGAGAAGACGCCCAAAAACCCCGTAACCAAGTGCGATTCGGGACCAGTCCATCAAATCACAGCCATTCGCGTCGACGGAACTCGCGCGGGCTGACGCCCAGGTGATCATGGAAGATGCGGGTGAAGTAGAACGGGTTGTCGTAACCGACGGTCGCCGCCACATCGGTGATTGGCATCGGCGTCATCAACAGGAGTTCCTGCGCCCGTTGCAGGCGTTGCTGCTTGAGAAACTGGCCGGGAGCCGACCCGACCTGGCTCTTGAAAAGGTGGGAGAAGCGCGACGGCGACAGACCGCACTCGGCAGCCAGGGCGTCCAGATCAAACGGCTTGGCGTAGTCCGAACAGAGCTGATCGACAATGGCGCGGATGCGTTCGTCCATCGGCTTGCGCCCTTGCCTGGGGTTGTAGTTGTCCAGCCACAGAAGGATCTCCTCAAGCGCGTTCATCGCCAAGTCAATCCGGTGGACGCGATGGCTGTGGACGAAGTTGATCAACTCCTCGAAACGGCGCTGGAGTTGGGTCCGGCGTTTGCTTTTGGGCTGGCGCAGATGCAGTACGCCGAGAGACTCTTCTTCCCAGTCCAGATACTCGAGCCAATGCGACCGCGGGGTGAAGTAGACCCACAAGTGAATCCAATAGCCGTAGTCCAGGTCTGCGAAGTAGTCGTGGATCACGTCCGGCGGGAACAGCAGCCAATCGCCCCGCACAACGGCGAACTGGTCTTCGCCGCTGTTGATCAAGCCGCGACCGGCGGGGGTGAAGTTCAGGATCCACCCGACCATCCCGTCCGGCCGGTAGACGGGGGTATTGCGGCCCTCGCGCATATGCGTGCGGCCGGCGCCAATCGGTACTTGCAGGATTTCGCGTTTAGCCATAGTGCGCAGCACTCACTCTTTCGCGCGCAGCGCCATTTGCTCAATGCGCGTAGCGCCAGCGTGGGGGTCCAGGGTTGACGTTTCACTGCTGCCCTCGGCAGCCATAGGCGCTTCTCGCCGTCTCAGGGTTCAGGACTGGACAGTTCTGCCCTCGGCAGCCATGGGCGCTTCGCGCCGTCTCAGGCGAACTCGCGTGTCGCGTGTCGCGCGTCGCTGGTCCTTCCGAACTCCGAACGGGCCAGACCGGTCCAACTCCAGTATGCCAGCAGTTTTGTTCAGGTATTGGACAGTATAATGCAGAAAATGTGGCTCGAAGGCCTTCCTTTGTCCAGTAATTTTGTGTATGTGCCGGGGATCCATTCTGCCCCGGGACCGAGTGCACAACCACCACAACGAGAAAGGAAGCAGTCATGGGCAAATTCAAATGGGGTATTCTGGGGCCCGGGAACATTGCCCACAAGTTCGCCGACGGCCTGCAGGCAATCGATGACGCCGAGATCTACGCCGTCGGCAGTCGCTCGCAGGAGCGGGCCGACGCATTCGGCGAGAAGTACGACATACCCAACTGCTACGGCAGCTACGAAGACCTGGTCAGGGATCCGGACGTGCAGGCGATCTACGTGGCCAGCCCGCATCAGATGCACAAGGAGAACACGATCCAGTGCCTCGAAGCCGGCAAGCCCGTGATCTGCGAGAAACCGTTTGCGATCAATGCCAAGGAAGCGCAGGCGATGGTCGACTGCGCCCGCGCCAATGGCCTCTTCCTGATGGAGGCTATGTGGTCGCGGTTCGGCCCGGTCTCGCGCAAGGTCGTCCAGTTGATCGCCGACAAGGCGATCGGCGACGTACAGATGCTGCATTGCCATTTTGGCTTCCGTTGCGGCTGGAACCCGGACGGCCGTCTGCTGAACGCGAACTACGGCGGGGGCGGCCTGCTGGACGTCGGCATCTACTGCGTCTCCTACGCCCGCATGGTATTCGGCATGGGGCCGGCAGACGTCACCGGCTTCGCTGAGATCGGCGAGACCGGTGTCGACGAACAGGCCGTACTGGCGTTTAAGTACCCCACCGGCAAACTGGCGGCGATGAGTACCGGCGTGCAGACCAGCACGCCGCATGAAGCCACGATCATGGGCACCGACGGCATGATCCGCGTGCCGAATTTCTGGCATGCCACCAAGTACACGCTCAACGGAGAGGAACACGGCGTCGACGTGGTCGGCAACCAGTACAATTACCAGGCCATGGAAGTCCAGAAGTGCATCGCCGCCGGCAAGCGCGAAAGCGATATCCTGCCGTTGGACGAAACCCTGGAGATCATGCAGACACTGGATACCCTCCGGTCCCAATGGGGCCTGAAGTACCCCATGGAGTAAGCCAATTCTGCGGACAGAATTTGCTCTAGTCGGCAGGCAAGCTGCCGAGAGAGAAAGAATCTGAGGGCAAGTGACAAGGGCTTGCAGCGCCGCGCAGGATCATGTTTGTCCTGGTGATGTCCGATTCTGCAGATTGCGGCGGCTTGTCCGCCGCACTAGATGGAATCCGTCCGCGGATTACATAACGACCACGACGGTAGATTGGATGCAGAACAAATCCGAATAGATCGAATCCGTCCGCGGATTACATAACGAGACGACGAAAGTTTGGAAGGAAGACAAATGCAATACGGCAAGATTCCCGGTGTGACCAAGAAGGTCTCCCGGATCATTCAGGGCTCAACCATGATTCGCATGGAAGGCGCCTACGAAGTGCTCGACAAGGTCTTTGAGCAGGGCATCAACGCAATCGACACGGCCGAGGTCTACGGCAATGAAGGCATGGTGGCCGAATGGATGCACTCCCGCGGCATCCGCGACCAGATGGTGGTCATCACCAAGGGCGCCCACCACCGGAACGGCCCGGACGGCATGATCCGGCGCTGCAACGACAAAGGCATTACCGAAGACATCACCGCCAGCCTGGAAAAGCTCCAGATCGACTGCATCGACCTGTATATCCTGCATCGGGACGACCCGAACACGCCGGTGGCCGAAATCGTGGGAAGCCTGAACCGCCACAAGAACGAGGGGCACATCGAGGCGTTCGGCGGCTCCAACTGGAGCCGTGAACGGATCAAGGAAGCCAACGACTACGCCGCGGCTAACGGGCTGACGCCCTTTGCCGTGAGCAACCCGAACTTCTCACTGGCCGAGATGTACGATGAACCCTGGCCCGAATGCATCTCCATCAGCGGACCGCAGGGCGAAGCCGCGCGACAGTGGTACCTGGAAAACAAGATCACCCTGTTGACCTGGTCCAGTATGGCCGGCGGCTTCTGGTCCGGCAACTTCACGCGCGAGATGTTCGAGACGAACCCGGACGAGATCCCGGACCTGGTCCGGCGCTGCTATTGCGGTGATTCGAACTTCACACGATTGGAACGCGTGCAGCAACTGGCGCAAGAGAAGGGGCTGTCAGTGCCCCTGATCGCCAACGCCTACATTTTCAACCAGCCCCAGGATATCTTCCCGCTGATCGCCGCCCGCAGCGGCGAGGAATGCGCCGAGAACATCAAGGCGATGAATGTGGAGTTGACCCCGACAGAGATCGCCTGGTTGGAGTTGAAGACCGACGAGCGCTGATCCGGCAAGTGCAATGATGAATCTCGGGCGTACCGGCCACCAGTGCGCCCGTCTGGCTTCTTCCTGCGGCGCCGAGCCGTAGCGCGGGCCTCTCCCGCGTTCCGCCCGCCACATCGGCTTCACAGGGAACGCGGGACAGAGGCCCGCGCTACTTGGTTCCGGACATGCAAAGTCGGCGGTCTTCGGTTAGATTCTCCCGCAGGAAGGACCACACTGCATGCAGTATGTCAAGATCCCAGGCCTGGACAAGAAGCTCTCCCGCATCATCCACGGGGCGTCATTGATCGAACCCGGCAACGTGGATGAGATCCTTGATTCGGTGTACGCGCAAGGCATCACCGCGGTGGACTGCGGCCTGATCTACGACTGCCTGGAAGATGTTGCAGACTGGATCCGCCGCCGCGGGCTGGAGAACGAATTTACGCTGATCGTGAAAGGCTGTATTCACTACCGCCGCTGGTGCGGGTTGCAGACGCTGCGCCGCTGCAATCGGAAAGGTATTCGCCAGGATATCCGCACGGCTTGCCGGCGAACGGGCTTTGATTGCCTCGATCTGTTTGTCCTGCATCGCGACGATCCGCGGACCGGCGTGAAGGAGATCATCGACGCCCTGAACGACCAGCTTGAGGCCGGCCACATTCGGGCCTTCGGCGCTTCGAACTGGTCCCACCAGCGCATTGCCGCTGCCAACGCCTATGCTGCTGCGCAGGGCTTGACCGGCTTCTGCTGCAGCAGTCCTCAGTTCTCCCTGGCCGAGATGTGCCGGCCGCCGTGGGCCGACACGCGGTCAATCAGCGGACCGAAACACCAGGAAGCCCGGGAGTGGTATGCCCAAGACGGCATGCCGGTGCTGGTCTGGTCACCGCTGGCCAGCGGTTTTCTGACGGAATCACCGGCACCTTTCCTGCAAAACGCAAGCACCTCCTACAATTCCAAAGCCAACCGTGAACGCCGCCGGCGCCTGTTCTCGCTGGCCGCCGACCGCGGCGTCCAGCCCGCGGCCGTGGCCATCGCATATCTCCTGCACCAACCCCTGAACACATTGCCGGTCGTCGCCGCAAATTCCGTGGCAGAAATCGCAGAAAATGTCAGCTCCCTTGACGTCTACCTGTCGTCTGCGATAACTGCCTGGCTGGATTTGGAGTCAAACGCCCCGGTGGACTAAGAAGGCCGCCTGAACATTGCATGCACTTGCACGACTCAGTCCGGTTCTCCTACGAAAGAGAACTTGAACGGGATCCACATGGGGTCGTTCTTACCATGCAGATCACGGTATCCGTTGTCTGCCCATGGCCAGAAATCCACACCGCGCACCCCCTCAACGTGACCATCAAAGTAAAGCACATTGTTGATCCCGTCTCGATAGATGCTGTTCCCGTTGTTAACCGGGAAATAGCCTCCCTGACAGTGAGTCATGTTGCCCCCGTAACAGTAGATGCGGTAGCCGCCGCCATCAGCAAGCAACATGCCGTCCTCGGGGTAGTCAACCATCCGGAGGGGCCACGCCTCGCCGGCTTCGATCTCAGGGAACTTCTGCTTAAATGTAGTCTGATCGTGTCCCGTATCACCCCAGTATCCTGAGAAGAAGCCGCTCATCCCATATTCCGGGGCGTTCGGGAAGAAACCGGCAAGGGTCCAAGGGCTGGTGCTCTTATTGTAGTATTAATCCGGCACGCAAATAGGCGACATTCTCGCGGTGTGTGCTATATTACTTGACAGTACCGAGTTCTTCGGTCATTTCTTCTCTCGTAAGATGGCGGCC
>CAYLNH010000346.1:0-6487 GCA_964384625.1 uncultured Lentisphaerales bacterium
CTTCCCCCTCGCCCTCTACTTCCCCCTCGACATCTTCCACGCTCTGCAGGGCTCCGCTCTCTACTCCCCCCTCGCACTCTTCGTCCGGCAACGTCATCCGGAACGCCGCCGCCCGCACCGTTTCCACAAAACTCAACCCCGGAACTGCACCGATGATTGTCGCGCTGAGGGCCCCCTGAACAAAGAAGTTGATGATAATCGTCAGGAACAACCACCAGAAGTAGCCGGATGTCTGCCGCCAGCTTGCTTTGCACGCCTGCCAGCCGCCCATCTGCTTCTCGAACATCAGCAAGGGGACGAAATACAGCTTCGTGTACGTATAGGAAAGCCAGATCAACGAGATGATAAAGATCAGTGTCGTGATGATCAGAAATGTCACCGACAGCGCTACCAGTTGTTCCCACGTCAGGTTGGCAAAGCGATCCCGCCGCAAACACATCAACCCGATTGCTGCGGTGTACAGCAGCGCGGGGAAGAGCTTGAATGCCACGAGCAAGACGCGCCACCAGGCCACCAGCAGAACGCGCCCCGGACTGCGCTTGTCTTTCCGATCTTTCACCGCGCGGTTGGCGAACAGCAGCAGGATGGACCACAACACGAACGCAATCGGCATCAACATGACAGTGTACTTGACCAGGTCCCGGGCAAACGCCCGGGCATCGGAACGCAAACGCCGCATACCCGCATCGACACCCGTCTTATCCTGCCGTTGGGCCGCGCGCAAGACCTCGGTCACGTTGTCCATCATGCGGCTGCGCGACTTGTGCGCCAACAGACGCGGCATGAATTTAAAGCCCAGAATCGCGGCCGAGATCAGGCACAACGGAATCCACCACTTGGCAAATGACTTCCAAGCAAGTGAATAGCAGGCACCGAGGTCGAACGTCTTATTCGGCATTTACTCCTTCCCGGTTGGGTACACGATTCGGAACTCTAGCAGAACCGGCGGCAGAAACAAGACCGGACCGTCAGGCAACGACTGTTCCCGGTTCTATGGTTTTCAACGCAAGCATCAAGCTCAGGCGCACGACCTGCGTTGCTGGATCCGTTACCTCAACGGGATTGCCGGCGTCAGCCCGGTGGTTGGCCATCGGCCTGCTTCGGGTGGCAGCTTCGCAAGCAGACAAAACGCTCGCCAGAACGCAGAACGTAACTTGCATTTCCGTTTCCCGGTGGCTTTGTGAATACTCGACCTTCAACACCGGAGACTGACATGACCAAACCAAATATCCTCTTGATCAACTGCGACGACCTCGGCTACGGCGACCTCGGCTGCTACGGCTCCGAGCGCAACGACACCCCGCACCTCGACCAGCTCGCGGCCGACGGCCGGCGTTTCACCGACTTCTACATGGCTTCGCCCGTCTGCTCCGCTTCGCGCGCCGCGATGATGACCGGCTGCTACTCGCAACGCGTCGGCTTCGCCAACTGCCAGGTCCTCTTCCCCGGCCAGGGCGTCGGCCTGAACCCGAAAGAGAACACCATCGCCAGGCAGCTCAAACACGTTGGCTACAGCACCAAGATCATCGGCAAATGGCACTGCGGCGATCAGCCGGAGTTCCTGCCGACCAACCACGGTTTCGACGAGTACTTCGGCATCCCGTTCAGCAACGACATGGGCCGCCAGAAGGGCCGTATGGAGACCCCGCCGCTGCCGCTGCTGCGCAACGACGAAGTGATCCAGGAGCAGCCTGACCAACGCGGCATCACGGAGCGCTACGTCGACGACGCCCTGCAGTTCATGCGGAAGAACAAAGACAAGCCGTTCTTCCTCTATCTCGCGCACATGTATGTCCACGTCCCGCTGTTCATTCCGAAGCAGTTCCTGGAAATCTCCCGCAACGGCGGCTATGGCGGCGCTGTCGCCTGTATCGACTGGGCCATGGGCGCACTCGACGCTGAACTCGAACGCCTCGGCATCAAGGACAACACGCTGGTCATCTTCACGTCGGACAACGGCTCGCGCGCCCGCGACGAAGGCGGCAGCAACCTGCCCTGCCGCGGCACCAAGGCCACCACCTGGGAGGGCGGTCAACGCGTCCCCTGCATCATGCGCTGGCCCGGCAAGATCAAGCCCGGCACGATCACCGAAGGCATCGCCTCATCCATCGATCTGTATGCCACGCTGGCCGAGCTCGCCGGCGCGCCGCTGCCGGAGAACACCAAGCTCGACAGCATCTCCCTGGTCGACACCATCCTGAACGGCGCCGAGACCAAGCGCGACGTTTTCGCCTACTACAAAGGCCCGAACCTGGAGGCCGTCCGCAAGGGCGATTGGAAACTCCACTTTGCCAAAACCGGCTGGAACTCGGACGAAGGCGAGATCAACCAGCTCTATAACCTGCGCGACGACGTCGGCGAAACCACGGACGTCTATGCCGATAACCCGGATGTGGTCAAGCAACTGGAAGCCGAAGCCGAGAAGTTCCGTGAGATCTTCGGCGATGCAAGGCTCGAACGCGAAGGCTCCGAGATCCGCGAATGCGGCAAGGTCGAGGACCCGAAACCGTTGACCGAATACCGCGAGGACCACCCGTACATGATCGCCTGCTACGATCTGGCGGACATGCCCACCATGGCCGGCTGAGAAACAACCAGCCTGAAACGGCGCCACACCGCAACAATCAGCTGGAAGCAGATCCGGGCGCGCCGCCATCCCCGGCGGCGGTCAATTGCGGGTGGTTGTCTTGATCAAGTACTGCGGCGGAAGTGCCTGGTCAGGTATCGATCAAGCTGATTCGTGAACGTCTCCCTGTCCTTCTCGCTGTACGGCGCCGGCCCGCCGGTCACGATGCCGTCGTTGCGCAGTTCATCCATCAAGTCCCTGGTTGCCAGCCGCTGCTTGACGTTGCGGTCGCTCAGAAGATCGCCGACCGGCGTAATCACGCCGCCGCCGGCGTCGATCACCCGGCTGGCCAGCGGGATGTCCGCCGTAACCACCAGATCCCCCGCCCTCACCAGTTCCACAATCCGGTCGTCCGCGGCATCCGGCTCCCGACCGACGACTTCGCTGCCGATCCACTTCGACTGCGGCACGCGCATGGACTGGTTTGCCACCAGCGTCGTCATCACCTGCCGTCGCTGTGCCACCCGGAACAGGACCTCCTTCACCGCGTACGGACAGGCATCGGCATCAACCAGAATCTTCATCACAAATCCTACACTCCTCACTCCGACATTCAACACTGTAATGCGTCAGTCGCGGGGAGTGGCCCCCGCGTGCTGCTCTCCTGCCGCCAACAGGCTTGACCCAACGCCGCCCGCATCTATAGCCCACCGACCATCACTCCGGCAGGTCAAGCCCGCCCGTGGTGGAACGGCGGCAGACGCTACTCCCCGTCACTGACGCATTGCGCAACACTCCCTTTTACCCTTGACACTCGCCACGCCAGACTCTATCCTTTCTCCATGGTGCTGGAAGGGCGCCTCCTCGTCTGCGGCAAAGGCCAAGCCTACCTTCTGAACTACATTCGGTCAGAACCTTCTTTCTGCCTGAGTTTGCAGACGCCGGGCGCGAATACGAAAGGAGGTCCCCATGCCTCGTCAACTCCCCCCGAACGCCTCGCTTGTGAATCTCAAGAAGCAGGCCAAGTCCCTCTGCAAAGCCGGCAACGGCGAACTCTGTCTGCGTGAAGCCCAACATCAACTGGCGCAGGACTATGGCTTCAGGAGCTGGAAAGAACTGCGTGATGCCGTCCTGAACAAGGCCAACAACAGCAGCACCGCATTCCTGCACATCCACTGCGGCGACTCCTCGGCCGACGCCCTGCGCGACACACCCGTCCCCGGCCAGATCATGGTCTGGCGTGAAATCTATGTTGAGGGCCCCGTCCCCGACGGCATAACACCGGACGAATTCCGTCAGACCCGGGCGCGACACCTGAGTACCTACGGCATCGATTACGATCAGCTGCTGCTGACCACAAACGAACGGTATGACCGGCTGGCTTCTGCTGCCGCAGATTTTGAGGAGGTCATCCTCTGGTTTGACGCGTGTATGTTTGACCAGACCATCATGATCCACATCATCGACTGCCTCCCGGACACTGCGAATGCTTCTCTCATTTGTGTTTCGGATCGCGGCCTGGGCGAATATTCCATTGACGAGATGGCGGCTTTGCTCCCGACGCGACAGCCGCTCACGCCGGGGCAAAAACGCATCGCCCACAATGCCTGGGATGCTTTCACGTCGGATGACCCGCGCGACATCGAGGTATTCCTGCAAGCCGACTCCGCTGCCCTGGCACACGTCGCGCCGGCATTGCGCCGGCATCTCCAAGAGTATCCATCAACACACAACGGCCTCAGCCGCATGCAGCAACAGGCTTTGCAGGTGATTGACGCCGGCGCCAACCGGCTGGGTCCGATCTTTGCCCAAGCCTCCGCCTTTGAAGAACAGGCATACCTGGGTGACACCAGCCTCTGGGCCATCCTCGAAGCCATGGCCACGTGCAGGATCCCCTTGTTGAAGATCGACGGTCCTCACAGCATCGTCCAACCGATTGACCAACCGCTGAAAGAGATTCGCCGCTGGGAAGTGTCAACCACCGAGACCGGCAAGGAGGTCCTTGCAGGAGTTGCCGATCACGTCGCGTTGAACGGGATTGACCGATGGCTGGGCGGCGTTCATCTCGCGGGCGCAGAAGCACAATGGCGTTGGGATGAGGATGCCGGGCGGCTGGTCGGTCGCTAGGTCGTCAAAGCAGAAGAGCGGACCGATGTCCGCTCTTCCCATGCGGAGTGCAACTCCGCGCTCCGTGTGCGCCTGACGGCGCTTGATGTTCAGCCGATCGCGTCGAGGGCGTCCTGAGCGGCCTCCATCGTCACCACG
Source organism: uncultured Lentisphaerales bacterium (assembly GCA_964384625.1). Classification (GTDB taxonomy): domain Bacteria; phylum Verrucomicrobiota; class Lentisphaeria; order JABSQK01; family JABSQK01; genus CAYLNH01. The sequence goes on from CAYLNH010000346.1 coordinate 4,832, forward strand.
CCTTCGTCGCGCATGGTGACGATGTGGTCTGCCATCGTCATGCAACCTTCCGGCAGCGGCTTGGCGCGTTTGGCAATACTGTCGCCACTGAGCATTGCGGCCTTGCTCTCGTCGTCCGGCGTCAGCACACCGTAAGCAGCAACGCGCCCCTTGCCGCCGGCTCGACGGAGTAGCCGCTGCACCGACACGGCGCGCAATACGTCAGCAAAGCGACGGACCCATTTCTCGCGGCCTTCCTCCGGAAAGACGTCGATGAAACGCTGGATGATGTCCTCCGGCGAAGAACCGTGCGCCTGAACGATGGCCATGTGGCCGGTCTCCGCGATGGTGACCAACGCCTCCAACTCGGCCTGCGTTTTCAGTCCGCTGAGGAACAAAACGTCCGGATCCTGCTTCATCGCGGCCCGCATGCCGGCCATCGAGTCCGGCACATCCACGCCAATCTCGCGCTGCTGGACCAAACCTTCCTTCGAAACAAGGCGGACGCAGACCGGTTCCTCCAATGTGATGATATGGACCGGACTGGTTGCATTCAGGTGATCGACAAGACTGATCGCGGTGGTGGTCTTGCCGGAGCCGGTGACGCCGCCGATGATGACGATGCCGAATGGCGACTTGGCAGCGTCGATCAGCGCTTTTGGCGCTCCGGTCGCTTCGAGATCGACGATTGCTCCCGGCAACACGCGGATGGTCACGCGGTAGGATCCCAGGGCCTTGCCGATACTCAACTGACCGTCGACCTCCCCGGGCAGCCCGCAACTGGTCAGGGCCTCGCCGGTGCGCTGACCGATCGCCTCGACGGCTTCCGCGCCGACCGCGGCAATGGCCATTTCTTCCAATTCGCCTGCTGTGAGCAGCGCGTCGTCGTCGCGCTTCAGGGCGCCGTCAACGCGGAAGATCATTGGTTCGTCCGCCGCCAGGTGGATGTCCGAAGCATTCATCTCAGCGGCTTTGCGGAGGGCTTCTTCGAGCTTTGCTGTCTGTTTGATAGCCATTCTCGTATCTCCTTCAGAGTGGTAGTCCGGTTCCCTTGAGTTGGTCTGGATCCCGCAGTTCGGGGATCTGGTGCAGAAGCGTGGTACGCAGACGCTGACGCGCGTCATGCAAGCGACGCTTCACGGTGCCGAGGGGAACGTCCAGTTCACAGCCGATGTCGGCACACCGCCGCTCCTCCAAATAGAACATCTCGGCGGCCTCACGGCCGATCGGCGGCAGAGATGCCAGGGCCTGGCGCACGCGCTCACGAAGCTCGCGGCGTTCCGCCAGGTCACTGGGAGAGCCGACTTTCTCGAGCTCGGCGTGATCAACCTGATCCGTCGGCTCCTCTTTTCGCCGGCGGCGAATGCGATTGCATTGCGTCCGCACGATCTGGCGAAACCACCCGGGGAACGCCGCCGGCTCGCGCAGGTCGTCGAGCCGGGCCAGCGCCGTCAGAAAGGCCTCCTGCACAGCATCCTGTGCCAGGTGCTCGTCCCGGAGTAGAGCGCCGGCCAAATCAAGGGCCTTGGCGCGGAAGCGTACAACCAATGTGGTGATGGCATCTTCCTCGCCGGTTCGGCAGCGTTTGAGCACGTTGTCCATGACTGCGTTCCTTGGTCGTCACCCTAAGGGTCGGCGCGGAAATAACGTCGCATTATTCGGGGCAGACATACCAAC
>CAYLNH010000347.1:0-6447 GCA_964384625.1 uncultured Lentisphaerales bacterium
CCCGCCGCTTTGGCCGGTGCGCCGGCCAAAGCGGCGGGAAAACGGGAACTGGAGGTGGCTGTCTGGTGTAGGTGACCGATCCTGAAACTCCGCACCGCGAACTCCTTCGCCAAGGCTTCGGCGCTCAAGAGGGTGCGGGATCTCTATGCGGACCGCAAAGGGCAGTAAACGAGGGCTTACCGGCCCAAAGATCAGGGGACCGGCGGCATGGTTCACCTCGGGGAACAGCTGCGGCAGCCGCCTGGGGGTTGGCCGGCCGGTGCTGTCTGTGATTGAATCGGTGGGTCGGGTGCCACGGCACCTTCCGGAACGCCGGAGTGCTGCAGAAACACATAGAGCCGCTCGAAGTCGGCCCGGTCGAAGCCGCACACGATACGTGTTGTGTATCGAACTCCGCCGCAGGAACCCGGCAGGTACAGAGCGATCGCCAGGTGTTCCTGTTCCTCCCCGGCAACCACAGCGATAGTTTCCCAACTGACCGTACCCAATGCCTGGCGTATGGCGAATGCGGGGGGATCATCTTGTGAACTGCTTTGGACGGCGACCTCGACGGCTGCGGCCCTGATTCGAACCCAGCCTTTGGACTTCGGAAACGCCGCCATGGCAGCGAAGACCGCAGGCAGCGCAATCAAGAAGCAAATCCCGTTGACATCCCGGCAACCCTCGACCACAGCGCCGCAGCAGACAATGGCGGCAGCGATCAGGCCGACGACAACAACAAAGAGGACCCTTGAACGCAGCCGCAGGCACAGGGAGCGGCTGGCGCGGCAAGGCATCATGATGGCGGGAGCTTGCATCAGCATCTTCTGGTTCCTGCCCGGCGGACGACGGGAGAGCGGGGGAACTGTCATCGCAACCGGCTCCGGGACCTCCGAAAACCCGGGGCGCCGGTGGACGTCGCGGTTCCGTCAGCCGATCCAGACGGGGGAGGACCAGGCGGATTCGTGGTCGTTCTGGACGACGCGAACCCAGTAGCAGGAGGCGTCGGCGGCGCCGTAATTATCGTCTTCCCACTGGGCCTCGAAAGCCCATTCACCGTGGCAATGCACCGTGTGGACGACGTCGCCGTTCTTCATGAACCGGATGTGGTCGATGCCGGCCGTGCCGTCGACCCGGCAGATCACGGCCGGGCGTTCGCCGACGCCGAGCACGGGGATTTCGCTGCCCATGACGGCGCCGTTGACTTTGACCTCCAGTACGATCGGCGGGCCTGTGGTCGCATAGCAGCGGCGCTCGTACATGGCGTCGAAGACGGCTTCGCGGGTGAGTTCTTCGGCGAGCACGGCGATCCGGCCGCTGCCGCAGAAATGGAAGAGGTGGTGATGTTTCACCAGCGGGCTCTGGGCGTTGCCGGGATGGCCGTCATGGCCGTCGGCGCCGCCGAGGACGCCGTAGCGCTGGCCGCGGATCAGAGCTTCGCGGTAGCTGTTGGTACGCCAGCGGTCGGAGACGCCGCGGGGGAAATCGCCGTGGTACTCGCTGGAGCCCCAGGAGGAGTAGACCTCAAGCAGGCGGTCGTACTTCGGATTGTGAAAATCGAGGTTCATCGGATGCGACGTTGCCGACGGATGGTGCGGAATGGTGATGAACGGCACGCCGGTGGCTTCCATCGCGGCCCAGAGTTCATCGGGCGTCCGGCAGTTCGCGGGGTCCATGGAGGTCCTGCCCGGATCTCTGGCCGTATCGAGGACGGCGCCGCCGCTGCCGCGGAAGTAGACGTTGCGGTGGCCGTACAGGGGGTTGGTGAATTCATACGCCGGCAGACAAACGAAACGGCCGTCTTCGTTATACTTGTCGGCGAGTCCCAGGTAGGCTTCGTTGTCATCGGGATCGACCTGACTTTCGTGATCGGTGAGGGCGTAGATGTCCAGACCGCCGGGGCCCCGGGCGTATTCGTAGTTGCCGGCCCACGACCCCATGCCGCAGCCTTTGTTGTCGCATTTGTCGCGCACCTGGCCGCTGTGCGTGTGGATATCGCCGAAGTAGACCTTGTAGTCGCCGACGGCCGGGTGCGGTTCGCGCAGCATGTCGACCAGCCGGTGAAAGTCCGATTGCTGCAGGACCTGGCCGCTGTTGGCCAGCAGCAGCCAGCGGGTCGATTCCACGTCGCATTCGGCGTCGACGCGGATTTCCGCTGTGCTCCCGGGCGTCACCCAGGATTTGGGTACAACCAGAAATGCCGGCCCGAATGCCGCCAGCATTTCGTTTGTGATCAGGGGGCTCAAAGTCAGTCCGGCGCAGGGCTCGGCGCATTCCACGCGTTTGGCGTCGAACGCCAGGGCGCAGTCGGCCCGGCGCCAGAGCTGTCGGTGGTTGACGACGCGGATCGAGACGGCGGCTTTGCCGTTGACGCTGAGGTGGAATTGGCCGGTGGGTTGCGGCAGGGGGGAACCGTTGCCGAAGCCCAGTGACAGCACAAAGGCGATCTGGCTGCAGTCGGTTGCCGGGATCTCTGCCGTTCGCAGGACCACCCCGTTCTTCGCGGTCAACGGCAGCAGCCACTCATCGCGGCGATGCATTTCCTGGTAGTTCGACATGCGTTCGTTGCCGGTTCGCGCATCACCGGCGTCAACAACGTCGCCGACGGCGACGACCGGGGTCGCGTCGATTTGTTCTTCGATGTAGCTGACGATCTCCGGCAGAGTCGCGCGGCGTCGGTCCGGAGTGAAAAATGGGGTATCCATGGCGTTCTGTTCCTTGCTTGGCGGCGTTGTGATTGACGGTAGTCCAACCGTTCCGGGAATCAACACGTATTCCGGCAGAGGGCGGCGATCGCGAGGGCGTTCGGCCACGGTCGCGGCCGCCGGTCAGGTGGCCGCCGGTCGGCCGTGGTCCCGGCAGAGTGCCTCGATCCGGTCCAGTGTGACATCCTGCAGCGACGCGACGACCAGCGTTGCCGCCGAGAAATCCGCGTTCCGCGTCAGGGCTGTCGGCACCGCGATGGATTTCATGCCGGCGGCGGCGGCCGCCCGGATGCCCTTGGCCGTGTCCTCGAACACGACGCAGTTGCCGGGATCCGCTCCCAGTTCCGCCGCCGCCGCAAGGAAGACGTCCGGGAACGGCTTCGCGCGGGTGACGCGATCGCTGCCGATGACGCAGCCGAAGTGCCTGGTGAAGTTCAATGCCGCCAGTACCCGGCCGGCAGCGGCCGTCGTGGATGAGGTGGCGATCCCCATGGTCTTCCGGCCGCTCAGCGAAGCCAGCAGCGCGTCGGCGCCCGGCATTGCCGTTGCTTCCGAGTCGACCAGCCGATCGTAAAGTGCCGCCTTCTCCCGGCGGATGACATCCGCATCAACCGAGAGGCCGTGCTCTTCCACAAAAGCGCCGACGCCCAGGCCCGCTTCAATCCAGTGCCGGTGATAGATCGCGTCCGTGATTGTGATGCCGTGGCCGCCGAAGACCGTCTGATATGCCTTTTTGTGCAGTCTCTCCGTATCGGCCAGCAGCCCGTCGAGGTCAAAGATCAACATGTTCGCCATTGCTGTTGCTCTCCCTTTCTTCGTCACGCCGAGCCGGGTGCATTTCGTCTGTCGTTGATTCATTCCGGAGGACCGCCTGCGTCTGCGCCGGAGCAGTCCCGCCGCCGCCAAGTCAGACCACAGATGAATGCCGTTCGTGGCTTCCGTCAAGGCGAGAAAACCCCGACACGCAATGCGTCAGTCACGGGGAGCGGCCCCCCGCGTGCTCCTCTCCTGCCGGTGGTGGAACGGCGGCAGACGCTGTTCCCCGTCACTGACGCATTTCCCCGACACCGATCCGTGACCGAGTTTCCGCTTCCGCCGCCGCAAAAGGATCCCCTGTCTGGACCGGGGTGGGTCAGCCTGTTGCAGCCGGGCGGCGCCTGGATCTCAGTCGCCGCGCAACTGCAGCCGGTACTGCCTCGGCGTCATGCCGCACGTGCGCTTGAACACAGTGTAAAAGTGGCTCAGCGTGCGGAACCCGCTCTCCAACGCAACGTCGATGACCTTCCTGTCCGTGGTCAACAGCAGGCGCTGGGCCTGATGCAGGCGAAACGCCGTCAGCGACTGCCACAACGTCATCCCCGTCATCTGTTTGTAAAACCGCATGACCGACTTTTCGTGCCGGCCCACAAGCCGGGCGATGTCTGCCGCCGTGATCGATTGCCGGAAGTTCTCCAGCAGATAGGCGGCAATCCGCTGGGCGGTGCCGACGTCGCCGGTGTACGCGGCGCTGGGGCGACGCTGCTGCGCCATGGTTCGCGCCAACCGCTGCAGGCACGCCCGGACTTCCAGAACGACGGTCTGCCGGCCGGCCGTGCCGTGGTGCAGATCGCGCTGCCATTGTCGCAACTGCGTCAGCACATAGCGGCAATGCTCAGGGTCATCGTCGGCGATGATCTCGCCGTGGAGCAGGCGCCGGACGAACGGCTGCGGCAATTGCCAGCCGAACAGCCAGGCCACCGGGATGTTGATGCTCCAGGCCTCATGCCGACCGGGCGCCACGGCAATCACCTGATGCGGGATCACCGCCCAGAACACATTGACCTGAAAGCCGTAATCCAGCCGGGTGCCGCCGTACAGCATCGAGGTGCGTTCGGCATCGGACAGACCCAGTTCGATCTCCAGATGCGAGTGCGCCTCCGCCATCGGTCGGGGAACACTGTGGTTTACGGAGAGTCCATGCGGCGCCATCATCGGCCTCATTTGTTACGATTCAGGAAGAATATACCCTGAACAGGGGATGAAATTCCAGAAATAACATCCGAAACTACAGAAGAAGGGCAAACCAGACGCTTGTCTTGCGGAGGAGATCCAGAATGCCGGTATCGCTGCGGCGCAGGTTTACGTTAATTGAAATGCTGGTTGTGGTGGCGGTGATTGCGATTCTGCTGGCGTTGCTGCTGCCGGTCCTCGGCCGCGCGAAAGAACAGGCCCGCCGGGTGCTGTGTTTGAACAACCTGCATCAGATGTCGATCGCCTACAACTCCTATGCCGCCGACAACGACGATCACTACATCGACCACAAAAATCACTACCCCAAAGAGGTCGCCCTCGATCCCCCGGATGTCTACTGCGGTTCCGGCCCGCACACGGACATGCGGCCGTTGATCTTTGCCTATATGACCACGTCCCTGATCTATGACTGCCCCAGCGGCGGAGCCCGGACAGCCCGGTTCAAGGCCGGCACCGATTTCCCGAACTGGTTCGATAAAGGCTATCGGTATACCACCGATTACACCATCGTCGCCGCCCTCCGCGACACCTGCAATAAAACCTACGTCAATCCCGACAACAGCGCCTACGACGTGCCGCGCCGGCCGTCATCCACGGATCCGGCAACGGTGTTGTTTGCCGACGATACGACCTCCTTCCCGAACTGGCCCCACATCGGCGGCACGGCGTCGGTCCCCGGTCGGGGCAACCACGCGGTCGGCGCCTCGTTCGGCGTCATGGCGGCGCGGGCCGACGGGTCCGGAGTCTGGAACAAACCGGACAACATCCGCTACAGGCTCTGGTGTCGCAGCGGCAGCAACACGGTCTGGCACTCCTACCATTTCTGGTAGCTGGAGCCGGGAAGACTACGGCCGCGTGAACCTATTCCGGGGCCGGGCCGACTGAAGCGCCGCCGTCGACGTAGATATTCTGGCCGGTCACAAACGATGCGTCCTCGCTCATCAGGAAACCGATGACCGCCGCGATCTCCTCCGGGGGCGCCACCCGTTTCATCGGCACCATCTCGGTGTAGCGTTTGTAGCTGTCGCTCCCGGCCGGGTTGTGGGTGTTGAACATCTCGGTCGACGTCGGTCCCGGCGAAACCGCATTGACTGTGATGCCGGCGGCCGCCAGTTCCAACGCCCAACTGGTCGTGCAACTGAGCAACGCCGATTTGGACGCGGCATAGCTGGTTCGATGCGGCACCCCCGCGGTCACCAGGCTGGAGACGTTCACCACCCGGCCGTAGCCTTTCTGCTTCATGGCCGGCAGCACCGCCTGCAGGCACTGCACGGCGCGGGCGACGTTGAGCTCGTAGACATCCCGCAAATCCGGCAGCTTCACGTCCTCCAACGGCGCCGGCCGGACGATCCCCACATTATTGACCAGGCCGTCGATGCGATGCTCGGCGGTGATCTGCGCCAGGGCCGCGGCCGTGGCCTGTTCATCAGCAAGGTCCACCTGCAGATAGATGCCCGGAAAATCGTCGACCGCCCGGCGGGCCAGGCCGATTACCGTATGGCCGGCAGTGTTCAACCGCTCGGCAGTTGCTCGACCGATGCCGACGCTGGCGCCGGTTACCAAGGTCACATGGTCCATGGAAAAAAACTCCCTGTTGCGTGGTTTGCGTGGTGCGCGCCAACGATAACGCCGCCGGCGAGGAATCACAAGCCGACTGCGGTATCCGCGTGAGCCCTCGTCTACTGCCCTTCTTTGCCTCGAGTCCCGGCTCTCAAGAGGTTGGGAACCTGCGGTACTTGCGGATCTGTCACCG
>CAYLNH010000348.1:0-6412 GCA_964384625.1 uncultured Lentisphaerales bacterium
TTGGTATGTCTGCCCCGAATAATGCGACGTTATTTCCGCGCCGACCCTAAGCTTGTCCACCGTGGCAGCCGGCGGCGTCGGATCATTGTGGATCTTGATGCAGTCCGTCCAGTAGTTGTCGTAGCCGAGCATCAGGACGTCCTTGCCCGGCTCGAGACCGAACAAGCGCAGAGCGCGGTGTGCCGGATACAACTCACCGTCCGACGGCACCAGAATCGCCTGCAGCGGCGAATTGCCCGTGACATGCTCGATCAGACGGCCGGCGATGCGGCGCACTGTCTCCTCCTGGAGTTCCTTCGCCGAACACTCCTCCGATACCTGCTGCCACTCGATCACCGGCCCGGGATCGAGGCCGCGCTCGCTCATGGCCCGTTGGTAGCCGGCGATCCGCAACGGACACCAGAACCCATGGTAGGGCTGCCGCCAGACGACGCCAACCCGCGTGAGCCCCTGGTCCAACGCCCACTGCGTCAGTACATAGCTGCCCCACTCGTGGTCGGAAGATACGCGGTCATACGGTGCCATCTCCGGGTCGTCGCCGTAGACCACCAGCGGAATGCCGGCAGCCCTGATTCTGGAAAGCCACGGTTTTACCGTATCCCAGACGCAATCGGTGACCACCAGACCGGCCGGCCGGCCGGCAATCAGTTCGTCGAACCCGTCCTTGCCGAAACTTCCAGGCTCCAAAGCCACAACCTGACGACCCGCCGTGCGGACGGCATGGATCGCCCCGTGACTGACGAACTCGCTCCAGCCCGGCGCTTTGTGCCCGACAAAGCCGCCCTCAGGAACCGGAGTCAACACCACAATCGACTGCTGCAGCAAGGCCTGAGTCGCCGATTGCGCGGCGCCGGCGACAATGCGCGTGCCCTTCTCGCTCCGGCCAATCCAACCGTCTGCTTCCAACGTTTCCAGCGCCCGGCGCACGGTGCCGCGGTCGACGTCCAGTTCAGAGGCTAATCGCCGTTCGGCCGGAACACGATCACCGGCCTCAAGGACCCCTTCGCGAATCCACTGACGCAGTTGTCGGATGACCTTGAGCTGCGGCCGTTTCGGGACGCCTGCCGGGCTGCCGCGACGTTTGTTCGTGGTGCTGCTCACGCTCAGGATTCCGTTGTGTTTCTATTCAGAAAAAGCAATTGACTACCATTATATAGCCATCCCAGCATTAAATACGACCAGAATACAACCAAAAGGTTCCGCAAGATGCGGAGAAAAAGGTCAGGGGCGGGAGGAAGGTAATCAGTAATCGGTGATCCGTCTTCGCCGGACACGTCGGCAATCCGTCTTCGGATCGAGCCGGTTGCCGTCGGTTCCAGTCGGAGCCACGGTAGGATGACTTCAGTCAGAATCGCCGCACAGAGGTGATGACTTCGCACACGCGAAGAGCATCATCGCGACACGTCGCGACGCCTCCCACATTTTCGGACCTGACGGTGTGCTGGGTACAACTCTGATCCCGGCGACGTTTGCGAGTGGAATAGCGGCGGTGCGGAATCGCCGAGATGCTTGACAAGGGAAACGAATCATTGCGCCGGAGTAGATTGATTCTATTTCCCTAATCATTCTGCCCACTCTCTTCTTGCTTCTTGCCGGGTCAACTCTGGCCCCGGCGACGTGGACGAGTGGGATAGCTTGAGGCTTGAGCAACCGGCTGTATGGTTTGGGGTGTTTTCTGAGACCGAGTCCGTTTAAAGCAAAGGGCGATCGAGATATGATGCAGCAATGGTTCAAAGACGCGAAGTTGGGGATCTTCATCCACTGGGGTATCTATGCCGTGCAGCGACGCGGCGGCGAGTCGTGGCCGATCGTGAATGCCGCGGTCAGCTACAATGACTATCTGACGCAGATGAATGACTTTGACGCGTCGGAGTTTGATCCTGACGCCTGGGTCGATCTGTTCGAACGCGCCGGCGCCAAGTACGCCGTATTGACCACAAAGCATCACGACGGCGTAGCGCTGTGGCCGACAAAGCAGGACGGCCCGAGCATTCCCAATCAGACGGACTGCCCGGACCTGGTGGGTGCCTACGTTGATGCCATGCGCAAGAAAGGCCTCAAGGTCGGTCTCTACTTCTCGCATACGGACTGGTCGAATCTGGATCATTTTTCCGTGATCACCGGCAAGACCAAGGAGGAGTTGAAGGAACTGCACAAGGAGCCGCAGAACTTCCGCGCCATGTGGGTGGAGAACCAGAAGGAAGTCGACCTGAGTGAGAGCGAAGAACACCAGACGCTCTGGAACAATTTCCTCAAGTTCCACCGAGCGCAGCTGACCGAAGTCCTGACCGATTACAGTCCGGACCTGATCTGGTTCGACGTGATGCTGGGCCGGAAGGGTTTCGACTACAAGACGGAGGAACTGCGCGACCACATCCACGGCATCCGCTCGGACACGGTGATCAACTCCCGCCTGGGCGAGCACGGCGACTACGAAACACCGGAGCAGTTCATCCCGGTGCAGCCGCCCAAGGGCAAATGGGAATTGTGCGTCACGACCAACAACACGTGGTCCTACACCGGCCGCGAAGAGCAATATAAAACGCCGTACGAGATCATCACCATGTTCTGCGAGTGCCTCGGCATGGGCGGCAACCTGCTGTTGAACATCGGCCCGGACGAACACGGCGTGATCCCGGCGCAGCAGGTCGAGTTGCTGGAGACGCTCGGCGACTGGGTGCGAAAACATGACGAAGCGGTCGGCGGCACGGTCCGCGGCTTGCCGCACGGCTACGCCTACCACTTCAGCTCAATGAACAAAGAGCGTAACACGATCTACCTGTACGTCGCCCATACGCCGAAAGAGGCGACGTCGATCAAGGGCATCCATAACGACATCAAGAAGGTCACTGTGCTGGGCCACGGCGCGGATTGCGCCACCAAACGGGTCGGCGGCGCCCCGTGGGCGGGCGTGCCGGGGACGTTATGGATCGACATGCCGAAGGACGCGCTGGACGACTACGTAACGGTGTTGAAGATCGAACTCGACGGCAAGCTGAATCTCTACGGCGGCGAAGGTATTGAGATCGACGTGAACTGACGGCTACTCTTCCAGGTGGTCGTACCACTTGTACTTGCCGTTGCCCTCATGGATCGCGAATTCGCGCCAAGCCTGGTCATAGGTCACTTTGTTGACGTGGCCATCCAGGAAAGCTGCATTCTGTCCGCGGTTCATATGGCGGAAGGCCAGATGGCCATCGATAAGAATGGGGGTCTTTGCCGTGTGGTCCAGAATTCGCAGGTGGGCCTCTGAATGGTAGCCGTGGTTGTTGTGGTCCGCCTTCTCCATGTAGGCGGCACGCTCGCCCGGCTGATTGGTGATGCGTTTCATGTCCATGACTTCAGCCGCCGGAACATAGCAGACACGGATCCGCATAATGTAGAGATACTTCATCCCCAAGCTGTTGTTTGTGTTGTTCAGGAAGTGCTCGTAGTTGTTGATGCCGCGGGCAATGTCGGCGCTTGGACAGGCATAGACCGCGGGGTACCTCCCTCGGAGCCCGTCCTGGGCGTGCTCGCCAAGATAGCCGAGCCCCTGCTGGACGAAGTGTGTAGTCCAGTTGCCGGGCGTGGGAGCCTGGGCCCCGGCCCACTTGCCGGGCCGCATCATGCCGTCCCAATCACCCGCGTACATGTGTGCCGCCAGAATGATCTGCTTCTGATTGTTGATGCAGGTAGCATTGTAAGCCGCCTCCCGCGCCTGACTCAATGCCGGCAGCAGCATGGAAGCAATAATGGCGATAATGGCAATCACCACGAGCAATTCAATCAGCGTGAACTTCACTTCGTATTCCCTGTGGGTCATCGAATTATCTCAGTATTGCCGGTGCTTCGGAAGTAGTGTTGCCGACGTACAGTTCGCCGGGGACGGCGATCGGCTCGAATTGAGTTGATGGATCCCCAATGCGCTGGAGCAGCAGCTCAACGGCCGCCTGGCCGATCGCCCGTTCCGGCAAAACAATGCAAGTCGGGTCAGCTGATACGACGTGCACCGGGGTCGGCCGAAACGTGACGAACGAAAGGTCCTCCGGAATCCGCAGGCCCAGTGACCAAGCCGCGTGCAACACAGCCAACGTTTCCTTCTGGGCGTAGGCAACAACTGCCGTCGGCCGGTCATCACGGCGAAGGAGGTCCTTGACGAACTCGCCGCTGTCCCGACGAAAGACCTCCTTGAGCCAGGAACGCGGTTCATACCCCGCCTCCTGCATCGCCTGCCGGAAACCGGCTTCGCGATCGAAGGAACTGTAGTGGCCCTCACCCGCGAAATTGATGTACATAATGCGGCGATGGCCCAGTTGAATCAGGTGGTTTGTTGCCGTGTAGGAACCGCCATGATCGTCGGGATAAACGCAGTTGGCCGATTGTTTGGAGTTCAGCCAGACCGAAGGGATGCGGTGCTGCTTGATCAGTGCTATCATCTTGGGCGGGATCGCGGCGTTGTAGTTCACCAACAGGCCGTCGGCAAAGGATTCCGACAAGATCTTGGGGATGAACCCTTCGTCGGCAAGTTTTTCGTCCGGCAGTTTTGACAATACCAGATGCTTGCCCTTGGCGGCAACCGCGTCTTGAATGCTGTCCAGCAATTCCGGCGGCAGAAGGCTCAACGGCTGAACCGTGCCCTGCAGCAAACCAATGGTGTTGAACGTGCCGCGGCGGATGGCACGCGCAGCCGAATTGGCCACGTATCCCATCGCATCGGCGACTTGGCCGACGCGCGCGGCCGTCGCCACACCGACCCGGATGTTGCAGTTGCTGCCCGTGAGCACTTTGCTGACGACGCTGCGGGAGACTTCGGCCTCCCTGGCGACATCCTTCATGGTTACCGGGTTATTCACGATGCCGCCTCACATCGAGGATGATAAATCGTGTTATCATATTGTCAATATGGCGTATTTGCATCTGGTTTGCAATGGGGATCAGTAATTTTGTGTCGGAATTCTGCCGGAGACGGTCAACCTGGGGCTTGGGCGGTAGTCCGGCCCTCAAACAGATCAAGGTGAATAGGAGTCGATTTCACGGATTTGCAGCCGTCTTCGATTTTGCGCAGCACGAGTTTGACGGATTCGGCGCCGATGCGGCTCCAGGGCACTCCCATGGTCGTTGTAATCACGCGTTGTCCAGGCTCGGGCGCATCGCCGATCTGCACCAAGGACAGGTCTTTGGGGATATCGAGGTCCATCAGTCCGGCGGCGATCATCGCGTAATCGGCATCGGCGGCAGCGACAATCGCGGTAGGTCCGTCGGGACCCGAGAGGCGCTGCCGGATCAACTCGACGCGTTGGGCTGGTGGGAGGCCGCGTTCGGGCGCCAGCAGCTCGGCGCGGAAGCCGGCTTCGTCCACGGTTTTCATCACGCCTTCACAGCGTTCGATCCGGCTGTAGTGGTGCGGCACACGACTGGCGAGATAAGCCATATCCATGTAGGCAATGCGCTGGTGGCCGAGATTGAGCAGGTATGCCGCCAGACGAGCGCCGGCCTCGAATTCCTCGGGCCGCGTGGCGTCGCGGTCACGGTCGGAGTTGATCCAGACCGCCGGCGTATCACACCTGCGGATCATCTCTTCCAGCGCGGGCGGCGGGCTTTCGTGGTAATTCAGGAGGAGTCCGTCAGCCAGGATCTGCCGTAGCGATTTCGGCATGTCGCCTTCAGCAATGGCGTCGTCGGAGGGGCAATCGGTGTAGACCAGGTGCATATCCCGGCTTCCCAGTTCCTGCAGCATACCGCTCATCAACTGCCGATGGAAGGCGGTCTGGCCATGGTGGATGTTCTGGATCAACGCCAGCGCATTGTGGACCCCGGTCTTCACAGTGAGCGCCGCATTGTTGGGGCGGTACCCCAATTCCGCCGCAAGGCGTCGGATCTCCGCGGCCCGTTTAATCATGGACGGCCGGTTTTCTTTGTGCTGTCCTTTGAGCACGCGGGAAACGGTCCATTTCGAGACACCGGCGCGACGGGCGATTTCTTCCAGGGTGACCATCTGGGGGATCCGACCTTTCTGCACTCGACGGCAATGTATCCTGCCGCCCCCCGTTTACAAGGCGGCGGCAGCGCGTCACTGGAACCTGCAGAGCCAGCAGCTAAAGTTCGCGTAACAGGTGCCGAAGTGTCCCAGACGGCCGTCGACGCAGATCAGGTTATTGGCGGTCGGGCCCTACGCAACAGTCTCGCCGTCGATCGTACCGATCTGGATATCCAGTTCGGCCTTACCCTTGATCTGGTCGATGCCGCCGTCCTTGATCCAGACCACGCGATCGGACGAGGAGAGCATCTTCATGTCGTGGGTAGCGGCGATGACGGTGATCCCCAATTCGCCCTTGAGCTGGTTGAGCAGATCGATAATTGTCTGCCCGGTATTCAGGTCGAGGTTGCCGGTGGGTTCGTCGGCCAGGATGAGCGAGGGGCGGTTGACCAG
>CAYLNH010000349.1:0-6315 GCA_964384625.1 uncultured Lentisphaerales bacterium
AGGGGTGAGGGCCTGCAGCCACTGATGAACTTCTTCACCAGGCGGATAAACCGCCGGGGGTCGTAGGATCGAGCCAATTGTCGGCAGGAAACGCCGACGGAAGTGACATGCGCCCCCGCCTGCCCTGTAATGCGTCAGTAACGGGGTGCTGCGTATGCAGGCGTTCCACCTCCGGCAGGAAGGCAGTACGCGGGAGCCGCTCCCCGTGACTGGCTGTTACGCTGGCAATCTTGTTACGCGTGCAATCATCCGGGAACAAATGTACTGTACCCCCAGCGCAGGAGTTCCCCATGCCGACAACCATCGCGATCGACGAAACGAAATTCCGCCTCAACGGCGAACTGACCTATGCCGCTGCCGACCCGAAAGTCCGCGGCCTGTTGTTCAACTCGAGAATGGTCCAGGCGCTGTTCGACGACGAATGCCCGGACACCCGCTGTCACTGGGCCTACCCGGACACCGGCGCCTGGGACGCCGACCGCAACACGGATGAGTTCTGCGCCGCCCTGCCGGAATACCGCAGACACGGATTGCTCGCCGTTACCGTCGGGCTTCAGGGCGGCGGTTCGATCTACACCGCCGACGTCTACGACCACTACCTGAATTCAGCCTTCCGTCCCGACGGTTCGATCAAGCCGGAGTACCTTGACCGGCTGACGCGGGTTCTGCAGGCCGCCGACGCCTGCGGCATGGTGGTGATTGTCAATTACTTCTACTGGAAGCAGGTCGCAAAGATTCCGGACGACGCAGTGATCCGGCGTCTTACCGAGGCGATGACGCAATGGCTGCTGCTGACCGGTCGCCGGAACATTCTGGTGGATGTGGCAAACGAGGCCAACCCCTTCTGGAAGCGGCCGCTGTTCGCTCCCGAGCGCGTGCACGAGCTGATCGAAATCGTCCAGGCAACGACCCTGGACGGCCGGCGACTGCCGGTCGGCGCCAGCACCGGCGGCGGCGAGCAGATCCCGGTCGGTCGCTGGCGGGACATCGAAGACTTCGCGTTGCCGCACGGCAACGGCTGTACCCCCGACCGACTGCAGGAGAAACTGCGGCGGCTCAAGGACACCGCAGAACACCGGAACCGGCCGCGGCCGATTCTCGTGAATGAAGACAGCGTCTTTATCGAAAACCTCGAAGTCGCGGTTGCCGAGGGCTGCTCCTGGGGGTTCTATTGCCAGGGCTACGGCAGCGACTACCAGGACCGGATGAACTGGAAAGAACACGGCCGGGAAGATCGCTGCCAGGACTTGAGCGGCTTCCAGACAGTGCCGGTGAACTGGTCCATCAACACGCCGATGAAACAGGCCTTCTTCGAGCGTATACGGCAATTGACGCAACCTGTGAAATAGAGGGGAACGGGAATGGAACCACGTGTCGCCGTCCTGCACCGGGGCGCCTATCTCCAGTGCAGCACCTGGCTGATCGCCGTCGGCAGCCACGGCATTGTCATCGATCCCGGCTCCGGCGTCGCCATGCCGGAGGTCCGGCACGCCCTGGAACTGCAGGGGCTGCAACTGACCCGGATCTCAACTGTGCTGTTGACGCATTGCCATATTGACCATGCCTTCGGTGTGACTGCCTTCCAGAACGCCGGCGCCGTGATTGTGGCATCGCCGTATACCGCACACGTCCTGGCCCAAGGCAGCGAGGAGATCTGGTACGAACATCCGGAACTGCTGCATCCCATCGATGTCGACCGCACTGTCGGCGACGGCGACGTCATCGGCTCCGGCGACATCCGCCTTCGTTGTCTGGCGACTCCCGGCCACACCCCCGGAAGCATGAGCTATGTCCTGCCGACTGCCGCCGGAACAGTTGTGTTCTCCGGTGATCTGCTGATGCCCGACGGCGCCCCCGGCTGGGCCGGCAGCAGCGGCTTTTCCGGGGAGTCCTCGATCGTCTCGCTGCGGCGCCTGCAGAAGCTCTCGCCGCAACGGGTATTGACGGGTCACGGCGAGGTCCCGGGCGATATCGACGCCTGGCTGTCAACGGCAATTACAACTGGCGCAAACGGGGAGTGGGAGCTGAAGTCCGAGCCGCAGGCAACCGCCGTACCCACGGCGCTGGCCCGCCGGCGCCGGCCAGATGATTGAGGCACCCCCGGCCGGCGGCGCTACGGCTCAGATCGCCCGACCTGCTGCCGGACCGGGCGCGGCGGTTCCTTGCTGTGGTCCGGCCGCGAAACAGCCGCCGGCCGGACGCCGGCCTGCGGCTCCTTTGCCATCGTCGCCAACGCAATGAAACCGGCCGCGGCCAAACCGATGATGATGAAAATCACCACTCCCAGAACCGTGGCTGCCCCCCACCCCTTGCGGCCGTGCCGTGCCAGTTGCACCGAAGGACGACGACGGCGCTTGACCGAAATACTCGACTTCTTCTTGCGGCGGCGGCTCGTGGCTGCCGGGTTCTCCCCCGTCCCGCCCTGCAGACAGCCGGCGATGTCCGCCAGCAATGCCTGATAACCGGGGTAGCGGTCGTCGGGGGTCTTGGCCAGCATCCGTTCCACCATCCGGGCGCACTCCTCGGAGACCGCCGGATTCTCGCCGCGCAAACTCGGCAGCGGCTTCAACGCATGCTGCGCCAGGATCTCCGCCACTCCCGTACCGATATACGGCGGGTTGCCGGCGAGCATGTGATACAACGTCGCACCCACCGAATACTGGTCCGCACGAAAATCAACGGCGCCGCCGTTGCCGGCCTGCTCGGGGCTCATGTAATACGGCGTCCCGACCACGGTCCCGTCGATCGTCAAGCTGACGTCTTCAAGCATGCTCTTGGCCAGGCCCATGTCGAGGATCCGGACTTTGCCGTGCTTGTCAATCATCAGGTTGGAGGGTTTGAGGTCCCGATGCAGCATCTGGTGTTGGTCCCAGGCGAAGGCCAGCGCCTCCACCACCTGACGGATACAGACCAGCGCTTCCCGTTCGGGGAACGGGCCGCGGCGCCGCAGCAGGCTCTTGAACGTTACCCCCTCGACATACGGCATCGCATAGTAGTAGAACCCGCTCTCTTCGCCGGCGGACAGGATCTTCACGAGGTTCGGGTGTTCCAGCTTCGCGGTCATCCGGACTTCATTCAGGAAGCGGCGGACGACGGCCTGGTTCACGGTCAGTTCCGGCAGGAGGACCTTGACCGCGACGGCCCGGCCCGTAGCCAGCTGTTCGGCGTAGAAAATCTTGCCGGAACCGCCCTGGTTCAGCAGTTTCTTCAACCGGAAGCCGCCGATTTCGACGCCGGGACCGACATGCGCCCGGGGCACACGTACAGCCTTATCGCAGCGCGGACACGGCTGGCTCGTTCCCAGAATGGAATCTTCCGCCTCGACTTCAACAGTACAATGCGGACAAACGAAACTGACGTTCATCAATGCTCCTGCAATTCAAACCCGGGCCCCACTTCGACGCCGGCGCCTCTCTCCGTCACCGGCTCGACAGCGGCAATGCCAAGGCCCTCCAGACATCGCCGGCCTCCAGAATAATTATGCTCCTTGAGCGCTTACTATCGTGCCGCATTCCGCGAATTCCAAGCCATTTGCAGAAGAAAACGTCGCTTTTGACCATTTCTTAACGTCCGATTGCCGGCGTCGCGCGGGCCGGTTGGATTTGCGATTCGGCCCCGGGGGATGTGTAGTACGGCCATGCACTCGGTTTCCCTCGACATGCTGCAGGCGGCGCGACTGACGCGGCCGTACCTCGGAACCCGGCGGAACGCCGTGGTGCAGTACCTGGGCGCGCAGTTCACGGCGGCCGGCGGCTTCTGCGATCGCGCCGGCAATCCGGATCTCTATTACTCGGTCTTCGGCATCGACGCCCTGCTCGCCCTGGCGGAGCCGTTGCCGGTGCAGCCGCTGCGGGAATACCTGGCCGCGTTTGGCGCCGGCGAAGAACTGGACTTTGTGCACCTGGCCTGTCTGGCGCGCTGCTGGGCGCGCCTGCCGGATGCCGCCATCCCGGCCGGCGTCATGCAGGCGGTGGCGGACCGGATCGAGATGTTCCGGACGCCGGACGGCGGCTACAACACAGTGGCCGGCGAGCCGCACGGCTCCGTCACGGGCGCCTACCTGGCGTTCGCCGCCCATGAAGACGCGCAGCGCGAACTGCCGCGCCCCCGGGAGGTGCTGCAGAGCATCGAAGGATTGCACGCGGCCGACGGCGGCTACAGCAATGAACCGGATATGGCAGCCGGCACCGTGCCGGCCACCGGCGGCGCGCTGATCCTGCAGCATCGCCTCGGCGGCAACGTCGATCGTAAAGCATCCGACTGGCTTTGGCAACAGGCAAGCCCAGCCGGCGGATTCACGGCGACACCCGCCGCCCCCGTGCCCGACCTGCTGTCGACCGCGACCGCGGTCTTCGCGGCCCGCGACCTCGGCCGCCCTTCGGGCTGCGCCGAACACGTCGAGGACACCGTTCTCATGACCGAAGGCGTCCAGACCGCCGCCGGCGGTTACGCCGGCCACGCCCTCGACGACCACGCCGACTGCGAGTACACCTACTACGCCCTGGTCATCCTGGGCTGTCTGATGGGCGACACCGGCATCGTGTCGACGGATTTCCTCACGTAGGCCGGCGCCGAAATCAGTTGGCGTTTTGCCGGGAGGAGTCGACGGCGATAACGACCTCGTTGCGGTGATAGCCCTTCATCTGGAGGAAGACCTCGTCGCTGGTGAATTCATCCGGCCAGTGCCGCAGTTCGAGCAGTCGCCACCGGGTCATGACGACCTCGACAATATCAAAGCGATAGGCGATCGGCGGGTTCTCCAACTGCCGCAGGTAGTGGCGCGCAGCCCGGACCAGACGGAACCGCTTTTTCGCCGTCACCGCGTCCGCCGGCCGACTGCGTTCCGAGGGTTTGCGCGCCTTTACCTCGACGAAGCAAAGGACCTCACCGTCACGGGCAACAATATCGATCTCGCTGTCGGGCGCCTCGTAGTTTCGGCAGATCACGTCCATGCCGAGATCCCGGAGCAGCCT
Organism: uncultured Lentisphaerales bacterium; assembly: GCA_964384625.1. GTDB lineage: Bacteria > Verrucomicrobiota > Lentisphaeria > JABSQK01 > JABSQK01 > CAYLNH01. Next base: position 4,974 of record CAYLNH010000349.1, read on the forward strand.
GGCGGCCAGCCGTTCGCCGCGGCGCCCGAATCGGAGGTGCGCAGCTTTCATGAGGCGAAACTTTGGTTTCCCCGCCATACCCTTACCCCAGGAGGTCCTGCACCACGCTTGCCGCGGCGGCCGCCAGATTGTCCGGCGCCCGTCGCATCGCCGTTTCCAGGTCCTGCCCCGCCGGCGTAATGCAATGGACCGCCGTCACGCCGGCTTGTTGCAGAGCGGTCAAATCGCCCTCCACAGCGCCGGCCAGGACGACGCACGGCACGTTCTGTTCGCCGGCGATCCGGGCCACCCCGGCACAGACCTTGCCGCCGGCGCTCTGGGCGTCCGTCCTGCCTTCGCCGGTGATGACCAGGTCGGCGCCGGCAATGGCCTCGGCAAGACCAGTCATCCGGGCGATAAGCTCCGACCCGGGCACCAGTCGGGCGCCAAGAAACGCAGCCAGTCCGCCGCCCATGCCGCCGGCGGCGCCGGCGCCGGGGAGCGTCCGGATATCAACGCCCAGATCCTGCTTCACATGCGCCGCCAGATTCGCCAGCCCCATGTCCAGCAGTTCCACCATGGCCGCGTCAGCGCCCTTTTGCGGCGCAAAGACCCGAGCCGCACCGCGCTCGCCGAGCAACGGATTGTCGACGTCGCAAACGACCTCGACCCGACGATCCAGCCACGGCCGGTCGACGGGCGGCGCGACATAGGCCAGCTCCGTCAGACTGCCCCCGCCAGCGGCCAGATCGTCGCCGTGGTCATTGAGAAATCGATAGCCCAGGGCCTTCGCCAGCCCCGTACCGCCGTCCACCGTGGCACTGCCGCCGATGGTCAGCAGGAGGTGCTCCGCGCCGCGCCCGAAGGCATCTGCAACCAGCGTCCCGACCCCGCGGGTACTCGTCAGCATCGGGTTGCGCAGCGCGACCGGCACCAGCGGCAGGCCGCAGGCCGCGGCGCTCTCGATGACCGCCAGCCGGCGGCCCGCATCATACCAGTAGACGGCCTCCACGTCGCCGCCCAACGGCCCGGTTGTCGGCACCGTCACGGGGGCGCCGTCAAGGATCTCTTGGAGCACGGCGACCGTGCCCTCGCCGCCGTCGGCCATCGGTTTGGCCACAACGTCGGCATCCGGGAACACGTCAAGGACCCCCTGCCGCAGCGCCGTACAGACGGCAGCTGCAGTCAGGCATTCCTTGAATGAATCCGGGGCAAGAACAATTCGCATGGGACCTCCTTCGACCACCGCAGACAATAGCGCCGGCGCGACCGGTTGGAAAGGGCGCCGACAACGGTTCCTTCTGGAAACGTAAGTGCTCGACAAACCGCGTTCTGAGACGTTCCCGGCTCCACGGGGCTTGTC
>CAYLNH010000350.1:0-6228 GCA_964384625.1 uncultured Lentisphaerales bacterium
GCCCGCCAGAAACTCTCGGCCAAGGTCCAGAAAAAGAAATCGGAAGAGGTCACCGAAGACGACCTGCTCGGGGTCGACGACGACAGCGTTCCGGGGATGGACAACATGCGGCTGAAAGTGGCGGAAAGCGGGGTGCAGGCGCCGGTCATCAAGGACGACAACGTTCCGGCCGACGTGGTGCAGGATTACTGCCGGCCGCGGCATCGGCCGAAGCTGGGGCCGGGCATGAAAAAGGTCGCCGGCGGCTACTACGGCCAGGGCCTGCAGTGTACCGGCAAAGGTGGTTTTACGGTTGACCTCAACGCCCCGAAATCGGTCGAATGCTGGTTTAAGGTGGATGCGTTGCCGGCGGCGGAACAATGCCTCCTGTCCGTGGCTCAGGATGAGTCCAGGCTGCTCCTGCGGCCGGACGGCAAGCTGGAGTTCCGGCTGAAAAAGCCGCACGGCAACGTCGGCACCAACCCGAATCTGAAGGATAAGATGTCGCCGGCCCAGATCGAGCAGATCCTGGCGAAACCGGCGGACATCGTCTCGCCGGAGCCGATCAAGGTCGGGGAATGGACGCACGTCTGCATCTGGAGCAAACCGCACCCGACCCCCGGCGGCGGCGAACCGTGGGACGCCCAACTGAAGGTCAACGGCGACGACGTGGCCTTTTACCTCAGCGAACGCTTCAACCAATACAGATTCTTCGGCTGGAAACACTCGACGCTGACGATCGGCAGCAACGCCGCCGGCAAGCAAGCCTTCGTCGGTATGATCGACGAGGTCCGGTGTCTGACGCAGACGCGGACGTTCTACACCCGGCCGCCGATGCCGTTTATCGATCCGGCCGGCAAACGTCAGCTGCAGTTCGGCAAGCCGTGGTTCCGGGTCGATTCCACGGTCTTCCACGCGTCACTGGACCGCGGCACAAAGCTGGACCTGGACCAGGCCGGCGCCGGCAAGGTCGGCCTCAAGCTGCTGGCGGGTAAGGTCGAGGGCCTGCAGGTCCCCGGCGTTCGCGGCAACGGCTGGGTGCTGGATCCGGACATCGGGTTCCCGAGGTTCTCGCTGAAGGGCATCAAGGCGAACGCCGGCGCGCTCGAGTTCTGGCTGCGCCCCGTCAATTGGGACGACTGCACCGGCTACTGGCACCACTCGCCGCCGAAAGAGAAGTCGCTGTCGATCGCGCGGTTCTACGGCCGCGACAAGACCGACGGCAAGGTGAAGGCGTATATGTGGTTCAATCTCGACCGCGCCCACAACAACGAACGCGGCCGCCTGCCGCTGTCGCCGGGGCGCTGGTATCATGTGGTCCTCAACTGGCATGGCTTCAATCGTTGGGCCGGTGTCACGATCCACACGGGCGAGAAACGACCAAAGACTTTCGGTTGCCGGCGGGACGAGAAGGTCATCAGGAACATCGAGCCGCTCTACGTCGAGTTCGGCATTACCAACAAGATCAAGCCGAAGTGGGGCAGCCGCGCAATGATCGAGATCGACGAGGTCGTCGGCTACCACACCCGACTGGCAAAAGACGAGATCGAGCAGGCGTACAAACGCTGGCAGACCACGCTGGAGCCGATCCCTTTGTACAACGCGGGTTTCTCCTTCAAGTGGTCGCTGCAGCGGCTGGACTTCACCTTCACACCGATGCTGCCGGCCGGCGTCGAGGCCGAGAGCGCCACGGTCGCCCTGCACAACCTGGATCAGGGCGGCAAGATGGTCCTGGGCCCGTTCAAGATGACCATCGAGCAGCCCTGGAAAACCGTGACCGACAAGAAGACCAGAAAGAGCAAACGCGTGGAGGCCGGCTTGCCGCGCGGCCGCGTCGTGATGAATGACGGCAAGACCCTCCCCTACGCCGAGTATGAGTTTCGCTTTACCGCCTTCGACGCGGCCGGCAAGGCGGTCCTGCGGTCGAAGAAACACTGGGACTACGAAGAAGAGCCCTGGCGCCACTGCAAAGCCGGTATTCTCAGTGAAACCCCGCCCCCGTGGACCCCGATCAAAGCATCCAGGACCTCCCTGGAAACGCGCCTGACCCGGTACACGCTGAACGGCAACGGCCTGCCGCAGGAGATCCTTGCCGACGGCGTCAACATCCTGGCGGCCCCGTTCCAGTTCCTCGAAGACGGCAGGCCGATGACCGCGACCGGCTATCGCATGGGTGCGTCGAAAAATGTCGAGGTCGACTGGACCTCGACATTCAAGGGCAAGACCTGCGATATCGAGATGCACTGCCACGCCGAGTACGACGGCATGATCAAGTACACGTTGCGGCTGAAACCCAAGGGCAAAGTGGCGCCGATCGCATTCGTCATGCCGGTGAAAGAAACGCACGCCAAACGCTATATCTTCTACCCGATGGGCGCCCGGGGCGTGAGCACCGGCGAGGTCGGCAAGGGCAAGGAGATCCTCAATTCAAAAATCAGTTTCCGTGCCCTCTGGCGTGACTACCGCAAAGCCAGACGCCGCGACAAGAAACTCAAGTGGCAGGACTTCCTGGCGGCGAAGAAGAAAGGCGTGCGGCGGTATGGCTTCTACGGGCACGTGGACATCAACGACATGAACCGCGGGCTCTGGTGGTTCTGCGACAACGCCGCCGGCTGGCATCAGTCGAAGGGCGTTGGTGCGATCAAGATCGAGCGCCGCAACGGCGGCGTGGCGCTGGTGCTGAACCTCATCGCTGAGTCGGTCGAGTACAAAGACACCAAACCCATTGTCTTTGCGGTGCTGCCGCATCCGGCGCGGCCGCTGCCGAAGGCCTACCGCAAGTACGAGCGCATCTCCAAGGACAAGGATCCGAGGAACTGCATCATCTATGACGCCTTCCGGCCGTGGCCGCAGTCGCCCCGGGCAGGTGGGGCGTCGCTGAACATGAAGCTGTTCCCGGCGAGCGATCCGAAGAAACCGGAAGACGGACCCAGCTGGGACTACGCCGAAAGCTGCATCCCCAATATGAAGGCCACGATGCCCCATGGTCTCCGGACGCTGTACCTCTCCAAAGCCTGGTTCAGCTGCCGCGCCGGCCGCTACGACGGCTGGGAGTGGCGCTCCGGCGGCGGCGCCGTGTCGCTGACGCCGTGGTTCGTCAACTACCTTTGCTGGGAGATGAACGAATGGATCGGCCGCGGCATCTGGGACGCCATCTACCTGGACGAATGCTACGAGCATCCGGCGCGCAATCTGCTCGCCGGGTTCTCCGTCAGACTGCCGGACGGCTCGGAACAACCCGGCGTGACGAATTTCCAGTTCCGCGAACTGATGAAGCGCTGGCGCAATATCTTCCACCAGCACGGCAAAGAGCCGGTGGTGATCGCCCATCACACCTATTCCTGGCAGTACCATGGACTGGTGTTTACCGACTCCCATCTGGACGGCGAGAACGCGCCGATCGTCAGTCTGACCAGTCGTGACTGGATCGACAGCACCAGTAAGCATCGCTATGAATGCCTGCAGAACAGCCGGCTCTGGGGCATCAGCTCGTTCTACATGCCGTTCATCTCGGAAGGCGGCTTTCACAACAAGGGCTTCAACCGGTATCCGCGCTGGCAGTGGCGCATGGCCCGTCAGGCGCAGAGCCAGTTTGCCCACTACGAGGTGGCCACCGTCTATGAAGGGCAGGGCGCCCAGGTCTACAACAAGTTCTGGGGCGATGTCCTTGCCTGGGGCGGCGCCGATCCGGACAAGGCCACCTTCCACCCGTACTGGGACAACGCCGAATACATCGACGTCGAAGACCAGGGCAATAACACGCTGGTCTCGTTCTACAAACAGAAGGGCAAGATCCTGTTGATTGCCAGCAACCGCCGGCGGCAGGATTACGACGTCAAGGTGAAGCTCGACCTCAAGGCGCTGGGGTTGCGGGCGAAGCCGACGCTGAAGGTGTTGGATTCGTCCTACCCGCCGGTAAAGGGTCCCGACCAGTTGTCCAAGGATGACCTGGCCGCTCTGAAGCAGAAGGCCGCCGAGAGCATCGAGCGCAATGCTGAAACCGGCGGCGACCTCGACCTCGATGAGGAAATGGCGCTGGACGAAATCGACGAGGTCTTCGAGGACGAGAAGAAGCAGGCGAAGAAAGCCGCCAGCAAGCCGACGATTGAAGGCAACGTCGTGATCCTCCCGTGCCGGCCCAAAGACTTCCGGATGGTTGCCATCGAGTGATCTCTTGTTTCGGAAGGACTCGCGACCAGCGACGTGCGGGTGTATCGCTCGCGCATCCCATGTATCATGAGCATCCCTGCTCATGCCCCGTTTCGGCGATAGCCGAAGGTGTCTAAGCTGCATCGCCAGCTCGGCTGGCTCCTGCATCCTGCATCCTGCATCCTGTATCGCCAGTTCCGCTGGCACTTGCATCTTGCATCCCGCTTCGCGTGAGTCATGTTCCTATCTCAACCCGGTACAGGTACAAAGCAGATGGCCAGAACAAGCGCAACAAGCAGATTGCTCGGACTCTTTCTGATCTTCGTCAGTGTTGTCCTGCTTGCCCTCGTCGCGTTCCATCGCGGTTCCCGGGCCGACGGCCGTGTCCCGGATGACAAGTCGTCGGGCGAGACAACTCCCGGGACGCCGAAGGACCTCCTGAGCTATGCCGAGCTGCCGGCAATCCATGTGACCGTAACCAACCCGGCGGCGCTGGCCGTCGACAGCGACGGCAACATCTATGTCGGCGGCCGGACGATTGCCGCGCTGAATCCGGCCGGCAAACAGCAGGCGGCTTCCGCCCGGTTCGAGAACCCTGTGACGGCACTGGCCGTGGTCGGCGCCGAGATGGTGTTTGCCGCCTGCCGGAACGAAGTCCGGATCCTGCAGCGCCAAGGGGATCGGCTCGAGTCCCGTGGCGTCTGGGCCACGCTTGACGAAGGTGCGGTCATCAGTTCCATCGCCGCCGGCAGCGGCTGTGTCGTGGTTGCCGACAGCCTGGCGCGATCCGCCTGGATCTACAATCTCGAAGGCGAGCGCGTCGGTCAATTGCGATCCTCCGATGCCAACGGCTTCACGACTCCCGACCTGTTGATGGATGTTGCGATCGCGCCCGACGCCACCATCTGGGTGGCCAACCCGGGCCGCCACCGGCTGGAGAGTTTCGACCGCAAAGGGAATCCCGGCCGCATGTGGGGTGCGGCGTCGACAACCCTCGAGGGCTTCGCCGGCCGCAGCAATCCGGCACACTTCGCCATCTTGGCGGACGGCTCCTTCATCACGGCCGAAACCAGCGTGGTCCGCATCAAGGTTTACCGTCCGAACGGTACGCTGGACGCGGTCGTTGCCGAACCCGATGCCTTTGCGGCGAACGCCAGGGACCTTGACCTGGCCGTTGATCGCGCCGGCCGCATCTTCATCCTCGACACCAAAGCCAACGCCATCCGCATCTTCAGCCGCACGCCGGCCGAAACTCACCCAAAGTAGCCTGCCTCACAGCGGCACCGCGGCGCTTTCAGCAAGCCGTCCGCGGCGCTCCTTCACAAAGTAGCCCGCCTCTCCGAGGCGGTTTCTCTCGGCCGGGGAGCTTCCTGCCTTTTTCGGAGGGACCGGCGACGCGCGACCAGCGACGCGCGGATTCTCAGAACCTGGCGCTTTCGGCTCCCGCTCTTCCGTGGGACATCTTGCCTGTGGGCCCAGCGCAGTGCGGCCCAAAGCCCTCGACAGCATTGCGATTGTTCTTCTCACGGCACAAATAGCAGAGCCCCAGCAGGAATGCCGCAAATACTGCTGCCGCAATCGCACGAGCCAGTCTCGTCTGTTGGGCTTCCCACCGCATCACATGCCGTTTCACCGGCCCCGGTTCATGCCACTCAAGCAACGCCTTCTGATGTGCAAACGTTATGCCCTTCATCTCTTCTTCCGTTCGCCATGAACATCCCCCCGAATCGCCATGAATGCCTCGAGCTTTGCCGCCGGTGTCTGCAACTGCCAATACTCAAGATCCCAGCGTTCGGCCTCTTCAAAACTGAGCGACTTGTGCGACTGCATGCGTTGTCGCCGCACTGCCGATCTCTCTGCCAGAGTCATCGGTTCATCCCCTCCTTGACCTTCTAATGGGCGCATGTCACTTCCGTAGGCGTTTCCTGCCAACAATTGGCTCGATCCTACGACCCCAGGCGGTTTATCCGCCTGGTGAAGAAATTCATTAGTGGCTGCAAGCCCTCGCCCCTCACCCTGCTTTTCGAGCGCTGGGAAGCCGGCTGCCCAGCGCCCGAAAAGCAGGATCGTGGGGCCGTCTCCTTCCCTGATGAACTCATT
>CAYLNH010000351.1:0-6218 GCA_964384625.1 uncultured Lentisphaerales bacterium
CTTCGCCATGCGTTAACCCTATTGATACGCAATTGGCGATGGTTGTCGGCCTTTGGTGATCATAGTAGACTCAGGCATAAGGAAAACAGGCATAAGGAAAACTGTAGGAGGGAACCTTATGGAAAGCCTTGAATCATTTTTGCCCGGTGAGGGAAAGCGGGGATCACGGTTGTTGGCATCGGCGTTTTCCTACCTTATCGGCCGCAGTCAACGCCGGATTCCCGATCGCGCCGGCGAAGATCCGTCCCGAACACGGGACCTTCGTTGGGACGAGCCGAAAGTGCGCGAGCCGCGTCGCCCACCGCGGGTGCGGCGACGGTACCGGAGTATCTGGATCTCGGATGTTCATCTGGGCATTCGCAATACAAAGGCAGAGGAACTTCTGCAGTTCCTGACCGCCCACGACTGCGAATACCTGTACCTGGTCGGCGACATCTTCGATTTCTGGCAACTCGGGGCCAAGTGGTACTGGCCGGAGTGTTACAACGATGTCATCCACGAGATCGTCGATAAAGCGCACCGCGGGACGCGTGTGTGCTATATCCCGGGCAATCACGACGGCTACCTGCGTGAGTTCGCCGGCTGCACCTTCGCCAACGTCAAGATCCGTGAGCGCACGACTCACCGTACCGCCGGCGGTCGGGAACTGCTGGTGCTGCACGGCGACGAGTTTGACGCGCTGGTCCGCCACCATCGCTGGCTGGCGGTATTGGGCACGCATACCTATGACTGGGTCTTGCGGTTGAACCGTTGGCTCAACTGTCTGCGGCAGAAAGTCGGGCTGCGGCCCTGGTCATTGGCGACGTATTTGAACGACAAGGTGAAACATGCCGTGGTCACTGCGAGTGATTTCGAAGCCGCACTCGTCTACGAGGTCCAACACAAGGAAGTCGACGGCATCGTCTGCGGCCACTCGCACACCGCCTTCCTCCATGACCGCGACAATCGCCAGTACTGCAATACCGGCGATTGGGTCGAGAGCTGTACGGCCGTAGTCGAGAATTTCGCCGGAGAGATACGCTTATTGAATTGGCTTGAGGAAAAGGACAACATCGTCCCAGCAGCGGAGGAACCCCATCATGAAGATCGCGATCGCAACCGACGCCTGGCCGCCGCAAGTGAGCGGCGTCGTCACCACCCTGAAGAAGACCATCAACCTGCTTGAGCAGCGCGGCCACCAGGTGACCGTGCTGGCTCCCGACGGGCTGACATTGGCGTGTCCCACGTATCCGGACATTCGGCTGTCGCTGTTTCCCCGGCGGTACGTGTCACGCAAGTTGCGGGCGTTTCGGCCGGACGCTGTACATATCGTTACCGAAGGCCCGATCGGCTACGCCGCCCGCAGTTTCTGCCTGCGTCACGGTTGGGATTTTACAACGTCCTTTCACACTCAGTTCCCGGAGTACATCAACCTGCGGTTCCATATCCCGACCAGGTGGACCTACGGCTATCTGCGCCGCTTCCACGTGCCGGCCACGCGCACCATGGTCAACACCAAACGCGTCTACGACAACCTCGAGGGACGCGGCTTCCCGCACCTGACCTACTGGTCGCGGGGAGTGGATACGGAGGTGTTCAAACCGCGCTCGCCAAAGGACCGGCTCGCCGGTGATCGGCCGGTCATGCTGTATGTCGGCCGCGTTGCGGTCGAAAAAAACCTGGAAGCGTTTCTCACGATGTCCCACGCCGGCAGCAAGGTCGTCATCGGCGGCGGTCCGGATCTGACAAGGCTGCGCGCCAGGTATCCCGACGTGCGGTTCACGGGCCCGATCATGCCGCCGGAGCTCGGTGAATTCGTCGCGTCCGCCGACGTCTTTGTCTTCCCGAGTTTGACCGACACCTTCGGTATTGTGATGATCGAAGCCATGGCTTGCGGCGTGCCGGTGGCCGCCTACCCGGTCCAGGGCCCGATCGACGTGGTCCGGAATGGCGTCACCGGTTGTCTCGACGAGGACCTCAGCCGTGCTGTCGACGGCGCGCTCACCATGGATCCCGACGATTGCGTGGCGTACGCGCGGCAGTTCTCATGGGAACACTGCACGAACCAGTTCGAAGGCAACCTAGTTGCCGCTCGCGGACACGTCTCCGAACGTGCTGCCGCCACATGAAGTAGTCATTCCCCAGACGTGTTGACGTGCTTCGCAGCCAAGTAGCGTGCAGCTCCGTCCTTGCCCATGTATTTCTTCAGAACGCGTTCCTCGCCGTTGCGGAAGTCAACCACCAGCAGCGTGTCCAGGACATCACTGAAGGCCGGGTCCTCGCTGAAGGCCAACACCTTGCCGCCTAGTTTCAAGTAGTGCCGCAGCAGTACCGGCAGACCACGGCAACCGGGATTCATCTCTTCCAGAAGATTCGATACGGTTTCGATGTTCGAGACCAACGGATTGACGGACTGTGGATTGAGATCATCGCCGCGCACCCTTGGAAAGGGCCGTCGGGCCTGCACCAACCGGCTGAGCTCGGGATCTTGCAGGGACGACTTCAGATAGTGCACGATCAGCTGACGCGCCGCAAACGGGTAGTCATTGCTGATGCTGACCGGCCCGAGGAGGACCTTGTACTGGGAGTTTCGTACCAGGTAGTGGCCGATGCCCTTCCAGAGCAGATACAGCGAGGCCGGATGCCGCTGGTAGTCGGGCTGCACAAAAGACCGTCCCATTTCCAGCGCCGGCGGCAGCCGCTTGAAGAACTCCGGTCGATAGCGGAAGAGTTCATGCGTGTAGATCCCGGGTCGGCCCCGTTCGGTAACGGTCTCCTGGACCGCACAGAAACGATAGGCGCCGACAATTGCCTGCGCCTTTCGATCCCAGACAAAGAGGTGCCGGTAATAGTCGTCGTACGCGTCGAGGTCGCAGGACTTGCCGCTGCCTTCGCCGCACAGGCGGAAACTGACTTCGCGCAGGCGACCGATCTCGCGGAGCACGTTCGGGATCTGCCGGGCGCCGGCATAGTAGACGTCGAAGTCGTTGTGGCTCACGAGTACCTGGTTTGCGGGCAGGGCGCCGATCTCGGCGCTCAGCCGCTCGTTCGGGAGCGCCGGGATGATTGGCTCGCGGTGTCCACCTTCTACCGTGTGCCCGATGCGGTCGCTGCGGGTGCCGGCGGCGTAGGTGCGAAACCGCAGATAGCGGATCAACTCCGTCGCGTCCTCAAACTGGGTGATCCGCTCGGCGGGCACAACCGAACCGACGTCCAGGCGAATCGTGTGCCCCCGTTTGTTCAGCAATTGCCGCGGCAGCAGCAGTGTGCGCAGTTTCGGGTGCACCAGACCGGCAAGCTGGAAGAACTTGCCGTTGTTGCCGCGGAAACAGATCGGGACGACCGGCGCCTTCGTCATCATCACCAGGCGGCCGACGTTCGGGTTCCATGGCGGATCCGTGACGCGCGCGTACCGCAGGTGCAGGTGTGATACCGTGCCGGACGGGAAGACCAACAGCGCACCGCCGCGGCGGACCCAGCGGATCGCCCGTCGCAGACCGTTGCGGTTCGCCAGCGTCGCGGTCTCGCCGCCGAAGGGATTGACTGCAATCAGGAGATCCTGCATCTCTTCGAAGTGCCCCAACAGCGAGTTCGCCAGGATACGGATGTCCGGGCGCACCCGGCGCAGCAGTTTGGCCAGGATCAGGCCTTCTGCCCCGCCGAACGGGTGGTTGGCGACAACGACCAGCGAGCCGGTGGCGGGAGTTCTTTTGATGTCGGCATCGTGGACCTGGTATTGAATGCCCAGCACCTCCAAGGCGAAGTCGACGAATTCGTCGGGACCGTCAAGTTGCGGGCGACTGTGGTAGAAGTGCTCCAGGCGATTGAAACCACTGACAGCTCCGAGCATGTGTTTGACCAGCACAGGCACGGGCGGTTTCAGCAGCGCCCGGTCGGGTACGGCAGGTGGGGGATCGATCGTGTTCTGCATCAGCACTCCTTGCAGTAGATTGGCGGCCCGCAGGCGACCGGGATAATCGCTGCTGGAAAGATGACTGCACAGATGTTTCGGGGCGACTCAGAAACAGCGAAGATTGCGCTCAGCTTCAGTTAAGCAACGCCAACACAGGAGCGGCTTTCACCGGTGCAGGCCAGCGGCGGTACGGCTATTTGAACAAGGCATCGAGACCCATCGCGGTGCGATCGGTAAACTTCGGCGTCAACCGCCGCTGCCAGCGGCGAATCAACGGGTGCAGCCAGGCCAGGAAATGAAGCGTGAAGACCCGGTCGACCAGGCGGTAGCCCCGCTTCCGCCGCAACAGAAGGGCCAGGGCCAGGCGCAACTGCCGGCGGCTGACCGGTGCTTCGCGAAAGTCCAGGATGATGGCGTAGTTCCGGCGGAAGGCCTGCCGGTACTGGCCCCGCAGTTCCTCCAACTGCTTCACCGTCTCCTCGGTAAACGGCGTGAAGAAATACTCCCGCGCCGCCGCGAGCAGACGAAACGTGTTGTGCTGAAAACGCAGACCCTTGCGGGGGAATCCGTGGTGCTCGGCGAGGATCAGCATTTCATCGAGCTTCGCCATGGCGTCGCGGCCCTGCTGCAGGCACGCGTCCGGATCTGTCACCAGGCATTTCAGAATGCGCTTCAGCGTGTGGTTGATGATGATGCGGTCCCAGAAAACGTAGAGCTGCGGCGGTAGACGCAGCCGGCGAAAGAACAACTTGCGTTCACCGAGTTCCCGAATGTACAGGAGGTCCTTGATCACATCCTCGGAAAGCTGCAGAAAGTGATGCCAGGCGTCTGGATCATAACCGTGCTGCTCGGCGTATTCGGCGAGGGCCGCGTCGCATGTGACGCCCTGACAGAGCCGCCCGATAACGAACGCATTCAGCTCGACCCACGGCGATGAATGCCGGATAAAGGTGAGCTGCCGACGCTTGCCCCAGCCGCCGGTCTGGCACCAGACGCTGACGCCGACGACGTTGCGGGCGGTCTGCAATTGCTGCAGATACGCTTCCGTGTCCCAGCCGATAAACGATGGGTAGGCGCCGAATCCCTCGTACTCTCGGCGCGCCTGGAACTCGATGAGCTTCCGGTGAGCCGAACGGTAGAACAGTTTGTTCAGCGGCAGATAGCGGAAAAAATCGCTCTCACCGTACTTCATGGAGATGATCAGGTTCGGGCTGGTAATCCGTTTGAAGACGCGGTCGAACGTGTTTCGATTCCACATGAGATCGCCGATCGGATACGCCCCGATACTCCACGTGCGGAAGATGAGATGGCGGTCGTGAGTCTCAAAGACCGGCAGCAGTTCCTGCAGAAAACGGCGCGCCTGCCGCGGCGTGCGAAGCGCCATCCGACTGCGGAATTCGCCGTCTACGTCGATGCCGTCGGTTTCGCCGACGCGCATGATCACCCCGGCCGTTTCAGGAAAGTCGCTGAACAACTGGGCGACGGCCTGCTTCAACCATTCGACGATGCGACTCAGATCCGAACCCAGCAGGTGCCGCAGTGTCTTGTTGAAAAACATGATGTCCGTCGTGATGTAGACCGTCATGCCGTTTGCCGCGGCAATCTGGAAGAGACGACGGTAGAGTTGACGGTAGGCGGCCAGCTTGCGTTGCAGGGCAGGGGGATAGGAGAGGTCGTTCGTCAGATGTGCGAGGTCGTCGAGCGACACCGCGTTGTACCCCATGGCGACGGCGCGGTCGACAAACCGTTCGAAGTCGCCGGGGATCGTATCCAGACATTCCTGCCGGATGCCGTCATCGGTTTCGATACTGTGGAACGGGATTTTCGACCAATTGATACGCTTCCGTTTGTAGTGCCGGAAGAACGGACCAATCCCGTCGATCAACAGGATCTGCATAAGACCTCCGGTGCCTCCTGGTCAGTTCTGACCAAAACATACTATGGACACGGTCAGCGTTCGCCAACAGCCGGCGGGGGTAGACTTCATGGAATCCTAACAGACCTGCCCCCTCCTGGATCAGGTGGACTGGATCTTTTACATTCCAATCAATGTGGCCGCACAGCTGACGGGCTTCCGTCATGATGAGGACATTGAAGACGGTGAGGAAGATCTCTTCGAAGTACTCCAAATCCTGCACCCGACAAAGCCGGGCGGCATCGGTGTGCTGGCTTTTTGTCGCGACCGGTGCATCTGTCGCGGCCTTGTTTTCCACGTAAAACCGATCATCCGCCGATGGATCCGGCGACCCCGCGGTCCGTAAGCCCTCGATGACTGTCCTTCGCGGTCCGCATAGAGATCCCGCACCCTCTTGAGCGCCGAAGCCTT
>CAYLNH010000352.1:0-6216 GCA_964384625.1 uncultured Lentisphaerales bacterium
TCCACAGCGCCAGGCTGTGGTGTCTCGGAGTCGGATCCACAGCGCCAGGCTGTGGGATTGGGAGCGGGGGGCATTGGTGTGCTTGTAGGTTGCCTGAGGGAAACTCCACAGCGCAGGGCTGTGGTGTCTCGGAGTCGGACCCACACAGGATTGCTGGAGGTCTCGGAGCGACGCTATGCACAAGCTCGTCCATATTCAGCTATTCTGAAAAAAACTTCAGCTTTGCTCTTGACCGCAGCCGGGGCAGAGCTAGGTTGGGGTATGGCTGAAACGAAACCAGTTCAATCGCTGCTGCGCGGCATCGATCTGCTGGAGCTGCTTACTGAAGCCCCCCAGGGCATGCGGCTGTCGGACATCGCGCAGACCATGGGGCTCAAGGCGCCGACGGTGCATAACCTGGTCAAAACACTGGCCGGCCGGGGATTGATCGAGAAACGCAGCGGCAACCGCTACGTTGCCGGCGTCGCCCTGCTCGATCTTGCCGACCGCTTCCGGACCAACGCCCGTCAGCTCGCTGCCGAGGACGTTGTGCGCCGTCTGGCGCAGCACGACCTGCAGCCGGTGGTGAACTACACGATACCGTCCGGCAGCCGTCTGGCCGTGCGCCTGCGCATGAGTCCGGATCGTCCACGGGTCATGCAGCGGCCGTCGAATCAGGACAACGGTCTATACGGCAGCGCCACCGGTCTGGCGTTCCTGGCCTTCGCCGCGCCGGACCGCGTCCTGGCACTGCGGCAGGCGCATCCGTTTCATGAAGAGGGTATCCGTCTGTGGGAATCATGGGACGCTCTGGCGGCCTTTCTGAGCGCCACCCGCAAGAACGGCGTGTCCGTCACGCCGTTCGCTGGGCAGGCAGCGTTGCGCGTTGCCGCGCCGGTGTTCGATCGCGACGGCGCCGCCACGTCCTTCATCGGCGTTTCGGTCGCGGCAGATCAGGCGACAACGAAGAGAGCGCAGAAGAGCATCATCACGGCGGTGCAGGCTGCTGCCGAAGAGCTCTCTCAACATCTCCAGGGCACGGGTATCTGAACCATGGAACTGACTGCCGAGGCAATTTCCACGCCGGACCTCTGGACCTTGCACAGCTACTACACGCTTTGCCCCTGGGCGCCGGATGACAGTGGCCGCCTGCTGCTCTCGGGCGCCGACCGCGAAGCCGGAACCGGAGAGGTCCTGGTGCTGTCTGCCGCGGGTGAGATCGAGAATCGTATCGGCCCGATCCCGTTAACCGAGAGCTATTGGCACACGGGGTTCTGGCAGACCTGGGGCCCGGACGCGAAAAGCATCTACTACCAGGCCGGCACGCTGCGCGCACCGGTGATGGTCCGCCATGATCTGACGACCGGCACGGAGCTTCGCCTCGACGGTGGCATGCAGGGCGCTCCGCCGGACGGCGAACCCATAATCAGCGCGTTGATCGGCATGCTGTACGGCGCGGGTTACGGCACCCGGGTCTACAACCCGGAGCTCTTTCCGATCCCCGTGCAGCAGCGCGATGCGCATGGTCTGTTCGAATACGCCTTTGACCCGCCTTCCCGCAAGCTGATGCTGACTGTGCAGGAGGTCCTTGACCAACATCCGGAGCGCGAGCGACTGTTGGCGGCCGACGCCGAAACGGCCGCCCGGCTCGGCCCGGGCGAACGCCTGACCTTGATGCTGTATTGCCTGCGCTGGAACCGGCAGGGCACACGCTGTCTGTTCTTCTTCGGCAACCATTGCGTCGTGAAGGAACGCGGCGAACCGCGGATCGCGTATGTCATGACCGCCGATCGCGATTTCAGCGAAACGCATCTCGCGGTTGACATCTCCTTTGACCGCCGCGGCGTCCATTGGGGCTGGCAGGCCGATGGCGAACACCTCCTCGGCTATGGCCCGGATCCGGACGACGGCAAGGTCTGCCTGTGTGGTGTGCGCCATGACGGAACGGGCTGCCGCAAGTTGAGCAGTCACGCCAGTGGCGGGCACCCGAGCACATGTCCGGCGAACCCGCATCTGGTCGTTACAGACGAGAGCAGCATTCCCGGCCGCGTCGTCTTTATCGACACCCGAACGGACACGGAGATCGCCAGCTGCAGCCCCGGCCGCGTGTTCGGCCCGACGGAACCGCCGGGCCGGAATCCGTTTCGCGTCTGTCATCATCCGGTGTTTTCTTCGGATGGTCGGCAGGTACTCGTCAACACCATGAATGCCGGCGGCCACGAACCGCTGGCGCAGGCGGCGTTGATCGATGCGGCGCCGGTACTTGCGGCGATGGAGTCGGACGGATGAGTTTGTGGACGGTATTCGACGGCGGCTGCAGTCGTCCGGTATGCAATCATTGGCGGGAACGTCTGCTGTACCGCATCGGTCATTGGCTGGCGAACCGGCATCAGCGCGTTCACATCGGCGAAGGCTGCCTGATCCACCCGGGCGCGAAGGTATGTCCGCGGCAGGGCGAAATTCACATCGGCGACCACACCATCATTGCCGAGGGCACCTGCATTCAGGGCAAAGTGTGGATCGGCAGCAACTGCTCGGTACAGCGGAACGGCAATCTGGTTGGCTACGCCGCGACCGGGGCCGAGGAAGGCACGATCACGATTGGCGATGATACGCGAATTGCGGCGAACTGCATGATGATTGCGACCAACCACAACTTCAGCGATCCGGACGAGCTGATCCGGCTCCAGGGATCGACGCCCGGCTCCATCCAGATCGGCAGCGACGTGTGGCTTGGCGGCTATGTCAAGATCACCGCCGGCACGACGGTCGGCAACGGCGCGGTGCTCGGCATGGGATCGGTGGTGACCAGGGATATCCCGGCCTATGCCGTTGCCGTCGGCGTCCCGGCGAAAGTAATTCGTTCACGAAAGGATACCGATGACAACCATTGATCTGAAAGCAACAGCACTACAGTGCCTGACGAAGGCCGAGCAGACGCAGAATTTCGCGCACTACACGGGCATTCTGGCGATGCACGGCGCCGCCCGTCTGGCGCTGATCACCGGCGATGACGAACTGATGGAGCGCGTGCGCGGGCACCTGCTGCCCTTTGCCGCCGGCGAAGTCGAGTTCCACGGCAATTTCACGAACTACTACTGCGGCGGCAACGGCGCGGCCTGGCTCTACCTCCACGGCCGTCTGCCGGAGGCCGAGAACGACATCCGCAAGCAGACCGAGAAGACCATGAAGGAGGCGCCCCGTGATCATTACGGCATCTTCAGTCATCCGCGGCATACGGAGCGCATCTGGATTGATGTTGCATTTGCCGTAACGCCGTTCCTGCTGTATGCCGGCCGGGCGTTCGAAGAAGACCGCTGCATCGAGGAAGCCTGGCAGCAAACGGCGAAAATGGTGCGGCAATTCCGCGACCCGGAGAACGGCCTGCTGCACCAGGCGCGCGGCTTTAACGGCGCCGGCAACTACAGCCAGGACCACTGGAGCCGCGGCAACGGCTGGGGCATCTTCGCGTTGGCCGAACTGGTCGACGGCCTGCCCGCCGACGACCCGCGACGGCCGGACGCCGAAGAGATGTTCGTCGACCTCTGCGGGAATTGTCTGGCGGTGCAGGACGACGACGGCGTGTTCCATCAGGAGTTGACGGATGAAACGTCCTTTGTCGAGACCTCCGGCACCGGATTGATCCTGTACGCCTTCGGCGTCGGACTGGCACAGGACCTCCTTGGTGATGAATTCCGCAAAGCGCTGATCAAAGGGTTGCGCGGCTATCTGAGTTACATCGCCGTCGACGGTTCCGTGCACAACACCTGCCACGGCTGTTGTTGCCCGGGCAACGGCACGATCGATGATTACAAGAAGATGGGATATCCGATGAATGATCCCCACGCGTTTGGTCCCGTGCTCTTCAGTTTTGCGCAGGCGATCGCGATTGGGATTGACACTATCGAACTTGATCAGTAAGGAGAATGACAATGGGTTCACTTGAAGGGAAAACAGTATTTCTGACGGGCGGCGGCAGCGGCATCGGCAAAGCCACGGCGAAGGCCCTCCTGGACGAGGACGCCAATGTGTTCGTCCTGGAGTTTTCCGCCGACAACATCAAGACGACTGAAGCCGATCTCGGCTGCGATCGATTCGCCATGGTGCAGGGCGATGTTTCGGATGAAGCTGCCGTTACCCAGGCGTTCGCGCAGTGCGTGGAGTGTTTCGGCACGGTAGACATACTGTTGAACAACGCCGGCCTCGGAATCCCGACACCGGACCTGGCCGAGACCGATCCGGCAACGTACGACAAGATGTTCGCGGTCAATGCCAGGGGCGTCTTTCTCTGCAACCGTGAAGCACTGAAAATCATGAAACCGAAGCAGTCCGGCCACATTGTCACACTGGTTTCCATGGGCGGCCAACGCACCAACGGCGTGGCTCCCTTGTATTGCGCCAGTAAGTTCGCCGCGCGCGGCATCTCCATGGGCCTGGCCGATCAGGTGATCAAACAAGGCATCCGCGTCACGGAGATCAACCCCGGTCCGGTGAACAGTAACTACTGGGGCGACCGCGAAGTCCCGCGTGAGAAAATGCTGAACGTCGAGGACGTTGCCGGCGTCATCAGGTACGTCGTGACGCTGCCGCAGCACATGGTCATCCGCGAAGTCAACTTCGACTCGATGGCGTGGCTTGGGAAGTGAGGAAGAGTGGTCGGCATTCAGCGCCCCAATGAGTCTCCCACGCCGTGAGCGATTGAAAAGGCGCGAAATCCGGCTGTATCACAAGCATCCCTGCTTGTGTTCCGGGGCATGAGCAGGGATGCTCATGATACAGAAGAGATATCGGAGACGAAGGTCAGGACAAAGGTTGAGACAAAGGTGTGATGATGAATGACTACCCAATTTCGATTGCGGAAATGCGCGAGCGCTACTTGAAACTGTACTCGGGCGCGGTGAACGATGTGCTCCGGTTCACCTACAAGATGCACTCGACCTGTCTGCCGACGGAGTTTCGGCCGCTGCGCGAAGAGATGAAGATCGCCGGTCCGGCGTTTACCATCAAAGGCGGTCCTGACCTGACCAGTGAGGGCGAGTTCGAAATGCGCGCCGAGATGCTGGAGGACCTTTACGAAGATTGTGTCGTGGTTTGGGACTGCACCGGCGACACGCACACGGCGCAGTGGGGTGAAGTGATGACCATGGCCGCGGTTCGCGCGGGTTGTCGCGGGGCGATCGTCAACGGGATTCGCGATACCAGGCAGATCCTGGCGCGGGACTTCCCGGTCCTGCATAAGTACACCTCGAACGCCGGCATGCTGGGACGGTTCCGGATGTACCACTATCAGAAGCCAATCCTGATTGGTGAAGTCGTGGTGAACCCCGGTGACTGGATCTACGGCGACATCGACGGGGCCATGGCAATTCCACAGGAAATCGCGTATGACGTACTGGTGGCGGCCGAGGAGATCCTGAATAAGGAAGATGAAATCAAAGGCTGGGTCGAAGACGGCGTCAAACCGACCGACGTCGTTGCCCGCGGCGGCTACTTCTAAGACATTTTCGAGTGCGGATACCGCACTCAAAATTCTCTCTATTTGAGGAGACGAGATGAGATCAGCTCTATACCAAGGCAGTGAGAACATCACGATCGGCGAGCACGAACCGGCGGCGCCGGGACCGGGGCAGGTCCGGGTGCGCGTGGCGTACTGCGGCGTCTGCGGCACCGACGTCCATATCTTTCACGGCAAGATGGACCAGCGGCTGACGATCCCGCAGCCGATCGGCCATGAGATGAGCGGTGTGATCGAGGCCGTTGGCGACGGCGTCGGGAATTTCGCGGTTGGCGAACATGTGACGGTGCGGCCGTTGGACTATGACAACGACGGTTCCGACTGGCAGCGCGACGGTTCGCATATTCGTCCCGGATTGAAGTTCATGGGCATCGATACCCCGGGCGCATTCCAGTATAGCTGGACGGTCCCGGAACACACGCTGCACAAACTACCCACAGATTTGCCGTTGGACGTCGCGGCACTGACCGAACCTTTGGCAGTTGCATGCCATGACGTTCGTCTCGGCAAGGTTACGGCGGGCGAGAACGTGGTGGTCCTCGGCGGCGGCCCGATCGGCATGCTGATCGCTCTGGTTGCCCGCGAAGCCGGTGCGAATGTGCTGGTCTCGGAGATTAACCCGTTCCGTCTGGGGGTCCTGGAGGAAATGGGTATCGACACCATTAACCCATTTGAGTGCGTGTTTAAAGGTTGACAACTGTAAACTATTGTCGCTCAATTAG
>CAYLNH010000353.1:0-6137 GCA_964384625.1 uncultured Lentisphaerales bacterium
GGCTCTATGCTCAAAAGAGAGCCGCATGATGGTCAACGAACGGGAACGCACTCTAACTATTTCACCCCCCCGAGCCCGAAAACGGGCAACTCGGAGAGCGGGGCCAAGCATCCGGCCGGCGGCGTTGCCCCCGCAAAGCGGGGCAAGCACGAAATGTATCCCGCCAAGGCGGGACACGATGCTCGCATCGCTTCTTCGGCATCGTCTGGCCGGACCGGCGCCTGGCCGCCGTCCCTGGCTGGAAAACGTACGCCGAGCCCATCTAGGTGCCGCGGGTATTGCCGAAGATCTCGATGTGAGCGCGGGGGGTGTAGCGCCAGCCGTGGCGCAGGGCCATGGCGATGCACTTCTTGGCGCGCGGGACCAGCAGCGCCATACTTGTCCCCTGCGGCATCACATACACCCGGCTCGGGCAAACCGCACCCAGTTGCTCGAGAATCGATACGACTTCCTCTTCGTCGGCATCACAGTGGATGACGAATTTGAACTGGTGGTCGTAGTTCTCGCTCCAGAACCGCAGGCTGTCCAGGTTGATGCGATTCGTTTCGTGGAGGCGCGTGAACTCGCAGCCGGACGGCGTGGAACTGGCGAGCTTGGGCGAGATCGAAACAAAGTCCACCGACAGTTCACGCGCGATTGTACCGTTGGTCTCGACCGTCACCCGGAAGCCCCGGCGGCGCAGGTCTGCCGCCAGTTGCGGCAGGGACTCCTGCAGCAGCGGCTCGCCGCCGGTGATGACCACGTCTTTGACGTGCGGATACGCGACGGCCAGTTGTTCGATCTGCTTCTTGATCTGCGACAGGCGCCGCGGCCGCTCCTCGGCGCCCCAGGAGGCGTAGGGCGTGTCGCAACGGGTGTCGTCCCATTGGCAGCGCAGGTTGCAGCCGGAACTTCGAACAAAAAAGCTCGGGCAGCCGAGAAAACGACCTTCGCCCTGGACGGCCGGGAAGATTTCACTCAGATTGAATGTCGCGGCAGTGGGCATGGTCAGGCGTCGGGATGGTAATCGGCCCAGGAGTTCGGGGTCTCGAAGATGCGGCAATTGGCGATGGAAACGTTGGCCGGGAAGGCATCCTGCAACTGCTCATAACACCATTTCGCGATGTTCTCGGCGGTCGGTACGAACGGCACCACCAGAACGCGAAAGTTTTCGCTCTGATTCTCTTCGAAGAACGAACGCATGACGTCGTCGTCTTCATAAACCATATAGCCGTGATCGACCACGTCGTGAATGCGCTCCAGCATCGCCTGCTTGACGTCGGCAAAGTCGATAATCATGCCTTGTGCACTGGAACCGCGTTCCTTGACGAGCTGGCCCCGGACGGTGACTTCAAGACGATAGCGATGGCCGTGCGGATTGCGGCACTTGCTGCGATGGTTCGGCACCCGATGGCCCATGTCCCATTCGACGATCTTGGTAACCTGTATCATGCGAAACTCGATGGTTGGAGTGATGCGGACTCGTACGATAGCCACTTTTTGCCGATGGGGAAGTGCCGCACCACGTTTTATCCCCGGATCGCCGCCGGCTCAACTTTGCCCTCTTCCTGCTGCCGTGAGATTTCTTCCCCGCATCCACGAAGTCCCTGAGCTTGTCGAGCGGCGGGCAAACAGGGAGTGTGGCATGGACCTTATGCCGGTGACAGATCCTCAAGTACCGCAGGTTCCCGACCTCTTGAGAGTCGGGACCGGATGCAAAGAAGGGCAGTAAACGAGGCCCTGCCGGGCCTGCCGGGCGGGGGTTTGTTTCGGCCTGAACGTTGATTATATTATGTATTCACCCGCGAGACTCAGGAGGACCGGCGATGAAGGCGGCAATCGGAAGGCTGTTAACACTGTGCGTGCTCGTCGTTGCGGCGACGACGGCGGCGGCGGATACCGCGGCTTTGGAGCGTCTGGGCTTGGCCGCGGCCAAAGCCTACCAGGATCAGCGCTTTGCCGAAGCCGAAAAACTGTACCGACGCTACTACAAAGACGCCAGTGTGCATTCCGAGGCGCGACTGATTGATGCCGGTATCGGCCTGGTCAAGAGCCTGTTTGCGCAGTATCAATTCGCGGCGGCCGGCGAAGTCCTGAACAGTCTGCCCGGCGAATACGCCAAGTTGCGCAAACTGGTGCCCCGGCTGCCGGCCAAGCTGCACGCCGACAGCCGGACGGAGATGAGCTATTGGCGGGGCCGACTGCTGTTGGTAGAGGGCAAACCGGAACGCGCCCGGGCCGAGTTCAAACGCGCGATGGCCGGCAGCAATCCCGTGCGCGTCGTTTCAGCGCAGACCTATATCGGTCGCTGTCTGCTCAGTCAGCGGAAGTGGAAGGACGCCGAAGCGCATTTCCAGAAGATGATGCAGAGCAGCAACGTCCAGGCCCGGAACGAAGGGCGGCTGGGCTATGGCGAAGCCCTCCTGCGGCAGAAGCAGTTTGCCAAGCTGGACCCGTTTCTCAAAGACTGGTGGAATGATACCCGCAATACACCGGGCGGCTGGCGGGACGATGTGGCGATGCTGCGCGTCCTGACGCTGATCGAAAAGGACAAAGCGGAGGACGCGCTGAGTCTGTTCGAGAAGGAGTTCCGCGGCAAGTATCGGCATCTGGCCAAGCCGTGGCATTTTCTGGCTGTCAATAATCTCGGCAAGCTTCTGGCGAAAGCCGGCGATTTCGGTCGTGCCCGCCGGCTGTACGGTTCCATCCTGCCGGAACTCATGATCGACCGCCAGCGGCAGGAGACGATCCTGACCATGGGAGAACACGCGTTCGCTGCCGGACGTACCGCCCTGGCGCTGAATGAAGAAAGCGACGCCATCAAGTGGTTCGCCCTGGCGGACGACGACTTCTCCCGCTTCCTGGCCAGCTACAAGAACTCGGATCTCACGCCCGGTGTCCTGCGCCGTCGCGGGCAACTGCGGCGGGCCCGCGGCGAGATGCTCGAAAAACGGGCCGGGACCGACAAGAACAACGCGGAAAAACTGCTCCAGAAAGCCGGCCTCCAGTATGCCGCGGCCGTAACCGATTTCGAGGCGGCCATCGCCCATCCCAAGGCGAACATCATCACGCGTTACGACGCGCTCATGGAAATGGGTAACCACTTCACGGACCAGGGCAGCAAAGGAACCGGCGATCTCAAGCAACTCACCCAGGCTGAGCAGCTCTATGCCAAAGCCGCAAAGCTGGCCGTCGGCAAGGAACGACAGGCCAAGGCCCTGATGATGCGGGCCGATCTCTTTGACGGCAGCATCGTGAAGAAGCACAGCGATGCCGCTCACCAGTACAAGGTGATCGCCACCCAATACGCCGACACCAGTTTCGCGCTGCGCGCCCGGTTCCGTCAGGGGAATGCCACATTCAAGGCGCTGAAGTACAAAGATGCCGCCGTCGTCTTCGGACAATATCTGGATGACGCCCGCGCCGACGACCCGCTGCGTCCCGAGGCGCTCTATTATAAAGGCGTCAGCCACCGGATGGCGTCCGAGACCGATGCGTCCATCAAGACCATGCGGCAACTGCAGAAGGAATATCCGACGGTGAAGGGGTCCCTGGTTCCTCGGGCGTTGCTGCAGGCGGCGGAAGCGGCCATTGCCGCAGATATCAGTACCGACGCCGTCCGCTTGCTGACCGATGTGATCGAGAAACATCCCAAGAGCCCAGAAGTCGCGCAGGCGCTGTACCGGCGGATCTTTTGTCATCTGCATTTCGACAACGACGTCGACGAGGCGCAGAAGGATGCCGCGATCTTCTTCAGTAAGAGCCAGGGCGACTACGCCCGGAAATTCCCCGAGTACGCCGCGGATATCCGACTCTGGCTCGGGGACTGCTTCGCCAGCCGCAAGGAGTACCTTTCGGCCGAGGGCTATTTCCTCCAGGTCGTCCGCGAGTTTCCCAAGGCGAAGGTGGCGCCGGTGGCGCTTTACGAGGCCGCGAAGTGCGCCTATTACCTGCCCGATCGCAAGGACGAAGCGATCAAGCACCTGAATGACCTGGAGAAGAACTACAGCAAGCAGATGAGCGACCGCACCGCGGCGCAGGCAGACTATCTGCGGGGCGATATCCTCGCCGGCAACCTCAACTACAAGGAGGCGGATGTCCGCTTCCAGCGCTGCGCCAAGCGGATCAAAGGCGGCCGCTTGTATCTGGCGGCGCTCGGGCGTTCCGGCGATATGCGTTTCTCACTCGCCGGCAAGGCGCAGAAAGCGGAAAGCGAAAAGCTCTACCTCGAGGCCCTGTCGCTGTACAACCAGATCCTCGATGCCACGGGCTGCCCGGCTGATATTCGGCAGAAAGCCCTGTTTCGCCGGGCCCGCGTCCAGGAGGAACTGCGGAATATGGATGCCGCCATTGCCGATCTGGGCTTGATCTTCAACTCGTACAGCGTGGCTGTAACCAAGCAGGAACACTGGGATTGGTATTACTTTGTGCGATCCGGTCTGAAGCTGGCGACCTACTACGAGAACAACGATCAACTCGCCCTGGCGATCAGTATCTACGAACGCCTCGCCGGCGCCAATACCTCCTTCGCTGCCGAAGCCCGGCGCCGCGCCAAAAAACTGCGAAAAGGAGCGCGCGTCTCGCCGCCGGCCGAATAGTCCCGCGGCCAGGCCGTGGCGTCACTCGCCATAGCGCCCGGTCCACTCTTCCCCCTGCAAACGAGCCAGTTCGCGGTAGTAAAACGGGCTGGCAACCGGGCCGGCCAATAAAGGATCCCCCGTCTGCCGCATCCATTCGAGCAGGCGGCCGGCCAGTTTGTCGCATACGGCGCGGTGTTCCGGTGTCGGCTCCACCGCCAGGTTGTTGAATTCGTCGGGGTCCTCATCGAGATCGTAGAGCTCTTCCACGGGGTGACCGCCGGCATAGCGGTTCTCCAGTTCGATTGTTGATCCGCGGTTGACCGTGTCCAGACCCGTCTCCGTCTGCCGGCAGAAGTCGAAGTTGCGGATGTACTTGTACTTCTTCGTCCGGAGGCAGCGCATCGGATCATAAAAGCTGAACCAGGTCTTCTCGGCAAAGATCTCCGTGCGGCCCAATGCCTGGCCGCGGCTCAGCAGACGGCCCATGGCGCCCCCCTGAAGATCCTGGGGAATGTTGATCTGGGCTGCTTCCAGAAGCGTCGGCAGGATGTCGACATGACTGACGAACTCATGGGACCTCCCCGGTTCCCAGTGACCCGGCCACCGCATGAACAGCAGTACTTCGATGCCCGGGTCGTACAGCGTGCACTTCGCCCGGCGGCAGGCGATGCCGTGGTCCGTCGTCACCACCAGGATTGTGTTGTCGACCAGTTCATGGCGCTCAAGAACGTCCATGATTTGCCCCAGACCGCGGTCCAGACGATTCACGCAGCCCTGCAGCTGCGCCAGGTCTTCACGGGTCCGCGGACCGTCCTCCAGGAATGGCGGAACGGTGACGCCTCTGCCGTCGTCCGGCGGGCAGTCGAACCCGTCCCAAGGACGGTGCGTTTCTTTGCAGCCGATCTGGCAGTAAAACGGGCGGTTGCTGTCGCGTGTCTTCAGAAGATCCGCCAGGTGGTCCGCGGCGTCAACAACCGGGAAACCCAACTCGATCGCGTCAAAACCCAAACGCTCCGGCAGATAGGTTTCATGCAGCAGTCCGAGCAGCCACGTCTGATACCCGTTGTCGCCGAAGATCCGGGCGGCATGCCGTTCGTCGTCCGGAAACCGCCAGCCGTGTTCGCGACCGACATTGCCCATGACGCCGACGGCGTGCGGGTACTTACCGCTGAACAACGCCGCTCGGGCCGGACTGCATTGCGGTGCCGTGGTGAACGCATTCATGAACTGCACCGACTCGCCGGCCAGCCGTTCGTAATTCGGTGTATTCACCGTGTCGACGCCGTACGGCGAAATAAACCGCCCGGTATCGTGCGAAATCAGTACGATAATATTTGGTCGCATGCTCAATTCCTCTTACTGCCAGTTACAGGCTGGCCCGTCTGCGGCGGAAGCACCGCACTCCCACATCCCGTTCCTTCCGCAGCTGCGTCGTCTCGCCCGCACCTTTCATCCTGCTCCTCCTCCTGCTCCTCCTCCTACTCCTCCTCCTGCTCCAGCTCCTGCTCCTGCTTCTGCTCCTGCTACCGATAGGGGTAGGAAAGGGGCCCGTCGTTGGGCCCCTCCCCTCCCTCCGAA
>CAYLNH010000354.1:0-6079 GCA_964384625.1 uncultured Lentisphaerales bacterium
ACTCTTTTGAGCTCAAATCAGAGGAGTTCAGGGCAAAAACGCTGGAAGATCCGGTATAACTCGACCTTGGGTCTGGACTACCTGGTCACGCGGATTGAGAAGAGCTGCCGGAAGTACGGGATCGACAAGTCGTCGGTGGTGGTGTGCGGTGAGGATCCGCCGAGTTTCAGCATAAACTTCATCCATGGCCTGAAGTCGCGCGGCCTGCTGTTTGTGCGGGTGAACGCGAAGGAAGCCAGCAAGCTGCGGCAGAGCACGCGGGCCAGCACGAACGCCCTGGATCTGAATGGCATTGCCCAGGCCGCGATCCACCGGCGCGGGTATGATCCGGCTGACTACACTGAAGTCTATGCGGCATTGAAACAGGTAACCCGCGCCCGTCGGCGAGTGGTCCGACAGATGACGATGACCAAGAATCAGATTCACACGCAGATAGACGTGCTGTTTCCGGGATTCTTGAGCAAGAGTCAAACCGATCTGGAGCCGTTCTGCGACGCGTGTCTGGCACTGATGGAAGACAACTTCTCGGCGAAACGGATTCAACGGATGAAACCCAGCAAACTGGAAAAGACCCTGAAGAAGAATCGCATCCGGGATCCGCAGGCAATGGCCGCGTCACTGAAGGAATTGAGCAACCAGGTTGCCGAAGCACCTCCTGAACTGGCCGCGATCCTAAGCAATACGCTGACCGCGGTTGTGCAGTTGGTGCGGCAGCAGCAGCAAAGCATCGACCAGCTCGAAGAAAGCTGTGCGCAGCTCCTGGCGCAGACGCCGTGCTTCATCTTCCTGACCATTCCCGGCGTGGCCATTGTCATGGCTGCCGAGATCGCCGCGGAACTGGGCGATCCGGCCAACTGGCCGGCCGCCAAACTCATCGCGTCCTACGCCGGCATCGTCACGCGCATCAAGAATACCGGCCATCCTGACAACGATCCGGCCGTCCTCAATCTGCCACGCGACTGCAACCACCGTCTGAAGAATGCGCTTCTGTGGATCGCCGAACACATCATCCGCTACCAGCATCCCGTTCGCCGCGAATTGCCGTATCACAACGGCTCACACCCGCTGCAGGAGCATGCTAAACGTAAGGAAGCGGTCAACGGCAAATACATTCTCGGCACCGCCAAAAAACTAGTCCGAATCATGTGCGCCATGGTCCACCAGCAAGTGCCCTACATGGCCGCCTGCGCCAGGCCCAAGGACCTCGACGAAGCCTTCGAAGTCATGCAGACCGAGATGACCAATGCGATCTCGGTCATTAATGAAAACTACCGCCATGTCGATCTGACGGCGGTCGCCGCCGACCGCAATCTCATGCAGACATGGATTGCCGAAACCGAGGACGACTTCAAGCTCAAAGAAGCATAAAAACTGTTTTCTGAATCTCGGCGTTTTCGCACGCACGAAACGGCAGAGCGCTTCGGTTCGGTGTCAACGGCAACGAGGATCCAGCCCTAGTTCATGGGTCGTCTTCTGATGATTCCAGCCAGAACTCCTCACAGAAAATCGCGCCAAGACATCGTGTCCGTCACCAGCACTCAAAGAACCTCAAGCCGGCCGGCGTGTGAAAACGCCTTTCTCTATTTCAGCCAGAGCTTCCGTAAAGACTGCAAGGTAGTGCAGGACCGAAACCATCACCGCGCAATCGAGCCGATCTCCAGCACCATGCTGTGAGCGACCCGGACCCAGGCCATCTGCCCGATCACCCGCTAAACGCC
The DNA here is from genome assembly GCA_964384625.1 of uncultured Lentisphaerales bacterium. Taxonomy (GTDB): domain Bacteria; phylum Verrucomicrobiota; class Lentisphaeria; order JABSQK01; family JABSQK01; genus CAYLNH01. Next base: position 1,719 of record CAYLNH010000354.1, read on the forward strand.
GAGATTCCATTTCCTCAACACCTCATTGCCACGCCGGCGCAAAAAAACAGCCCGCCCCGGCGCGCTACTTCCTGCACAAATCACGCCGACAGGAAAAAGTCCGAAAAACCGTTTGCAAACCCCAAGAACTCTGTGTCGCTGGAGTTCTGCAGTCCCGATGGTAAGTTTGCGGGGTATGAGTTCAGAACAAGCAAGTATGGAAACTAAGCCCAAAACGGGACATGTAGCGTTGTTGCGCTGGGATCCGGTGGAGCGGGAACGGGCTTGGCTGATTGGCGGATGTCTGGTCGGCTTCGTGCTCTGTGTACCGATGATCCTGGGGGATCGAATCCCGTCGCATGATGCGGCGGGACGGTATCTGCCGATGATTGCGGATTTCGTCGCCGGCAACTGGCGGGCGGCGTTTCATCCGCGGATTCAACCGTTGTTGACCGCGTTGGCCGGATGTCTGGCGACGATCGGCCTGCCGACGTTCATTGCCGCGAAGGTCGTGTCCTCCGTCTTCTTCGCCGTGACGGTGTTCCCGCTGTACGCTGCAGTACGACGCGTGTTCAGCCGGCATTACGCCTTTGGCGCGGTCGCCTTGTATCTGGTCTGTCCGCGGCTGCTGCGGATCGCTGGCATGGGCATTCGGGATTCGGGCCGAACCTTCTTTCTCATTCTCGGCGTTTGGGCGCTGCTGGTATTCTGGCAGGAGCGCAGATGGTCGGCGGCATTGGCGGCAGGCGTTGCCGCGGCCGGAATGACACTGGCCCGGGTGGAGGGGGCGGCCGCGGCGGCGGCACTCATGATCTGCCTGGTGGCGGTCAGCATGCGGCCGCACAAACAGATAACGAAGGCTCTTGCCTTGGGCCGGGTCGTGGTCGGCATGGTGCTTGGCGCGGTTCTGATCTTCCCGTGGTTGGTGTACTGCACGAAGGCAACGGGCTATGCGGTAACCGGTTCGCAGCAGATCGCCGTTCTGCGTCGGATCGAAGCGATGACGGGGCTCTCCCTGCATTCCGCCGATGCCTTCATGCCGGAGAGCGATCCGGCCCGGCCGGCCAATCTTTGCGCCTGCGCTGGCCAGCGCCGGCGCCAAGAAGTCATTGGCCATTGGTCATTGGTCAATGGTCAGGAGGGGGAGTCGGAGGTAATCGGTGGCGGATCGGAGGGGGAGTCGGAGGTCAGCGGTGGCGGATGGGAGGAGAGGGAGGCAGGAGGTTTTGCCGCGCGTCCGGCTGTGGACATGAGCAGGGATGCTCATGATACACGCGGAGAGACCCCGGGGGAAGGGGTAGTCAGTAGTCGGTATTCGGCGTTCAGTCCGGCTGTGGACATGAGCAGGGATGCTCATGATACACGCGGAGAGACCCGGGGGGAAGGGGTAGTCAGTAATCGGTATTCTGCGTTCAGTCCGGCTGCGGCCAGGAGCAGGGATGCTCATGATACACGCGGAGAGACGGAGACGCGCGGGCAAGACACTGGCGGATACGGCGGAACGTCCGGAATTGAATACAATCTGAAATCTCAAATCTCAAATCTCAAATCCTCCCCCCTTTTCCTGGCTGCCGGCGTTGGAGCGCCGGAGGTCGAGGAACTGCAGCGGCCGAACATCGATTGGGAGGAAGTCGGCCTGGAGTTGATTGAGGGACTGATCCCGCTGTCGCTGGTCTTCGCATTGCCGCTCATCTTCCTCCGCATCCGCGACAGGAAGTGGACCTTTTGGGAGACGGTTGTTGCGGCGGCCGTTGGATTCCATGTCTTCATGCTGGTGGTGATGGTGCTCGGCACCGGCGGCACGATGATTTCAAAGCGCTACGTCATCTCCGTGACGCCGCTGACGTTCGGGTGGACGGCGATGGGGGTGGCGGCAGCTCTGCGATGGGTCAGGAAGCGCAACGTCAAGGTCATGTGGATTCTGGTCGTGCTGTTCATCCTGATCTGTCTTCGCGACGGCTGGAGCCGTGTGCGGCGAAATTATACGTCGCGCAAAGACAGTAACCGGAAGTTTATTGCCGCCGGCAAGTGGGTCGGCGAACAAGCAGCCCGGGAAGGCCTGGATCGTAAGGACCGGATGCCGTCCACCTGGTTCTGCTATCGCACCGGCCGGCGGCCGTTCATCATGACGTCGGAATCGGCCTTGACCTGGTTTGCCGACGGCGAGACGATTGATCCACGGTCTGTGGGAGAGACGTTCACCGTCCCGGAGATCGCCGGTTTCTGCCGGGCCTTTGACGTCGATTATGTTATCTGGGACGAGACGTTTGCGGCTCGTTGCCCGGGGCTGCGGGAGCCGCACAACCTGCCGCCGGGTTTTGTGCTGCTGAATGATGCGTGGTTGGGCGGCGACTATCCGTTGGCCGTCCTGCGTTGCGAACCGGTTGAAGTCCAGGGGGAGCGGCGATGAGTGCGGCGGCGACCATTTCGGTAATCATCCCGACGTTGAATGCCGCGGGTCGCATCGACCTGTTGCTGGCCGCCCTGCAGAACCAGACCCGGCCGCCGGACGAGATCATCCTGGTCGACTCCGGTTCCCGGGACGCCACCGTTGAGCTGGCCCGCAGCTATCGTTGTCAATTCTGTCGGATTGCGCCGGAGGCATTCACCCATGGGAAGGCACGCAACCTTGGTGCCCGGGCGGCCGCCGGCGATATCCTTGTCTTCATGACGCAGGATGCCATGCCGGTTCAGGCGGACTTCCTGGCCAAGTTGATCGCCCCGCTGGCCGGTGACGATCCGGCGGCGGCTGCTTATGCCCGGCAGTTGGCTAAAAAGGAAGCATCGCCCTTGGAGGAGTTTGACCGGCTGTTCAACTATCCGGACAGCTGTATGCGCAAGACGCTTGCTGACCTGCCGCAGCTGGGTATCAAGACCTTCTTTTTCTCCAACGTTGCCTCCGCTTGCCGCCGGTCGGAGTTCGAGGCAATGAACGGTTTCTCCGAGGACGTTGTGGTCAACGAGGATATGGAGTTTTGTATTCGCAGCCTGCAGGCGGGCAAGTCCGTTGCCTATGCCGCCGATGCCGTCGTCCGGCATTCCCACGGATACACTTGGACCGAGCTGTTTCAGCGCTACTTTGATATTGGCTACTTCTTCCTGCAGGCCAAGCCGTTATTGAACGGGTGCAAGCCTGCGGGAGAGGGGCTGAAGTACCTGAAGGGTCAACTGGGATTCGTCTGGAACCGGAAGTCCTTCGAACTGCTTCCATCCGTTTTCAACCGGGCAACGGCCAAATGGCTTGGCTTCCATTGCGGCCGGCTTGCTCCCTGGCTGCCGAACCGCTGGGTGCGCCGGTTCAGCGGCCAGACGTACTATTGGCTGAAGCACCCCGTCAGACCGGGAACCTGAACCCTTGTCCGTGATCGTTGAAATTCTGTTGCCGACCCGCAACGGCGAAGCCTACCTGGCCGACCTGTTGGACTCCCTGCTGGGGCAGGACTGTGACGGCTTCACGATACTCGCCTTGGATGACGGTTCCGCGGACCACAGTGAAGAGATCCTGCACCAGTATGCTGAGCGCTCGCCACGTTTGTCCGTGATGAAAAGTCGGCGCACAAAGGCTTCCAGCGCGGTCGCGGCGTTCTCGGAGTTGCTGGAGCGTTCGACGGCGCCGTACGTCATGTTCTGCGATCAGGATGACGTCTGGTTTGCCAACAAAATCTCGACCACTCTGGCAGCCATGCGCCACGCCGAGCAATCTTGCCCTGCAATGACACCTGTTCTTGTGCATACCGATTTACAGGTCGTCGGGCAGGATCTTTCTCCCATAGCAGACTCCTTCTGGAGTTACCAGCATCTGTGTCCGGACACGATGGACACGCTGCCGCGGTTGCTGGTGCAGAACGTCGTGACCGGCTGCACCACGATGATCAATCGCGCCCTGGCGGAGCTTTGCGGCGCAATCCCGGCCGAGGCGATTATGCACGACTGGTGGCTGGCGTTGCTGGCGGCGGCCTGCGGCCGAATCGAGCATATCCATGAGGCCACGCTGCAGTACCGCCAGCACCCGACCAACAGCGTTGGCGCCAAAGCCTGGAATTTCTCCTATGTTGTGAGCCGCGGCATCCGGATGTTTGACCGGACGGCCTTGGTGGACAGTCTGCGCCGGGCAGAGGGACAGGCAATTGGCTTCCTGGAACGGTTTGGCGCCCAATTGCAACCTGAGCAGGCGGAGATCATTGCGGATTACGCCAGCCTTTCCTCGCGCCCGTGGCTGGAGCGACGTCGAATCCTGATGAAGCACGGTCTCCTCAAGTACGGTTTCTTTCGTAATGTAGGCTTGATGTTGCGTGTCTAGCTTCATCTCCCGCGAAAAGATCCCCCTGGCTGTGCCGGGGGAGTGTCAGCCTCCCTTCAGTTTCGCCTTCGCCCCGACTCTC
>CAYLNH010000355.1:0-6060 GCA_964384625.1 uncultured Lentisphaerales bacterium
GACTCTTGAAAGTCTCTCAAAATGTGAAGTTATTTCCGCGCGGACCCTAAGGACCCCGATCCCGACGGCAAGCTGCGCCGGGCGGCGATCGCGCTTTTCAAGGCCATGCCGGACAGCGGCGATTCGCTGATGCCCTTCGACGACCCCGATCATCCCCGCAAGATACTGGTCCACCTCGAGGCGATGGATGCGGCCCACTTCAAGGTTCTCAGCCAGACCCTGGGACTGCCGCCGCGGAAAGAGCTCATCAGCAACCTTCGCACCCTGATTGACGGGCTGCTGGCGGTCCCCGAAGAGACCCGCATGCTGGTGGGCATGTGGCTTGCCGATCAGGCAAAGACCGAGGCGGGCAAAAAGACCGGGTCATTCCCGGAGTACATCAACGAACTCCGATCCGTCCACAACGAACTGGCCAGAATCGCGAGCCTGCCCTATCCCGAATATCAAAAGCAATACCCGAAGGCGGAAGCCAAAGCCCGGCAGGGCAGCCTTCTGGTACAGATGATGATGCCCCGCTTCGGCCCGGCCCGCAAACGGTTTGAGGAAGCCCGGATTCGCTTCCAACTCTTCCAGGCCGGCCTCGCTGAGGATCCGCCGCAAGCGCCTAACGGCAAGATCAAAGTCGACGGAGATCAGACGACGCTTACCGCGCCGCTTGTGACGGACGGCAAAGAAGAGCAAGTCAGCCTTGACTTTCACTTGAAGCCGATCGATATCCGGGTTGAGAAGCAGGCCCGGAAGCCCGCCGGAGACATGGTCGCGGTGCGAATCAAGGACCGCCGCCGCCAATTGGAGGCGCTGCTCAAGCCGGACGCCCGCAAGGCGGCAGTCGTCGAGTTCGGCAATCAACTCAAAGCGATGCAGGCGGAGTACGGCTACAACGCCGGGCAGCGCGGAAACGCCGCCGGAATTCTGGCCGATGCCGCAATCGAAGCGGCCAGACTCTGGCTGCCGATTCTGGCAGCCGCCGAAAAAGGCGATGCCTCAGCCCGCATCGCCGCCGGACTCCTGGTCAGTTTCGAGACCGACAAAGCACTGGTGCGCTGTGCCCTGCTGAATAAGCGGGCGGAGCTCGAAAAAGCGCTCGGAAAGAAGGCAGTCGAGAGCATGCTCAACGAGATGCAGTAAGCCGGCCGATCTTTCTCCGACAATCCGCGACCGATTCGCCGCCTGATCGTCACAGGTGCGATCCGGCTTCACACCGACGCCTGACGGCAAGGCCCGCACGAGCTTCCTTGCCAGCCCGGCAGCTTGTGCGGCTCGAGCGTGGTAAGTCGGCATGAGCCACCTGCTCACAGGCCTCCCGCCTGCCGCATCGAAGGCCCACCCCTGCCAGGTCGTGTACCGTGTTTCGTGTACCGTGTTTCGTCCCCCTAATGCACGCGGTCCAGTTCCTTGCGGCGCAGCAGGAAGATGCCGAAACCGGCGACCATCGTAAAGTAGACCAGATAACCGACCGTCAGGTCCAGCCCGGAACGTGTGGCCCCCGCGAAGGCGGCTTCACTGAATACTTTCAATGGACTGAGGATGATACTGCCCGCCTGCCGCGTGATCTGCATGCCGAGATTCGTCGAGGCAATTCGCGTTCCCTCGGACAGCGGATAGATCGCCGACGGCGGTTCCAGACCAGTGGTAAAGAACAGGCCGACGCGGATGATGGCGCCGCCCGCATTCTCAAACAATGACGCATTCAGATCCACCCGGACCTCCCGCAGGAAACGCTGGAAGAAATCGCTCGCCTGGGCCACGAAGAACAGCACCATCGAGACAAAGGAAGCCACCGACAATGTGAAGGCGGTCGCCATCGTCAGGCCGGCGGCAATGACCACGGCGAAGTGCGCCAGCATGGCCAGGAAGAACCGGATCAGATTGGTCGGCCAGGAGCCGTCGCGATAGAGCAATTTCAACCCGGACGTATTGTAGAAAACCACGTCCGGGTTGTCGATGCCGCGGAAGATGACGATCAGTTTGCCGTTCGGCCGGACATAGTTTCCCGGGAACCGGATCTCGTGGGTTTGGAACGGTTTGGATGTCGTGGTCTGCGTTGCGACTTCGAAGTAGTTTTCACCGTCGTCGGTCGCGGCAATAGACCAGCGCCCGGTAACCGGCGACTTGCGGTGCGCATAGAACCGGTAGTGCAGCACGATCTCCCGGTCCGGCCCCAGGTCCCGGCGCAATTCGAACAGCCATCGACGTTCGCCGTTGCGCGGGACCAACTGCTGACGGCGGACAATCTTCCGGCGTAAATCGTCCAGCATCTCCTCTTCCGACTGGTTCGACGGGATCTTTTCACCCCGCAGTTTTATTTCACGCAACGCCTCCGCCGCCGCTTCCGAGGCAGCCGGAATCCGAGGGGACACTTCGCGGTATACAACGCCGTACTCGTCGGACAACCGTGCGGCTTCATCCGGGTCTTCCCATAACTGGATATAGGCAAACACACACAGCCCCACGACCGCCAGGATGACCAGCAGACCGCTGCCGCCGAAGAGCATCAATCCCAGCCACTTCCCCGCGTAGATCCACAAACGTGAAACCGGGTAGGTCGTGACCAGATGCAGCCGCTTGCCGGAGATGTCGCCGCGCATCGACTGGCAGGCGTACCAAAGCAGTGACAGGCTGAGCAGGCCGGTGGCAAAATATAGCGCGAACCGCAGGCGCAGCCGCAGCTCATTCACCAGCACGCCGTCGCTGCGGCAAACCACAAAGAGAAACACCGCGACCCCCGCGGCAAGCCCCAGCAACATCCACCCGCTGCGCCGCCGGAACGGCAGGCGGAACGTGAGTTTGGCTATGGACCAGAGCTGTTTCATTGCGTCAGACTGTCCAGGAGGTCCTGGTCGATGTCGTCTTCATCATCATTGTCGTCGTCCTGCGGCCGCTCCGGCGGCGCGTCTGCCGCGGCCGTCGCCCGCGGCCAATCGGCCGGCTCCGACTCCGGCGCGGCGGGCTTCGGCGCCTGGTCGGCTTCAGCATCCGCCGGAACAACGACTGTCGGCGTCTGCTCCGGTTCCGTCTGCTCCGGTTCCGTCTGCTCCGGCTCCGTCTGCTCCGGCTTCGCCGCCGCCGGTTCGGACGCTTCGTGCAAGCCGGACGTTTCGTCTGCCTCACCCGCGGCCGGCGTCTTGGCCGGCGGCGCCGGTGCCGTTGCCGGAGACGCCGCCGGCTCCGGAGACACTGCAGGTGCAGTTGACGCCGCCTCCGCCTTTGGCTCTGATGCGGCGGGGGGCTTCAGCATCGAACTGTCGCCCCGCAGATAGCCGGCGACCCCGCTGCCCATGAGCGCGCCATGCGTCTCCTGAGTTTGGCTGGCTTCGCGGACCACATCCAGAAAGTAATTTTCCAGTGTTCGCGTCGGCGCCCCGACCTCAACGGCGGCCGGCTCGAACTCCGCAGCCAATGTCTCCCGGATCTTTGCCAGGGCGGCGGCGTTCCCGCGCGGCATGATAATCTGCAACCGGTCCTTCTCAGCCAGGAGGTCCTCGGCCGCGCCGAAGGCCTGTACGCGCCCGCCGTACATGATCAGGAGTTCGTCACAGACATCTTCGACGTCCGCCAGCAGATGGCTGGTCAGGATCACGGTCTTGCCGCGATCCGCCAAGGCCAGGATCAGGTCCTTCACATCGCGGCAGCCCAGCGGATCCAGACCGGCTGTCGGCTCGTCGAGCAGCAGCAGGTCCGGATCGTTTAACAGCGCCTGCGCCAATCCCATGCGCCGCCCCATGCCGTGGGAGAACTCACCCACCAGACGTTTCCCGGCGCCTGCCAGCCCGACCATTTCCAGGAGTTGGTCGGTGCGCGAACGAATCACGTCCCCCGGCAGTTCGAGCAGTTCACCAAAGAAGTGCAGCATTTCCACCGGCGTCAGGTGCTTGTAGAGGTGTGCCCGCTCCGGGACATAGCCGAGCCGGCGTTTGCTCTCGACGTCCGTCGGGTGTTTGCCGAACACGACGATCCGGCCGGCTGTGGGATACAGGTGTCCCAGGATCAGTTTCATCAAAGTCGATTTGCCGGCGCCGTTCGGCCCCAGCAGCCCCAGAACCGTCCCCTGCCGCACACAGATATCGACATCCGTCACAGCCCGCACTTTCGGACGGCCCCAGAAATCCTTGAAATCTTTGCTGACGCCTTTCCCTTCAACCAGGAACTGTGGAGACTCCGCCATTGTCGAAATTCACTCCTGTTCTCTAGGATAAGGTAGGCAACCGCAACGCCACCCACCATCCGGCTTTGTAACGCCATTGTAACCCTCACGGCAACTCGGCTCGCCGTTCGTGCGCCGTCTGGCGGGGGTACGCCGGCGGGGCCGCGTCAATAATGACGCGAAGCAGTAACCGGAAGCGGGCGGTGTCTCGTGTCTCGTGTCCCGTGTCCCGTGTCCCGTGTCTCGTGTCTCGTGTCTCGTGTCTCGTGTCTCGTGTCCCGGTGTTTCGCGCATCTTGCGGTGCAAAAATGGACAGCTCCCTGTTTTGCGCCTATACTTAGCTCTCACGCCGAGACCTGATTGACGGCCCGGCTGAACTCAGAACGGTATATATGGCAGCAGCAAAAGACACCGGCAAACCGAAAGACCTGCGGAACGTTTCGAAGCGGGCAACGTCCAAAACTGACGAGGACGAAAATTTCCCGGAAGGGCCGACTGATCACGAACTGATCAACCGCATTCGTGACGGCGACATGGACGCGTTCGAGACGCTCATGATGCGTTACGCGGGCAAGGCCTTCCAGATTGCCTACGGCATCCTCGGTCACCGCGATGACGCCGAAGAAGTCGCGCAGGACGCGTTCGTCCGCATCTATCGCGCCCTGTCGAAATTCCGTGGGGACTCGGAGTTCTCCACCTGGATGTATCGCATCGTGGTGAATCAGGCCCGGAACAAATACCGCTGGAACCGGCGCCGCGGCACACACATGCAGCTGAGCATCAACGACAACCCGAAGGAAGATGAGACCGGGGTCTACCCCTATGAATTGCCGGACGGCGATAAGACCCCCGACAAAGAGCTGATTTACCAGGAATGGCAGACGGAGATCGCCCGGGAGATGAAGAATCTGCCGGACGTCAATCGCGAGGCATTGATCCTGCGCAACGTCAAGAACATGTCTTACGAACAGATTGCCGAAGTCCTGGACTGTAAGGTGGGAACCGTGAAATCGCGGATTGCCCGTGCCCGTGAGGAGTTGCGAAAACGCATTGGAATGTGACCCGACCGTGAGTGACCAAACCGAACAAACCAAATGCCCGACCGAAGAGGAACTGAGTGCCTGGTACGACGCGCAAGCCGAGGACCCGGAAATGGAAGCGCACGTGGCGGTCTGCCCGCGGTGCAAGGAACTGATCGGCTCCTATGAGACCATCGACCTCGGAGTCCGGCATACGATCAAGAAGGTCGGCTCCCCGGCCGACGCCAAACACATCACCCAAACCAGCATCGAGAAGATCCGTCTTGACGACGAGAAGACCGGCAAGCGCCGAACCACATTCCGGGTGGTGGTCGTCCTCGCCATCGCGGCGGCGGTCCTGGGCCTGATCGCGTTCCTCTACCACCGCAGCCAACAGAGTCTCCAGCAACGCGGTAGCGGCGCCAAGGGCATCGCCGGCGACGGCGTCGCGGTCAATCTCTCCCAAGTCAAGGTACTCGGCGTCGCCGATACCCCCGATGAGCGCAATGCCTTGATCAAACTCGCCGGCGACGGCTCCGTCAAACAGGAATGGTCGGTCTCTGATCCCGCGCTGGCACTCACCGATGTCAAGGACCTCCTCGCCCCTGAAACGCATGCGACGCTGGACACGATCGCGCTGACCAAGGCCGATCGCTGTTCCCTGCTGCTCGAACTTTCGCGCGACGAACTGCAGTACTTCGTCGACCAGCTTGACCGCCGCGGCTATCGCCTGCTGTCGGCCGACGGCCCGCAGCCGGGGACGCTGCACTGGTCGGCCGGTTCGGAAACCGTGCGGTATCACGCCGAGTTTGTGCGGCAGGAATAGCTACATCGCCCGCGAGAAGATCCCCCCGGCTGTGCCGGGGGAGTGTCAGCCTCCCTTCAGTTTCGCCTTCG
>CAYLNH010000356.1:0-6042 GCA_964384625.1 uncultured Lentisphaerales bacterium
AGGTGCGCGGACTTCATACCGGTGACAGATCCGCAAGTACCGCAGGTTCCCAACCGCCTGAGAGCCGGGACTCGGGGCAACGAAGGGCAGTAGACGAGGGCTCACCGAGCATACCGCAGTTCACGGCTATGATACCCCCTCCCAGCCGGCCGGAGAGCGGAGGGCAGACGGCAAGACCGTGCCAGAATGTCTCATTTTCGATTGCAATGCAACCTCAGGATGTTAGGTTTGGGGCTCGCAGGAATTGATGACTCAAGAAAGGACGCCCATGCCGCGAGCCGACACAGATTTCGTCCAGCACCTGATCGAGCGTCTGGATCGTCTGGACCCGAATTCCGTGCAGGGCTACATCCTCAAGCTGGTGCGCGAGAAGGGTCTGCTTGAGACGATCTTTCAGACCATCCGCGAAGGCGTGATCATCATCGACCGCGATCTGAAGATCGAGTTTGTCAACCAGGCGGCAATGAACCTGCTCGGCCTGCCGCAGAACGTTCTCGACGAAGGCCAGCGGATCAGCCGGTTTCTGCGCGATCTCGATTGGGAACGACTGATGAGCCAGGACCCGGATGAATGGGAACGGGTCTCGCGCCAGGAAATCGAGGTCAACTATCCGCGCTACCGCAGCATCCTGTTCTACCTTTTGCCCTACCGCAACCAGTTCGCCGAAGACGACCAGTTGGGCATGGCCATCATCATCCTGCACGACGTCACCGAACTGCGCGAGCGTACCTTCAACGAGATCGAGAGCGAACGGTTGAACGCGATCACCATGCTCGCCGCCGGCGTCGCCCACGAGATCGGCAACCCGCTCAACTCGCTGACCATCCACCTGCAGCTGCTCGAACGGCTGTTCCGCGATCTGCCGGCAAGCGACGACCGCGAGGAAGGCCGGGAACTGGTCTCGATCTCGTTGCAGGAAGTGCGGCGGCTCGACCAGATCATCAACTCCTTCCTGAAGGCCGTGCGGCCGACGCCGATGGAGGTCCAGTCGGTATCGCTCAAGGAACTGGTGGAAGAAACCCTGCGCGTCATGAAAGTCGAAATCGAGGACCGCGACATCCACATCGAATGCGAATGGCCGGTGCCGGTACCCAGCGTCCAGGCGGACCCCGACCAGATCAAACAGGTGATCTACAACATCGTCAAAAACTCCATGCAGGCCACCGAAAGCGGCGGCAAACTGCGCATCGCCCTGGTCACCGATGACAACGCCGTCCGCCTGCAGATCGCCGACAACGGCAAAGGCATTGCACCGGACGAACTGAGCAATATCTTCAACCCCTACTACACCACGCGCGAGGGCGGCACCGGCCTGGGACTGGTCATCGTCGAACGCATTATCCGCGACCACGGCGCCGACCTCGGCGTCGAGAGCGAACTCGGCAAGGGCACGGTCTTCACCATCTCGTTCCCCCTCCGCAGCCGCCGCCGGCGACTGTTGGAGTCGCCGGATATCCCCTTGCCCATTGAACCGCAGGACATCGATAGTGAACAAGCATGAGTAAACCGCGCATCCTGATCATCGACGACGAACGCAACACCCGCGAAGGCCTCCAGCGCGCCCTGAAAAAGGATTACGACGTGCTTGTCGCCGACAACGGCCAACGCGGGCTCGACCTCATCCTCGAACGCAGTTTCGACCTGGTCTTGACGGATCTGCGCATGCCCGGACTGGACGGCATGGAGCTGCTCAAACGGGTCTCCGCCATGGAGAACCCGCCGAACTGCATCATGCTCACCGCCTACGGCAGTATCGATACCGCCATCGAAGCCGTACGCTCCGGCGCCAGCGATTTTCTCGAGAAACCGGTCGACCTGGACAAGCTCGACATCACCATCAAGAAAGCTCTGGAGAACCGCCAGCTGCAGGCCGAAAACACCGAGCTCAAACGCGAGCTCGCCTCGAAGTACGCCTTCGAAAAGATCATCGGCGAATCCGCCGCGATGCAGCAGATCCTGGATACCGTCAAACAGATCTCGACCGTGCGCACCACCGTCCTGCTGACCGGCGAAAACGGCACCGGCAAAGAAGTGATCGCCCGCGCCATCCACCAGCTGGGCAATCGCGCGGCCAAGCCGTTTGTCGCCATTCACTGCGCCGCGCTGGCCCCGACCCTGCTCGAGAGCGAGCTGTTCGGCCACGAGAAAGGCGCCTTCACCGGCGCCGTCGAACAGAAGATCGGCCGCTTCGAAGCGGCCGACGGCGGCATCGTCTTCCTCGATGAAGTCTCCGAAATCGACCCGTCCGTGCAGGTCAAACTCCTGCGCGTCCTCGAAACCAGAAGCTTCGAACGCGTCGGCGGCACAGAACCCGTCGACGTCGATATCCGACTGGTCGCCGCCACCAATCGCGACTTGAGACAGATGGTTGACGACGGCGACTTCCGCGAGGACCTGTACTACCGGCTCGATGTCCTGAACATCCATCTGCCGCCACTCCGGGACCGGCGTGACGATGTCCCCCTGCTGCTGGCGCATTTCCTCGAAATCTACAACGCCGAGAACGGCAAGCAGATCGCCGGGCTGACGCCGGACGCCGTCAAGATCCTCGAAGCCTACGACTGGCCCGGCAACGTCCGCCAGTTGAAGAACTGCGTCGAACGCATGGTCGTGCTCTGCCGCAACGACCGCATCGGCGTCAAGGACATCCCGGCCGAGATCCGCGACGCCGTCGCCGGCAGCCCCGCCAGCAAGACCGATGACCGCGGTTCATTGGATATCACCGCGAACGAGGAATACCTCATCCGCAAGGCCCTCGAGGAGTGCGACGGCAACCGCACCGCCGCCGCCAAACAACTCGGCATCAGCCGCCGCACGCTTCACCGCAAACTGCACCAGTATAAGCTTGGCTGAAGCCGGCCGGGGGCAGTGGGTCATCCGTCTTCGCCCCGACCTCTTCAGAGTCGGGGCGACGCCGTGACGCGGCTGCACGGTGGTCTTTGCCCCGATGATTTTCTCACTCCGTGAACGACTGAACCAGAACCAGCGGGGCAAGTTGGTACAGCCCAGGGACAGACGGCTGCAGGCCTGAGCCGAACCGCAGGCTCGGGGGGCGTTGGCGAAATGGGCATGTGCTGCAGCACACGACCCTTCCACCGCCTGCCGCGAGCCGCGAACCCCTGCCGGCCACGGGTTTCACCGGAATCCGCCAAAAAAAACATGGAAATTCACTACCATTCAAAGCTTGACCCGCTAGCTTAGCCTCGGAGGCATATTGTAACTGGAGGCAACGCTTACTGAAGGAGGCGTCTAATGAAGCGTGTTTTCCCCTTATTGTGTATTGGTGTTCTGGCTATGCTTGTCGGCTGCGGCAAGCCCGACGTGGCAGCCCTGCTGCAGGAGAGCCGGGAACTCGCCCGGAAAGGTGATCAGGAAAGTTGGGAGCAGATCCGTGAGAACCTGCATAAGGTCCTCAAGAGCGGCCGTGTCTCCCGCAAAATCGAAGGCGCCGACCGCCTGCACAACTTCTGTGTGCAGAGCCTGTTGCGCACCGACCGTCCGCAGGAGGCCCTGAAGGCCGCCGAACGCTCCGTCGCCTATTTCCCCGAGAGCTTCATGAGCAACTACCTGCTCGGCAAGATCTACCACGATAACGGCGATTACGTCAAGGCTGTGCCGTTCCTGGAAAAAGCGCTGAGCTTGAAAGCGCAGGATGCCAACACCCTGGCCCTGCTCACCGTGGCCGCCGGCAAGACCAACAACCCGAATGCCGGCAACTACTTCGCCCAGGCCGCCGAACTCCCGGAATTCTCCGAAGACTCCCGGCTCTACAACGAATGGGGCCTCTGGCTGATCGCCCAGGAAAAACCCCTGATGGCCGTCAAGAAACTCGCCATCGCCGCCCGCCAGGATGATGTCGACCCCGGCGTCTACATGAATCTCGGCGTCCTCTACGATCGCCACTTGCAGAAACGCGATGTCGCCAAAAATTACTACATGCGATTCCTGGCGGCGATGAGGAACTATCCCGAGAGCCGGACAGACGCCAGGCTCGCAGTCCAGAACCGGCTCCGGGAGCTCAAGTGATGCACCCCGCCGATGGCACGTGATGACCTCAAAGAACAGATCAAAGACGTCTGTCAGATCGAAGAGGTCATCGGCCGCTACGTGCCGTCGCTGAAGCCGCAGGGCAATCAGTTCAAGGGACTCTGCCCGTTCCACAAAGAGAAGACGCCCTCGTTTGTGGTCTATCCGGAGTCCCAGCATTTCTACTGCTACGGCTGCCAGAAAGGCGGCGACGTCTTCACCTTCATCATGGATCTCGAGAACGTCGAGTTCCCCGAGGCCATGCGGCTCGTCGGCCAGATGGTCGGCATCGAAGTCCCCGACCGCCCGCTCTTTCAAGCCTCCCCCGTCACCGGCGACAACAACCAGCCGACGGGCATCCGCAAGGCCGATCTCTTCGCGCTGCACGAACGCCTGACCCAATGGTACCAGGAGCAGTTGTTCAGTCCGGCCGGCGCCAAGGCCCTCGAATACTGCCGCCGGCGGCGGCTGTCCGACGAACTCATCCGCTACTTCCAGCTCGGCTACGCGCCCGACAGCTTCGACGCCGTCAAACGCTGGGGCATCGAACAACGCTACAGCCTGGAGCTCATGCTGGCCGCCGGCGTCCTGACCAAAAAGAACGACATGGACCCCGACGGCCGCGCCTACGACCGCTGGCGCCAGCGCCTGATCTTCCCGATCTGGAACCCCCAGGGCCGCGTCATCGGCTTCAGCGGCCGCGTGCTCGACCCCGACCAGCACGGCGGCAAATACGTCAATAGCCCGGAAACGCCGATCTTCCATAAGAGCCGCGTACTCTACGGCCTGCCCAAAGCCCGCGACGCCATCCGCGAACACGGCGTCTGCCTCCTCTGCGAAGGCCAGATGGACGTCATCGCCTGCCACGCCGCCGGCATCAACTACGCCGTCGCACCGCAAGGCACCGCCTTCACCGAAGGCCAGGCCCGACTGATCAAACGCTACGCCGAACACATCGTCCTCGCCTTCGACGCCGATACCGCCGGCATCGCCGCCGCCATCAAGAGCATCGACGCCTTCGTTGCCGCCGAACTCAACGCCCGCGTCGTCCTCATGCCCGAAGGCCAGGACCCCGACAGCATCGTCCGCGACCAGGGCCCCGACGCCCTGCGCGCCCTCATCGACTCGGCCGCCGACTACTTCGAGTTTCTGCTGGACCACACCATCGACCAGCACGACGACACGCCCGCCGGCAAAACCAGTGTCGTCCAGACCTTCCTCGAAGCCGTCGCCAAACTCAAGAGCCCCATCATCCGCGGCGAGTACTGCCAGCTGATCGCCCAACGCCTCGGACTGCGGCTGGAACCCGTCTTCCAGGAGCTCAACCGGATGCTCGCCCAACAGAATCGAAGCCGGCATTTCCGCGATGAGCCCAAGGACGAACTGCCGCCGCCGCCGGCATTCAACGCCGACCTCGAAGACCCCGTCGTCAAAGCCGAAGGCGACCTGCTCGACCTCTGCCTGCACCACCGCGACTACGCCGCCCAACTGCAGGCCGAACTCGACGCCGAGATCATCTCGACCACACCCACCGGCCGCGCCCTCAACGACCTCCTCGCCTACACCGCTCAGGGCGAATGGGACATCGCCGGCGACCTCCTGCTCGAGGACATGCTGCAGTATAACTCGCCACGACTCAACAAAGCACTCAACGACCCGGTCTACCACAAGGACGTCGAACGCCGCAAACTGCAAACCTGTTACGCCGACTGCCTCGGCCGGATCATGATGAACTACTACAACCAACGCATCGCCGAGCTCGAAGCCGAACTCCGCGAGATCGACGACCCCGACGAACGCCGCAACCGCAATCGCGAACTCATGCAGCTCTACAAAGAGCGCAAACAACGCGGCAAAGGCTTCTAGATGGTCTCGGCGTAAGTCTTTCCGCCACGGACTGCCCGGGGTTCGCGGCTCGCGGCCGGCGGCGGAAGGGTTGTGTGCTGCGAAACCGTTACAATTACAGCGTTTTAAGCTATTCTGTAGCCGCCACTCCTCACGCTGAAGGCGTGATAG
>CAYLNH010000357.1:0-6004 GCA_964384625.1 uncultured Lentisphaerales bacterium
GCGTTGTAGTAGGCCCTGCCGTGTTAGCGGCTATAGTTTTTTTGGAAATGCTATAATGCCCCGCCGCAGTGATCGAAACGCTCCCGCCAACGGCTACCGCGCCATGCCGCCGGCATTCCCCGCGCAAACACAGCCGAGCCCGGCATGAAGCCGGGCTCGACCAGGTGGGGTGCATCGGAGGGGAAAACTACGCTGTCGGCAGCAGCCGTTTGCCGGCGATCGGCAACGCTGTCAGGACAACGCCGATGACGATGCAGACCAACCAGTTCAGGTAGCGTGAGGTCTCGGCAATCGGGTCGGCATCGAACGACACCGACATGTGGGCATTCGGCTCTACCTGCAGCGGGCGGTCGAAGGTAACCAGTTTGCCGCGCAGCGGCATCTGGATGGACAACTGCCCTGCCCCGCTCTGGGCGGCTTCCTGGGCGGCGATGATCCGCTCCGTGATACGATCCAGGTTCTTGCTGTCGTTCTTGCTCAGCGAGTTCTGGATCCGTTGCGCATCCTCCGGGCTGAAGCGATCGCCCAGATCACGGTACGGCTTAGCGCCTTCCACGCGCCCGCCCCCGTGCTGCTCACGCAGTCGGCCGCGGCGCCCAACCAGGCCGACAATCGCCTGCTGCCGAATCAACCCGTGCAATTGCACGCGGGCATCCTCATTCAGATTCGGATCTGCAAAGGAGTAGTTGTATGCGTTCAGCAACGCACGTTTGGCTTCCTTCTGTTTGCCTTCAACAGCGTATTGGTTGCCGGCCGCCTGGAAGCGTTCAGCCTGTTTCAGATTCGCATGGTTATGGGCGCTGACCTTCTCTTCGTAGGCCTGCAGGCCATAGTGGATGACGGGCACATCGCCCTGCGGTTCATGCAGCGTCAGGTTGCCTTCGAAGTCGTCGTAGTCGAACTCCTCCGGCAAATAGAAACGCCACTGGATCTGCTTGAGCGGCAGATCGAACTGCGGCAATTCAAACGTCCGGCGTGCCGTGCGCGCAACCGCCGGCGTCACATAGATCAAGTCGATGCTGACTTCGCTCTGTGACGCACCGCCCAGCTGCAGCGGAATCAGCAGCACTTTGCCGTCGTCAGATTTCGACAGGCGGGCCGCCTGCTGATTCACCAGCAGCGACCACACTTCGGCCCCGGCCGGCAATTGAACGCCGAGATAGCGGCGGTCGTTGACGCGCAGCCGCAGACGCAGTTGATTCAGCGTTTCGAGACTGCGGGTAACGACCGTGGAGATCTCTGAGCTGAGCACATCGGCGTCCAATTGGTCGGCCGCGCCGTGCCGGCGCGCGCGCAGCGACAACTCGTAGCGCCCCGTCAGACTGCGGAAACAGAATGCCGCGGAAGACAGGTCCTGCCGACCGAAACCGCTGACCCGCCGGGCGTCGGCGGGCTGCAGCGCCTCGCCCTGCGACTCGACCGCCAACTCCACACGTTCATTGGCGAAGACCGCAACGTAACCGCGCTGCAGATGCACATCGAGCATCTCAACGGGCTGCAGCGGCACCCGACCTTCACGGCGATCAAACCGTGTCTCATAACTGATGGTCAGCGGGTACCGCCGTTCGAACCATTTGCGTTCCAGTTCCACGCGCCAGACGCCCGGGCTTTCCTCGTCCTGCCGCGCGATCTCCGGTCCGTTAATCTGCAGGCCGACGATATCTTTCGGCAGCCGCAGGCGCAGGACTTTCGTACCGGCATTGTGCATCCGGTAGCAGGCACGATAGCGATGGCGGACAACACCCTCGCTGATGCGCACATGATGCAGAAAGTCCACGTTAATCCGCGGCTTCACCACCTCCGTGGTGATGGTCATGCGCCAATCAGGTTTGAGCAGTTTGTAGCCGACCTGCCCGCGCCGCTCGCCCAGAATGGCAGCCGGCAGCGCACTGACCCCGGCGGTCTTCGTCTTGTCCACGGAGAGCCGCACGCTTTGGTCGGCTGACAAGGTGAGTGTGCCGGTGTGCCGCATCACGTCTTTGACGTGGACGCGCGGCACAGTGATGGTGGACGGCAGATCCGCCACCGGTCGGCTCATGGCGAGCATCAGCTTGACGGTGCCTTTGATCTTGCCCCGCAAATGCGCCCGGATTGTCCGCTTGCCATCCTTCTGGTCATCATCCCAATGACTCAGCTCCGGCGCCGTCAATGCATCGATATCGTACCCGTCGGGCACCGTCAATTCGAACGCGAACACGCCGGCCCGGTTGATGGTCACCGCCAAAGAGGCGTTGTAGACCAGGCGGTCGTCGGCCACCGTAAAGACGGCCGTTTCCATGACCCGCAATTCCGGCAGGACAGGCTGGGTCTGCACGGTCACCTGAGGTCTCTCCCGGGTGACCCGATATGCCGCGCGTACGCCTTCTTTGGACACGCCCTGCAACGCCGCCGCACCAGCCGTACGCACGAAGTCCGCTACGTTCAGACGCTGCAGATCGCTCTGTGCGGTCAGCGTCACGGACGGCGTCACGGCGACGCCGACCATGGCCCGCTGATGTTCAGCGTTCCGCACGACCGGCAGACTGAGAACGACGTTCGCCGGCGGCGCCGATGCCGCAACCTGCGTCTTGATAAACAGCTCTTTGTCACCGGTGATCGGCACAGCGAACTTGATCTCCAACGCGTGCGTTTTCGGATCGAAGCGCCAGCCGCCGACGTCCGCGCCGTCCACCCCGGTAACCGTCGAGTTCTCGGGGATGACGATCTGCAGTTGTTTCAGTTCGCCCTGCACAACCTTGAGCAGGATGCGATGCCGCCCCTCGGTCGAACCGGCATCAAAGCGGAAGAGGTTGATCAACTGCGCATAGAGCACGGTCTGTTCCAGACTTGTCTTCCGCGCTCGCGGGCGCCAACTGAAAGCGGCCGGCTCGCCGGGACTGAACACGGCTGTGGCCGTCGTGCTGTCTTTCCGTTCGTCCACGGCAAAGAGCAAAGCCGACGGCGACTCAATGTGCTGGCCGGCATGCGGCACCCGCAGGTTGACACTGTTCGTCAAGGCCGGCGGCAGCGGCACGGAGAACGCCCGGGCGCCGACGCGGTCGGCCGGCGCCAATAGTGTCAGGAACCGCACCTGCACATCCCACTCAGGTTTCGAGGCGTTGTTCGGCGAATCGTAATCCGGGTCCGGCACGAGGTAGTAGGCGTCCCGGCGCTTGTCGATTTTGAAGCCGCCGTCTTTCGGTTTGATCTCCATCAGAATGGCGTCTGCCGGCAGGAGCTTTACTTCCATGTCCTCCTTCAGCTTGACGCGCATTTTCAGGAGAATCCCGAGACCATCCTTTTCCGCGTTCAGCTCGCCTTCCAGCGCCTGCAGGATTACCGGCGGCTTCGGTGCCGGCTTCGGGTCATCGCCACGGACGTTGCCGACGAATCCAAGGAAGCAGGCGATGGCCAGCAATACTGCCGCTTGTCGAACGTACCGGATGGAACGTGTCAAGCGATACAACAGCAGACCGACAATCACGGCCGGCGCTCCCCACGTGAGCAGATGCTTGAGCACGGCCACCGTATGCGGGAATTGCCCCACGGACCAGATGCCGGCCGCAATCGCGACACAGGTCGGCAGCGGCCGCCAACGTTTTGGCACGAACCAGGACGCAATCGCCGCGGTCGCCGCCACACCGAGGACAATCCACGTCCACGGCATCACCGCAAAGCAACGCCAGAGCGGCAGCACCCGCGCTTCAAGAAACAGGCCCGACGACTCCGACAACGATGCTGCCTGCGTATAGGTCAGTGTCTGCATCGCCGCCAGACCGGTGGTCGATTGGTTAAAGTCCCCGTGAAAGGCACCCAGCAAACCGATGATCATCAGGGCGAAGGCAACGCCCCCAACCAACGTCGGCACAACCAGCGAACGCCGAACAAAGAAGACGGTGAGCAGGATCACCAGCATGATGCCGCCGGCAAGGAAACTTCCGTGCAACTGCTGCCAACGCTCGAAGCCCAATTGCCAGGCGGTCTTCACCAGATGCAGCGTCGGGCTGACGGCGTGGACCGGATCGCGCCGGGCCACGACGCGCATCCCTTTGCTGTCGGCCAGCGGGAAGACAACCCAGTTGCCGTTGAGATGGACCTGCCAATCCGCAAACGTCGACTTGGCGTAGGACTTGGGCGCGTCCAGGCGGAACTGCCCGCCCCACGTCAGATCGCCGTGGGTCTGGCCGTATTCCAGCTCGACGGTCAACGGCTGGTTCGGATTGCGATAGCGTTTGAGCGGAACCATCAGGACCCCCTTCTCCTCATCCACCCGGGCCCGCACTTCGACCAACTCCTCACGGTCGCCGGCGCCGTAGACGAGACGAGTTGTCAGGTATGTCGTGTTCTCCGGCAACGCCAGGGTCAGGTATTGGCTGTTGAGGTTTTTCACTTTGTAGCGAATACGGGTGACCGATTGTGTTTCGCGATTTTTGTTGACGTTCACTTCGGTACGCAGTTGAGTCACTTCCACCAATACGGGCAGCGAGCTTTGCCAGGGAAACATCCGTACGGTCTGCCGCAGGCTGTGCGGGGCGTCAACGTATTTGTAGCAGCCGAGGATCGGCGCGTTCACGAGTAGTCGGTAGTTGGCCGGGACCTCCTCGGGGTCGATGGTAAGGAGGTGTTTATCCGCGTCCTTCGCCGCGCCCAGTTCCAGATTCAGGTTGCTGGCGACGACAACGTAGCCGCCATGCGTTTCGACGCCTTGACACTGCACCGCGCCGAGGACGAGTTCATCCCCGGCCCTGTACGGCTGCGTATAGTTGATCCCGAGATTGTAATCGCCCTGCACACGGCGCCGGAGTTTCACCGTCCAGACGTCATCCTGATTCTGCCAGCGCAGCACATCGCTGCCGACGAACTCGACGTTCTTCAATGTTGCCGGGATGCGGAACTGCAGTTCATCGACGGGTGCACCGGAGATGAGGTAATTGACCACGACGCAGCCGTAGGCAACGCCTTCACCGAGGGAGATCAGGTGAAAGGCCTCAGTCAGGATCGCGGCCTCTTCCTTACCGGCCTTGAGTTTGAGCGCCCAGGACGGCTCGCGAAAGCGATAGGCCACCTGTGCATTGGCCACACGCATGGGGATGGAACCGGTATGGACTTCGCGCAATGCGTCGACCGTCGGGCTGTTCAGTTTTACGCCGCGATCGGGAACGAGTACGAGATAGCCGCGTTGATTTTTGGCGCCGACGACGCTGATGCCGGGGATCGCATGTTCCGCGCCCAACGGGCCGCGACCCAACTCCAGACGCAACGCGACCGTCGTCCGGCCGCGAACGGGTTTGGTGAAATTGACGGCGAGAATTTTCTTGCCGTCCTGCGGGTCGCCGACGTGATAATCGTCAATCCCATTACCGGTCACGTTTGCCACCAGCAGGTTCGGCGGGAGCTCGATCTGCAGTTGCCGCACGCCGGCATCCCGGATATCCAGCTCCAACTCGGCGGCGATGGCGAGGTCGTCTTCTTTGACCTGCATCACCAGACGCTGGACCACATCGTACGACGGCACGATCTCCGAGAGCTGCAGCTGCATGCGGTAGTTCGAGGCGACGAAGGTGTAGTAGAACGCCTTGCTCTGCGGCACGGCGCGTTTGCCGCCCTTCGGCAACGTCCGCCGCGGGAAGGCGGCCGCATCAATCTGCGCCAGGTCCGACGTCTGCCGCACCACCAGTTGAATGGTGCTGTCGGTACCGACCACAACGGCGCCACCCGAACGGATCACGTCCTGCGGCACAATCACCGGTACATCCACGGTCGCCGGCAACTCGCCAAGGATCATCTCGGAACGGACGCAGAGCGCGTATGATTTGGTTTGCGGCTGGTTGAGGACGACATGCAGTTCCTGCTTCTTGCCGTCGGTCACCAGTTTCCAGTCCTGGATGAACTCGCCTTTGACGTCGGTCACGCGCAGGTCTTCCGGCACAACAAAACGGAAGGACGCGGTCTCGCCCTGGGAGATGTTGAAACGGATCTTCCAATGTAGCGGGATGGGGGCATTCGTTGCAACCAGTTTGAAATT
>CAYLNH010000358.1:0-5955 GCA_964384625.1 uncultured Lentisphaerales bacterium
GACTCTTTTGAGCTCAAATCAGAGGAGTTCAGGGCAAAAACGCTGGAAGATCCGATCCAGCCGCACCAGTGACGTTCCATCCCCAGGGTGATATTCTCGAGGACCGTCAGGTGCGGCGCCAGATTCAGCTCCTGGTAGATCATGGCGACGCCGGCCCGGCGGGCCTCGCTGGGATCGCTGCAGCGATACGGCCGGCCCCGGAACCGGACCGCGCCGGCGTCCGGTGGATAAACGCCGCTGAGGATCTTCATCAGCGTACTTTTGCCGGCGCCGTTTTCGCCGATCAACGCATGGACTTCGGCGCACCCCACAGCGAGGTCGACCCGATCAAGGGCGCGAACCGCGCCGAAGCGCTTGCTCACTCCCTGCATTGCCAGAATCGGTTCCGCCGCAGTCATCAACCGGTGCAGTCGGTGTTACTCGTTCAGCCATTTCTTCAGGTCCGGATTCAGCAGTTGCCGGATCTTCGGATCCGCAAGCTTCTCCTTCGTGATCATGGTCGACCCGGTGTCCACCCGTTCTTCCACCGATTTGTCATTCAGCGCCTGGACGGCGGTCTTGACGCCCATGTACCCCATGTTGAACGGGTCCTGCACCGTCAGCCCGTGGATCTCATCCTGCTCCAGCGCGGCCAGTAGTTCCGGCGTTGAATCGAACCCGACGAACTTGATCTTGCCGGCGCGATCGGCCTGCTGCAGCGCCCGCAGCATGCCGAACGTAGTCGACTCATTCGGACAGAAGATACCGTCGAGGTCCTTGTATTTGTTGAGCAGGTTCTGAGCGGTCTGCATGGCGGACTCCCGGGTGGCGCCGCCGTATTGATCGGTCGAGACCAGTTCGCACTCCGGCGCGTATTCCTTCATGCCGTCGAGGAATCCCTGTTCGCGGTTCTCGGTACTTGCCGATCCCTGCGCGTAACGCATCATCATCACCTTGCCTTTACCGTCCAGCAGGTCGGCCAGGCGCCTGGCCGCTTTGCGGCCGCCTTCCTTGTTGTCCGTCGCCACAAAGCTCTCGAACTTGTCCGACTGCAGCCCGGAATCGATGACCACGACCTTGATGCCGGCGGCCGCGGCGTTCTCAACGGCGGCGGCGAGGGCGACATCGTCGAGCGGCGCCAGGACGATGGCGTCGACGCCGCGCGAGATAAAGTTTTCGACGACCTGGATCTGCTGTTCGCGGTCGTCCTCTTTCTGCGGGCCCTGCCAGATGACGTCCGCACCGGTTTCCCGGCCGGCCTTTTCGGCGCCCGCGTGGATGGATTTCCAGAAGATATGGGTTGTGCCTTTGGGGATCACGGCGACCTTGACGGCTGTCGCGCCGGCCGTTTTGCCGTCCTTCGGATTGTCCTGAGTTTGTTTTTTACAGGCACTGACCAAGACCGTAAGCGCCAGGGCGAGAACAAGCAAACGCCAATACTTCATGGGGATCTCCTTCGTGTGAATCGCTTGGCAAACGGCGGGGAAACTACCACGAAACCGGTGATTTGCAACAGGGATCTCCTGGCGCTGCGGGGCTCAGTCGCCGGCGTTCTGGAGGTGGTACAACTGCTCGAGGACCCCCTGGACGCTGGGACTGATGGCGGCCGACCGGCGGCGGACCAGAGCGACGATCGAGGGGGTGAGCAGGTCGTTGCGAAGCGCGGGCACCAGCCGGCGCAATCGCGCCAGTCGATTGAGGCCGGCGACCGATTGGCCGGCGGCCAGTTCCGCCCACGACCGCAGGTATTCGCCGCACAGCGAGTGCGGCCGCCGCTGCCGGTAGAGCTGCAGAATAGCCGTGCGCGTCGCCGCATCCGGGCCGGCCGCCTGCTGGAAGCAGATCAGATCGAAGGAGAGCCCGTCGAGGTCGCCGAGCTTGGCCGGGGAGGCAAAGCGCCGGCGGACGGCGGCGGCCTGCGGGTTCAGCGCCTGCAGTTGGGCGCGGATGGCGCGGACGCGGGGGCTGTCGGCGACGAGGGCGAGATCCAGTTCTTCAAGCAGTTCGGCGCCGACCTGGACGCGTTGTTCTTCGAACAGACGTTTGGCCATCTGCTGTTGTTCGGCCCGCCACGCGGCGTAGCGGCGGTCGCCCGGGAAGAGCTCCGTTCGGGGCAGGCGGGCCACCTGTTCCGCGGCCGTGTCGGCATCGCCGAAGGGCAGTCTGGCGCGGAAATCGGCGATGGTCTGCAAACCTTCCAGCTGCTTCCGGATGCGCCGCAGGCCGGGCGTGCGGCCGACATCGATTTCGGCCTGACGCAGTCGTTTCCAGGCCTCTTCGACATCGGCCTGATCCAGGGGGACCTTGATTTGTTTGAGGGCGAGGTTCTCGCGTTCGCGGAGGATCAGCCGCTGGATAAATTCGGAGGTGGGCTTCAGCCGGGCCAACCGTTCGAGCTTGGCCAGGGCGAGCTTGTGGTCCTCGTTCCTGATAGCAGTCAACGCCTCGCTCAGGATCTGCGTTTCGAGCCGGTCGAAGTCTGAACGTTCTTCTTTCCTGCACCCGGCAAGGGCGAGGAACACGGCCAGCAGGAACGGGGTGATAATGCATTGGAAGACGCGTTTCATAGCGGGGCTATCCCCCGGTGAACCATTTCTTGATCCGTTCAAATACGGAAGGCGAGGCCGTTGACGCCGGCGGATTCTCATCCTTGTTCTCGGCCGGGGTCTCGTAGAGCTCGTCGCGTTTGATCGGTCCGAGTTCGTCTTCGTCTTCATCCCACCCCATGTCGTTGGCGAGTTCGTTGAGGATCTCATCCAACTGCAGGGAGACATTCATGGTGAACGCGTCCATCCGCACAATCGAATTCTGCACGGCGTCGCCGCCGGGCGGCTGGTTGTCCATCCGTTTCCAGAGGTTGCTGAAGACCTCATGCAGCGGTTCGATCTGGTATTTGATGTCTTCCCGGGCGGCATCCACGTCGCCGCGGTTTTTCAGGAGGAGCTTGCTGATCAGGTACCGGGTCAGTTCGTTGTTCGTGGCGAACGGCCGCATATCGCGCAGCAGCGGGCGCAGTCGTTTGCCGACCGGGCAGCCGCTGGAGAAGACGGCCAGCTGGACGAAGACGGAGCCGACTTCCTGGAGGGTGCCCTCAATGGCCGTACGGCGGTTGGCGCCGTCAACCGCGGTGGCTTCCACATGTTCATAGGAGAAATGATCGCTGAATCGCATCAGCGTGTTTTCGAGGGACTCGGCGGCGGGGCAAAAGGCCACATCCGGAGCCAGCGGGCAGCAGGAACACTTGTGGAAGTCGAGCTTCGTCCACTCCGCCGGGTCTTTCATGTCGGCCAGCATGAAGGTTCCGGAACGGGTCATTTCGATGAAGAACCGTTCTTCACGGTCGTCCTCGAATTTAATGACCAATTCGCGATACCAGCCGTCTCGTGCGGAACCGGGCATGGGTTGGGTCTCCTCCTGTTGTCGGCGGCCAGCCGATAACCGTTAATACCATATCCCGGCAACCCGGAATATCAAAGACGGCGCCGGTTTTGCCGGCGCCCGGTCAGAGGTCTTCGGATCGTCCGGTACAGGCCTCGAGCACGCGATAGGCCAGGCTGCGGTCGAAGCCGCGATTGGCCAGGAACGACAGCAGTTTGTGGCGGCGTTTGTGCGGGTCGGGCTCGCGCTCGAGGTGGCGCCATTTGCGTTGCGCCACGGCCAGAATGTTCTCCCATTCGGTGTCTTCTCCATGGGTCTGGGCAAACGCCTCGAAGGCGGCGTCGATCAGCTCCTGCTGCACACCGCGCCGGCGCAGGTCGGCAATGATCTTGCGGCGTCCCTGCGATCCGATGGAGAGTTTTTCGTCGACATACAGCCGGGCGAAACTGCCGTCGTCGATGAGGCCGACGTCGTGGGCCTGGCGGATGGTCTTGGCCACGGTTTCTTTGTTGTAGCCTTTGCGGTACAGCTTGCGGCGGATCTCGGTTTCGGTGTGCGGCCGGCGATTGAGCATTCCCAGCAGTTTGCCGTAGCACTCATGCTCCCAGGCCTCCTCCAGGATTGCCACCCAGCGATCGACGGCGAAGGTCTTGCCGGCGAACAGACTGTGCTTGAAGACGATTTCCTCGCCGACCCGCAGCTTTTCACCGGAGGCCAGTTCAAGAATATAGCGTTTGCCGCGGCGCCGGGATTTCGCAATCGTGATTTCCAGGGGCGAGCTCACAGATCCAGTTCCAGGCTGACCGGGCAGTGGTCGCTGCCGGTGACGTCGGCATGGATGCGGCAGTCGGCGACGTGTTCCCAGAGGTCCGGGCTGACGAAGAAGTAGTCGAGGCGCCAGCCGACGTTGCGTTCACGGGCGCCGCCGCGATAGGTCCACCAGGTATACCGGCCGGCGGCAGCCGGATTCCGTTGGCGGAAGACGTCGATGAACCCCGCGGCGGTGAAGCGGTCCAGCCAGGCGCGTTCCTCCGGCAGGAATCCCGTGTTCTTCGTGTTGGCCTGCGGCCGGGCCAGGTCGATCTCATGGTGGGCCGTATTGACGTCGCCGCAGATGACCAGCCGGCGGCCGGCGGCGACCAGAGTTTCACAGTATTGCTGACAGGCTTCGTAGAAGCCGAGCTTATAGGGCACCCGCTTCTTTTCATTGCCGCCGTTCGGAAAGTAGATGTTGAGCAGGTCGAACCCGCCGTGGTCCGTGTGCAGGATACGGCCTTCGCAATCGTATTCCGGCTCGAGACCGAACCCTGTTTTTACGGCTTCCGGTTTCGTTCTGGACCACGTACTGACGCCGCTGTAGCCCTTGCGTTCGCCGGAGCAGTAGTGGATTTCGTAGCCCGGGTAGAACCGGAGTTCGGGCGGGAGCACGCTGATCTGCGCCTTGGTCTCCTGTAGACAGACAATATCCGCGTCAGCCTGTTTGAGCCAGTCCAGGTACCCCTTGCGCAGGATGGCGCGGATGCCGTTCACGTTCCAGGTGTAGATCCTCATTCAGGCCAATCGCATGCGTTGATTGAGATGTTGCCGCACGAGCGGGATGAACTCGGTATCCGTCGTCACCAGGGAATAATCGATATCCAGGCTCGACGCCACCGCGCGCATGTGATTCAGGAAGTCGGCAAACAGATCCTGGTAGGCCCGGCGGATGTCGCGGGGGTTGGTGATCAGGCGCTCCCCGGACTCCATGTCTTCGAAATTGCCCAGGTCGCGGAAGGGGAAATCGACTTCGGCCTGGTCCAATACGTGATAGATGATGACGTCGTGCTTGCGTCGACGCAGATGCGCCAGGGCCGTCCGCAGTTTCTCCGGGTCGTCATAGAGGTCGCTGATGATGACGATCAATGCCCGGCGCTGGATGCCCTCCGCCTGCAGATGGATGTTTGCGGCGATGTCGCCCTCGTCTTCGGCCGTGAACTCAGCCAGACAGTTGGCCAGCTGCCGCAGATGCGCCAGACCCGAACGGGCCGGGAAATGGACGCGGTCGCGGCTGTTGAACACCGTCAGCCCGACGCTGTCCTGTTGCTGCACGGTGACATAGGAGAGGGCTGCGGCCAGCCGGGCGGCATAGAGGTACTTGCTCATTTGCTCTGCGGCGTACAGCATCGATCCGGAGGCGTCCAGCAGGATATGCAGCCGGAGGTTGCATTCCTCCTCGTACTGCCGGATATACAGGCGTTCGCTGCGGCCGTACACCCGCCAGTCCAGGTGGCGCAGGTCATCGCCGGGGACATACTGCCGATAGTCGGCGAACTCGACGCTGAAGCCTTTGAGCGGGCTTGGATGCGCGCCTTGGAGCTGGCCTTCCACGGTAAACCGCGAACTCACATTCAGCCGGCTGAGCCGTGTCAGTTCCAGGTTCGTCAGGAGTCGATGGATGCCGTCTTTCATATGCCGTATACGGTCTTGTGTTGCCTGCGCAGCTTCAACCTAATCCCGGCGGGCCGACCGTGCAAGCTTCCGGGCCCGCCCCAGTAAGCCCTCGTTTACTGCCCTTCTTTGCCTCGAGTCCCGACTCTCAAGAGGTTGGGAACCTGCGGT
>CAYLNH010000359.1:0-5949 GCA_964384625.1 uncultured Lentisphaerales bacterium
CGCCGGCACCCCCGCCCATGGCTCCGGATACGGCAAACATGTTTGCCGTATCCGGAGCCATGGGCCGGCGCGGCGCCCGGGCGTGAAACAAAACGGCCGCGATCCGGTGCGGATCGCGGCCGTGATCGTCGTTGAACGCGGCTTACTTTGTGCGCTTGATAATATGGAAGCCGAACGGCGTTTCCACAATATCGCTGACCTCGCCGACCTTGAGTTTCCAGGCGGCGGCTTCGAAGTTCTTGTGCATGGCGCCTTTCTTGAAGGTGCCCAGATCGCCGCCCTTGGTCTTGGAAGGCCCGTCGGAGTTGGCCTCGGCGAGCTTGGCGAAGTCGGCGTCGTCGGCTTTCGCCTGCTGCAGCAGCTCCTCGGCCCGTTTCTTCGCGTCTTCCCTGCTCCGGGTGATCTTGGCGTCGGCGCGATCCGCCCCCTTGTACGAGACAAGGATGTGGCTGGCCGCGATCTCCTCGGGATCATCCGGGTCGGGGATATCCTCAACCAGGTCCTTCTTGGGTTTACACAGCTTCTCCGCGGTCCAGGAGGACAATTCATAGACCCAGCCGGAGTGCTTCTCATTGAACTCCTTGGCCTTGTCCATCGCCTGCAGAACGGCGTCCTTCTTCTCCAGGTCCTCCTTGGACGCGTCGGTCCGGATCTGGGAACTCTGCTGGATCTGCTCGTTGGACGGCCCGATCAGGCGCAGTCGGGTGTAGTGTTTGTCGCCGTCCCCGGCCAGTTGCAGGATGTAGGTCAGGTGGGTGGAAAGCTGGGCGCTGTACATGTTCTTCCACTCGAGTTTCTTTTCGCCTTCCTTCATCACATCGCTGAAGTAAACCGATGACGTCAGCGCTTCGAAGACCGAATCGAGTTCGCTCTGTTTCGGCTGCTTCTTGTCGGGCACACTGTCCAGGACGACCTTGCCGTCCTTCGGCGTCAGCAGGTATGAGCCGTCCGGCGTACTGACCGATACCTTTTCGATATCTGCCTTGTCGACTTTGATCAGGTCCGTGTCCATGTAATCGGTCGGGCCTTTGGAGATCCAGACGCTTTCCTTCGAGGCGTACACCGTGTCCTTCGACAACAGCCGGACGTAAACGCCGGAGCCGCGCTCGCTGTACTTGCCGAGGACGACCGCGATCAGGGGCTTGTCCTTGTCCTCGCCGAAGAACCGGATGACGGTGGCGTCTTCACTGTCTTCTTCGACGCCGAGTTCCTCGTGGCTCTTGGCGCTGCCGGAGACTTTCTCGGCGCAACGGATATCCAGGACTTTGGTGATCAGGCCGTTGACCTTTTCGGTGGCGGCCGGGTAGTTGCTGCGGTCGTCGACGACAAAGGTCTTGTCCCGGCGCGAGAGCGAGACGTCGTTGTCTTTGCTGTCGATGGTGATCTGGCGGATCTTGTTCAGGTCCAGTCCCTGGATCAGCAGGGCGTCCTTTTCGACGTCGGACTTCTTCGGTTTGCCGGGCCAATACAGAATCCCGGCGACGATGGTCAGCACTGCCGCGGCAATGCCGAGGGCGATCAATCTGGCATTGGTGATCTTCATCGTTATGCCCTCCTCGCAGCGTGTTGTCTTCTCTGGATAAACCGAACGGACCCCAGGACGATGGCGATGAGCAGAACAAGAAGCGGAGCCGCCAGCATGTTGGCCATTTTGATCCGGCCTTCCACCGCCTCCACGCGTTCGCGGCGTTTGGCCTGGAGTTTCCGCAGACGTTTGTTCGCTTCGCGAATCTTTTCTTCGACTTCGCGCCGTTTCTTCAGGGCTTCGTTCTGGATCAGCCGCATGTTTTCGCTGGTGGCGGACTTGCCCAGTTCCTGAAGCTCCTTCTCGTAGTTCTCAATCTCTTCCTGAAGTTTCTTGACCTCCTTGTCGGTCTCTTCCTGGGCCTTGTCCTCAATCTCTTTGATGACGGTAAACGGCCGCCGGAACTCCGCGCGCGTGCGGATCTTGATCAGATCCTCCGAACCCGACAGGTAGTCGATCGTGTTGAACAGCAGCGGGGCGTTGTCGCCGGCCTGGGCAAAGCCGTAGAAGGTCTGCTGGTAGGCCATCGGGTCGGTGATCATATCGACGTCGGCAAAGACGACGACAATGGCGCCTTTCTTGGCGGTCTTCAGATGTTCCCGGGCGGCGTCGGCCGCCTTGCCGGCGTTCGCGTCTTCCTTGCTGCCGCCGGATTTCTGCAGGTCATCGACCTCGTCGGCGCCGCCGGCCTTGTCGGTGTCCGCGGCGGGCGCGGCGGCGGCATCGGCCTTGTCGGTGTCCGCGGCGGGCGCGGCGGCGGCATCGGCCTTGTCCGTCTCGTCCGCCGCGTCGTCGGCGCCGTGATCATGGCCGTCATCGTCGTCGGCCGGCGGCGGCATCGGCGGCGGCATCGGCGGCATGCCGCCGGCGCCGGGGGGCATGCCGCCGGGGCCGGGCGGCGCTTCGGGCGTCGGTTCCGGCGGGCCGTCCGGGAAGTTGGTTTCCATCTTGCCGGTGATCACACAGCCGAGCATCAGCGCGTCGCTGCCGTCACTGACGCTGTCGCGCACGGTCTTCGGCTGGAACATCCGCAGCTCAAACGGTGACTTGGGTTTCCAGGTTGTGCCGACGTCGGAGGTGGTAAGCAGCGGGCGGACATCGGTGCCGCGGTCGAGGACCTTGGTCAGTTTGCCGGGGAACAGCATCTTGACGGAGTGCAGGCTGGCGGTGATCACCTCGTCCTGCGACAGGACCTCCTCGTTCAGATTGAGATAGGGCAGGATCAGCTCCGGATTCTGATTCTGCTGGACCTGGGCGCGGACGGCGTGCTTGCGGTCCACGGCGATCTCATCGGTCATCATCTGGACGCCCCAGTTCTCCAGCAAGACGTTGAGGTCGGAGGCGGACTTGTGGTTCATGCCGGCCATCGGATTGCGCGGGTTCCGCTGCGGCTGGTCGACCAGGCAGTGGGGGTCGGTGAAGACCATCAGCTTGCCGCCGTGCATGACGTACTGGTCGATGGCATACTGCATCTCCGCGTTGACGTCCTTGGGATGCACCACGATCAGGAAGTCCAGGTCGCCCGGAAGTTCCTTGGCCTTCGACTCGATCCGGACCACTTCATAAGCCTGTTCCAGATCCTTGGCGATGACCCACGGCTTCTCCGGCCGCCGCCCCGTCATCTGCATCATCTGCATCATGTACGGGGACATCTCCGTGCCCATCACGGGCAATGACGAGTAGACGCCGATCTTCTTCTTGTCGCGCTGCACCAGCTGCAGGATGGTCTTCGAGATGTCGTACTCGACCGTCGCTTCCTTCTGCGGTTCGAAGAACTCGATGACCTTGTCCTTGCCGAGCTCGGTCTTCGCCACCAGCCCGAAGAAGAACCCTTCGTCTTCGGTCAGTTGAAAGCGGCGCAGGCCGTACTTCAAGGCTTCTTCCTCTTCGTCGCTGAACGGCCGGGGATCGACGATGGTCAAGCTGATCTTGCCGTCGGCCAGACGGACATATTCGTCCAGCAGATCGCGCACGTAAAGGTAGTAGTCGTTCCAGTAACGGATCTCATTGCGGCCGCTCTTGGTCGCGCCCGTGCGCGTGTAGTACAGCCGCAGTTCAATCGGCTGGCTCAGCTTCTCGAGGATCCCCCTGGTCCCGTCCGACAGCGTGTAGAGCTGGTCCTCGGTCAGGTCCGCGAGACGCGCCCGGCCGAGGACGCCCCGGTTGGCCAGGATCAGGAAACCGGCGGCGCAGACGACGCCGACCAGGATGACGGCAAGGCAGACTTTCAGCAGTTGCTTCATCGGGCAGCCCTCCGTTGCT
Source organism: uncultured Lentisphaerales bacterium (assembly GCA_964384625.1). Lineage (GTDB taxonomy): Bacteria > Verrucomicrobiota > Lentisphaeria > JABSQK01 > JABSQK01 > CAYLNH01. The sequence continues at coordinate 3,788 of CAYLNH010000359.1, forward strand.
CAAGCAGGATAAGATTGGCCCACAGCCAACCCGCCGTGCAGACGACGAAGAAAAACAGGTTGCGGACCTCGATCACGCCGCGCTGCAGCGAGGTGAAGTGAATCTGACACGACAGCGATTCCATCATGCCGATCAGTACCTTGCCGACACTCAGAATGAAGGCGCTCGGGGCATCCGGTTCGCCGAACGACCGCGCCATGCTGCTCGTGCTGTTCATGACGATGCTCAGTAGGCTGGGATAGCCGATCATGAAGAACAGCCCGCAGGCGACGACCGCCAGGATGAAGGCGATCACCTGATTCCGCGTCAGTGCCGAGAAGAACGAACCGATCGCCAGAAAGGCGGCGGCCATCAGGATGCTGCCGAGGTAGCCGCCCACGATCGGGCCGGTATCCGGGTTGCCCAGCTTGTAGACGGTGATCACCGTCGGGAACGTCAGCGCCAAGGCGCTGATAAGCACCGTCAGCGCCGCCGCGAACTTGCCCAGCACCGCCTGCGTCGTGGTGATCGGCAACGTGAACAGCAGCATGATCGAGTTGCTCTTGCGTTCCTCGGCCCAGAGCCGCATGGCAATGGCCGGGACGAAAAAGATGAACATCCAGGGGATGCCTTCGAAGAACAGCCGCATGGAGGCCTGGCCGACGTCGAAGAACCGGCGGAAGTAGAACGTGTAGCCGCCGGTCAACAGCAGAAAGATGGTCAGGAAAACGTAGGCCACGGGCGTCGTGAAATAGCCGCGCAGCTCCCGTTTGAAGACCGCCAGAAAACCTTTGATGAATTCCATCAGGCTACCTCCTGCCGCGGCTTCGTCGTCAGCTTGCGGAAGACCTCGTCCAGGTCGCCCCCCTCGCTGCGCCGCAGTTCATCCGGTGTCGAGTCGGCGACAATCCGGCCGTCGGCAATCACCACGATGCGGTTGCAGATGGCATCGACCTCTTCCAGAATATGGGTGGAAATCAGGATGCACTTGTGCTTGGCCATCTTCTTGATCAGTTGCCGGACGTCGTGCTTCTGGTTCGGGTCGAGCCCGTCGGTGGGTTCGTCGAGCAGCAGGACCTCGGGATCGTGAATCAGGGCCTGGGCCAGACCGACCCGGCGCTGATACCCTTTCGAAAGCGTCCCGATCAACTGGTGGTAGACATTGTCCACAGCGCACATCTTCACCACCTTGTCGATCGCGTCCCGCCGCGCCTCGCCGCTGATGCCGCGCGCGTCACAGACGAATTTGAGAAAGGCCTTGACCGACATCTCCTCGTACGCCGGCGCATTCTCGGCGAGGTAGCCGATGCGCTGCCGGACCGCGAGCGACTCGGTCAGGATGTCTTTGCCAAGTATCTTGGCCGTCCCCCCGTCCGGGGGCATGAAACAGCTCAGCATATTCATCGTGGTGGACTTCCCGGCGCCGTTCGGCCCGAGAAAACCGAGGACATCTCCTTTGTTGACGTCGAAGCTGACGTCGTCCACAGCCACGATCGGGCCGAACTGCTTGCGCAGCTTCTGGACCTCAATCATGCCGGTTTTCCTCCGCTATGTGTTTCCAATAAACCGTCGACCCCGTCCTCCCGCCCAGCGCCGAAGGGCGGCGCGAAACAGGGTGTACTCTAACGTATTCGAGCCTGAATGAAAGCCCCGTTTCAAAGGATTCCCGGTCCAGGGGGCACGGCCGGGGGGGCGCTAGCAGGCGCAATGCCATGACCCCGCCAGGGAGCAGGAAGTTCCCGCCCGGCAGCGGGTTTCCCCGGGATCCCCGCCCCCGCCGCCCCGGGCTGAGACCGGGGCTGTCACAGGCCGGCGGGTAATCCTGACACACCCGGGACGTTGTTTCACCCACTGCAGAAATCCTCTCTCGAACAACTCCGCCGCAGGATCCACGACGTTTCACTCGCTTCGCATCACGATCTTCACCATTCGCAGAATGGCTTCTTCCCACTACCCGCTATCCCGCGTTTCATTGGGCGCAGATCAGTTCTGTTGGTCGTTCTCTCGCACCGCGGCAGGACAACGACCTTGGGTGTGCCGTGGATTCAAGTCACTGACTGATCCTCAACTGCCGCAGGTCAAGCCTGCGGGATGCGAAGGAGGGCAGTAATCGAGGGCTTACCCCTTTTCGTAAGCCCTCGATTACTGCCCTTCGCGGTCCGCATAGAGATCCCGCACCCTCG
>CAYLNH010000360.1:0-5906 GCA_964384625.1 uncultured Lentisphaerales bacterium
GCCGCGGTCGTCTCGACCGCGCATCTTGTCTCGTGAGCATCCCTGCTCACGCCGCGGCGCGGAGCGCAATCGTGGCCGCGGTCGTCTCGACCGCGCATCTTATCTCGTGAGCATCCCTGCTCACGCCGCGGCGCGGAGCGCAATCGTGGCCGCGGTCGTCTCGACCGCGCATCTTATCTCGTGAGCATCCCTGCTCACGCCGCGGCGCGGAGCGCAATCGTGGCCGCGGTCGTCTCGACCGCGCATCCCCGACTTCTGTCGGGAACATCAAGAACGACTACATACTCAACGCCGCGGAGAACGCCGGCGTCTGGGCCGATATCGATCAGTAGTGTGAGAACTATGGCGACTTCTGCGACTATCTCGCGGAGGCCCGCGCCTATGATGACCACGACAACTGCCCGCCCCGCTCAACTCCGGCTCTATTGGGATTGCTGCCAGCGCCACTTCGTCAAGCTGACACGCCCTGGCGATTTGCTCCTTGGTTCGTCACCTCGAGCCGACATCCAAGTGCCCGACCGAACCGTTTCCGGCCTGCATTGCACATTCAGCCGCGACGGCTCGGGTCACACGTTCATCAGTGACCTCAACTCGCGCAACGGCACGCGGGTCAATGGCCGCCCGCTACGTGCTCGACTGCAGCTGGAATCTGGCGATCTCATCCAGATTGGCTATGTTAGCATCATCTTTCTCGACGAGGCCGAGCTGTGAGGCCCGGAGGACCAGTCATGGCCATTGACGATAACCGCAACACCAGCGTGGTGCCCGATCCGCCGGACGCTTTTGCCCCGCGCTATCCGGATGAAGGCGCCGGCTTTGCCCGCTACCGGAAGCTGGCTTGCATTGGCGAAGGCGGCATGGCGCGCGTCTACAAAGCCTTCGACCCCGAGCTCGACCGGGATGTCGCTCTGAAGGTCCTTCCGCGCGGGATTCAGACCACCGGGGAAAAGCGCGAACGCTTCCGGCGCGAGGTCCAGCTTCTGGCCGGCTTGAGTATTCCCGGGATTACCCGCGTGTTTGACTGCGGCGATCACGAGGGGTGGCAATATTTCACCATGGAACTCATCACCGGGCCGACGCTGAAGGAGTACCTCCACAGCCAAAGTGTGTCATTGGACCGCAAGCTCGAGATCATCCGTTCCCTGGCGGACATCCTTGCTCGGCTGCACACGAAAGACATTGTGCATCGCGACCTGAAACCGTCCAACATCATGTTTCGCGACAATGACGAACCGGTGCTGACCGACTTCGGCATTGCCAAGAGTTTTGCGACGGAGACCCGACTGGACTTAACCGCCGAGGACACGCGGCAGGGCACGCCGTTCTACATGTCGCCGGACAAACCCAGCGTACTGAAAGATCTGGCCGTCGCGAAGAAGGCGGATGTCTACTCCCTCGCCGTGGTCGCCTATGAACTGCTCAACAACCGGCTGCCCTACAACGTCGAGAACCTGACGCCGCATGAATGCCTCACCGTCATCCGTGAAGAACTGCCGAGCGATTTCGGCGAAGAACTGGCCATCCCCGCGAATGTCAGGGCCGCAATCTTCCAGGCGCTGGCGAAGGACCCGGAGGCCCGGCCCGATATTTCGACCTTCTCTGCCCAGATCCGTGCCGGGGCCAAAGCTCCGATCAACGTGCGCCGCGTGATTGCGCTGGTGTTGATCCTCCTCGGTCTGCTACTCATCCTCGCCGGCATCGTCGCCGGTTCGTGACGTCACTGCAGCATCCCGGGCCGGCTGCGGCAGTGGGGACGCGCGGGGGGAGCTGCCCGGCGAAACAACGTATTCATCCGGCAGACAAGGTTTGCCCCGCCGGCGTGTTTGCCGTTGCGGGGTAAACCGGGGCGTTCTCGGAAGAGCACAGACACAATCCGGGGAATCGTGAGGCCGAATGTCGCCACCCCTTCTCGCGGTGGGTGTCGCTGGGGCGGCGGCCGACCGCCGCCCCGGCGACGCTTGCATTGGCCCTGCGGGCCGGGTTGCTGTGCTGTTCGATGTCCGCGCAGAACTCCGTTACGGTTGATCGGCAGGCGTATCCGAGCCCTCTTCAGGCGGGCTCGAGTCCTTTTCTGCCTTGTCCGGATCTTCTTTCAGGGGCTTGCGCCATTTGACCAGCTTGTTGTTCTCGAATTCGAGCACGTGGGACTTCCAGGTCGGCATTCCCAGGCCGCCGGAATGGGTATAGACCAGGGAGGTCGTCTGATTCCCCTCCTCGCCGGAGGTCACCCAGACACCGTCGCCGAGCAAAGTCTGCACTTCTTCCCGGCTCATGCCTTCTTTCAGCTTGTCCCAATTCGCCTCGTTCGGCCCGGCAATCTCGCCCCCGACCGCGGCGCCTTTAACTTCCTTGTAAACGCCGCGCACTTTGACAAAGCCGTAGATTCCGGCTCCGACGACGACGACCAGCACGATGAGACAGCCGATGGCGAACTTCTGAGAATTCTTCATGTTTCCTTCCTCTTGGTTGCTGAGTAAGGCCCCCGATTCTGCCCCATGAAGAGACACCCCCGGGTGACCCGATTGCGAAATGCGTTTCTCCTGTCCCGAAATCAGCGCGGAGCAATGCTCCGGCGATGCCTGAGATCTCCCCCGAGCGGGGAATACCTGAACGGCGATTCCGGGTCTGACGCGGGGGGAACCTGCGTCGATGTACCGTAACTGTCAAGCGGGACCGCAGGCTTTCCCGGCATGCGGGCCCGCCGCGGCACAGGGATATCGGCCGCGTGATCATCCCGTAGACATGGTTCCGTGCTGCCGACGCCGGGTCCGCGCCAATCCTGATGCAACCCGGCCGGGAGCTCGGGGCAGAATGCGGAGAACAGGAAACGAGCGCGCACGGGCCAATCCGTGGCGGCACGACCGACGCCGAAAACCGTCCGGATGATGAATCGCCGGGCCCGGGCCCGGCGGCGGGATCGACGGGGTCGTCTCCCGCCCGTACACAACGCTCCCGGTCAGTCGTCGCCTGCTCCGGCCGGTCCGGTCGGGACTGTCCGATCGCCGGGGACGATCGCGTCATGCTTCCGGAGCAGAGCCCGCACATCGTCAAGAGGGAGTTCCCCGGGGTCCACGCCCGTCCGGGCGCTGAGGGCAGCCATGGCTCCGGCCGCTTGCCCCATGGCCATGCAGGGACATTCCACGCGCAGAGCCGAGTTGGCTTCGCGGTCGCTTGCCAGGCAACGTCCGGCCACCAGCATGAACCGGCTGCCGGCGGGCAGCAACGCGCCGCGCGGAATGGTGGGCAGCGTGCCCTCTTGCAGTGGGCGGCCGTTAATGCCTTTGCCGTCGTTCAGGTGTTCGTCGATCGGGTAGAACGCATAGCACACGGCGTCATCGTACATCACGCCGGATTCATACTCGGCCACGGTGATTGTCTTCTTGCCCTTGATGGTCACGGTCTCGCGTATGCCGACTTCCGGGCACACCCAATCGATCCGGAACCCCTCCAGCCCCGGTTGGCGGCGCAGGAATCGATACATGCGCAACAGCGCCTTGCGGCCTTCCGCCTCCGCCCGGGACCGGCCCTCGCTGGTATCGGCGCCCGGCGCCCGCACGTGGTTTGCATTGTGCCCGTGCTTCCGAAGCAAGGCCCCGGGGCCGTTGTCATTCCAGGCGACGTCGGTGGTGACCAGTTCGCCGGCGGCGATGGCTGCGTCCGCCGCGGTCTTCAGGGCTTCGTAATCCAAGGCATCCGGGTCGTAGCCCGAGCACCCGAAGGTCAGTGTCGCAGGCTGAACGATGTCCGGATAGATCAAGTCCAGTCCGGCCAGACCGACGACGTTGGCGTCGCCCGTGGCGTCAACCAGGGCCCGGGCCCGGCAGGTCTGCAGGCCCGACTTCGTGCAGACCTGCATTGTCCAGGCCCCGTCCGTGAAGGCCACGGCGGCCGGCATGGCGTGGAACAGGACATCGACGCCGGCGGCCAAAACAGCATCGTCAGCCACACAGGCGAAGATCGCGGCGTCGAGCCGCAGGTGTCGGCTTCCTTCGGACGCCGGCGGCACCGGCTGTCCGGTCTCCTCGCAGGTCCGGCAAAACAATTCCCAGCCGATCCCGCCGACGACCTGCGCTCCCCACGCAAAGAAATGGGCCGGATAGTTGATCCCCCCGATGGTCATCGTGCCGCCGAGCATGCCGTTCTTCTCGACAAGCAGTGTCGAGGCTCCCGCGCGACCGGCCTGTATGGCCGCAACGGCGCCCGCCGTGCCGCCTCCGATGACAATCACGTCGTAGTCCTGCTTCATGGTCATAGTCCTTTGTGCCGACGATTCGGTCAACGCTCATCCTCTGCATCGTCGTTATCATCTCTGCTTCGCCTGAGGGCCCGGATCCGCCGGAGGGCGAACACCATCGTACACGCGGAAGTCATCCAGATCATGGGTGACACGACACGCTTCCAGGTGGTATTAAGCTCGGGGGCGGCTTCCTTCAGCCACAAAGGATACCGGACCACGATCGCGTCGGCATACCGCCCCGCCAGGAGCAGCAGCCCCAGACTGATCAGCACCAGGAACAGGTTGAGCAAAATCCGTTTCATTGCAGTAAGCATCTACTAAATGGGCTTGGCGCAAGTTTTCCAGCCGGACTCTCCGAATGCGGGCTTTTGTTCCGTGCGGCGTTGTCGGCCGACGCCCCCGCGCCAACAGGGTGGCGTCGGCGCCTTCGGCCCCAGGCAGGCCCATCGTTCCGGGGCCTGGCTTTTCCGATCAGGCCCGCAGGGCCGCAGCACGATCGTCGGCGGCAGCCGGTGCAGCCCCCGGAATCCTGGCGTGTCGTCCCGGAAATCCGGGAGCATATGTGATTCCGCTGGATCTTCGCTGCTCTGCCAGGCAGTTGCGGCAAAGCGATATGAATATCGTGGTTCGCGCCTACCGAAGCAGAGCGCGACGGGGCGTGGAATCACGCCTCGGATGTATGGGACGATACACTGGCGGCATCCCTGCCCGAGAGCCCCGTCGCGGGTGAAGCAAAGTCTCTCCTTCCCGTCCTCGTCATAAAGCGCCTGTTCGCTTTCCCGCGGTCCCCTTTCCCTTCGCTCTTTCGGCTGCTGGGCCTACCGAAGCTGGCACTTCGATCTGCTGTTCGCAGCTTTCCGCGCTGCGATTCTGTCACCAGCGTCCATCTTCCACTGGCCGTCGAGGTTTTGGTCGAGCGCCGCCGCTCGCGCGCGGCTGTAAACCGTCGCGAGCAACGGTCTGCTTGAGGTCTATGTCTTGATGCGAATGTCATCACCGGCTTCCTCGATCTCAACAAAGACCGGCCGTTCGGCAGGAGTAGTATTGGGGCTGTGGAACGTAAGCATGAGGCGGTCGTCGAACGTCCGGAAGATCATGCCGTGGCCTCCATCCTTCGCCCACAGGGGGGCTGCTTCCTGCTTCCAGGGCCCTGGAACATCTCCCGTTTCCGAACGGGCGATTCCCATGGCGTATCCCTGGCTGCCGATACTGGACCAAAGCATGATCAAAGAGCCGGTGGCCAGCCGATGGAGAAATGGTCCGTCGGTGACATAGTCGGGGAAACGTCGTGACTCCCCTTCCTTTGGCCACGCGGGCCGGCGTACCCAACCCGCCTCCGAGGCATTGAATAGAAAGACCGGCCGGCCAACGGCCTGTTTCAGATCGGGGGACAACGGCATGGCGCACATGGCGCCATTGTGTATCTGAACCCACTCGTGGCAAAAGACAATCCACGGATGTCCGTCACGATCCACGTGGAGCGTACCGTCGAGACACTCCCAATCCGACGGTGTGACCGGACCGTCGGTTAGTGGGGTATACGGGCCGGAGACGGAATCCGATACGAGAATTTGAGTTCCACGATACCGGGTGTCCGCTTTGAAGGAAGCGAACATGTATTAATCCGGCATGCAAATAGGCGACACTCGTCATGCTGCTGCATATGCGA
>CAYLNH010000361.1:0-5892 GCA_964384625.1 uncultured Lentisphaerales bacterium
AGAATATGGAGGCAATAACACAGATGTTCAAGTTATTTGCGGACGACGCCTAACGAAATGAAGCCCATCCCAAAATCCGGGAAAGAACGCGGCGCCTACCCCACTCGCGAAGAGCACAACCAGAGTCGTCGGCAGTTCCTTCAATCGCTCGGGTTGGCCGGCGCGGGCTTCGGTCTGGCTTTTGCTGCCACGGGCGCGGCTGCCGATGAGCCGACGAGGAAGGACCTTGTCAAACGCATCAAGGTGCTGGGAACCAAGCTTGGGGATGCCAGTTTCAAAGTACGGCGGAATGCAACAAGAGACCTCCTGGCAATCGCCAGGGTAACCAGTAAAGACAAGAAGGTGGACGCCGAAGCCAGACAACTCGTCCTGCACGAGATGAAGGTCCTTCTGAAACACAAGGACCCGGAAATCGCGCAGCGCGCCAAACAGATTATTGTAACACTGACACCGAAACCCAAGCCGCCGCCGGAACATCAGGTGCCGCTGAAAGGCGAAGTCATGGTTGACGGCGTCTGGGAATAGAACCAGGGAGATCTTTCGTGAAACCGAAACCCGTCAGACAAACACAACAACCGGAATACCCGGATCGTCGCCGGTTCATCCGTCATGTCGGCCTGGTTGCCGCTGGCGCCGGGTTGGCTGCCGTCGCGCTGCCGTCCGTTCTCGCCGACCCCCCGCCGCTTGCCGGTACTCCCCCTGTGCGGCCGAAACCCGAGAAGGAGAAGGACGGCAAGAAAGCTGTGTTCTGTGCCGAAACCTTCGGCAAGGACGTGGACAAACTCGCAAAACAACTTGGCAGCGACGATTTCAAAGTCCGCAAGCAGGCAACCGCGAAGCTGATCGCATTTGGCAAAGGCGACGGCAAGAACAAGGCAGTCGACGCCAAACGCAAGGCGATCGTCATCCAGAAGATGAATGCGCTGCAGCAGGCCAAGGATCCGGAAGTGGCCCAGCGGGCGAAGGAAATCGTGCTCGCCCTGACGCCGGAGAAGAAGGTGCGGGCCGTGCCGGAACGGCCGATCCAACTGAAGGGCGATGTCGCGATCGAGGTGCGTTAGCCGACCACAATGGACTTCACTCTCTGCCTTACCCACGACTGCAATCTGCGCTGCAGCTACTGCTACGCCGGGCGCAAGTTCAAGAAACGCATGTCGTGGAAGACTGCTCGGCGCGCCGTCGACTTCGCGGTGGAACACACCCTCGAACAAGGACCCCCTTACGAGATCCAGTTCGGTTTCTTCGGCGGTGAGCCGATGCTCGAATGGGACCTGGTCAAGCGCGCCACGGAGTACACCGAGTCCCTGGCGCGCGAGCATGGCATTACTCTGAAGAAGACGCTGACGACCAACGCCACGTTGTTGCAGCAGGAGCACGCGGATTATCTCAGCGCCCACGACTTCTACGTCGGTCTGTCGATCGACGGCAACCGGCAGATGCACGATCGAACCCGCCGGTTCCGCAACGGCCGGAGTTCGCATGCCCGCAGTTGCCGCGCCCTGGAGTTTTACAAAGGCCCGAACGCCCGCGGCGAGGTGATCATCACTGTTGACCCGGCCAATGTCGAGTTCGTGGGAGAGTCTGTGCGCTGGCTGTCCGACCTGGACATCTGCAACATCTCACTCAATCCGAACTTTTACGTCGACTGGTCCGACGACGCCCGGGCACGCTGGCGGAAAGGGTACGAGAACGCCGCTGAGATCTATATCGAGAACTTCCGGCGGCCGCGATATTACCGGATCAATTTCATCGACGGCAAGATCAAGACCCGGCTGCAGCAGGGCTACCAGATGTGTGACCGCTGCAACTTCGGCGAGAAAGAGATCGCCGTCGCGGCCGGCGGCAATGTCTATCCCTGCGAACGGCTGGTGGCCGAGGATGACAACGAGGAAATGTGCATCGGCAACGTCTTCGAGGGATTCAGCCTGGCGAAACGTTTGAAACTCCTGGAACAGCGCGGCAACATAAACCCGGAGTGTCGCGAGTGTGCTTTGAAAGAGCGCTGCATGAACTGGTGCGGCTGTGTCAACTACGCCACGACCGGTGCGATCAACCAGGTCGACGGCATCGTCTGCTACCACGAACAGATGACCATCGAGATTGCCGACCAAGTCGCGGCCACGTTGTACAACGAATCCAACCCTTACTTCCTCGCCAAATTCTACGGCGATACCGGCGAACCGTCGTCCTGAGCGCCGCGTCGTTTCCCGGACCTCCGCACTGCGGCGTTCCTCCGGCCGCAAGACGGCCGGTTCCCCGGCGGGCCGCGCTATCCACACCTGCCGCGAAAAGGGTGCAGGATCGTGTTTCTGCTTTCCGAGAAGAAGCCCCAAGCTGAGCTTGGGGAGTATCTACACCCCCTTCAGTTCAGTCGGCACACCAGAACCCCCGCCCTTTGCTCCGGAATTGGCAAACATTTTGCCAATTCCGGAGCAAAGGGCGGGGGAGTCGTGGCGAAGGCAAAACTGAAGGGAGGCTGACACTCCCCCGGCACAGCCGGGGGGATCTTTTCGCGCTGGGTGTATCTATCCCGCCGCAAGAACGTCCAGCCGTCACGCCTTCAAACCTGTTGACATCATGCCGAATGCCGCGACAATAAACAGCAACAGCAACAGGACAGCACATGCGCCTCTTTCTATTTATCTTTCTAAGCATCTACGGCGGCATGCACGCCGGTGTCTTCTGGCGTTTTTACACGGCGTTTCCGTCTCTCGGCCGCTGGCGCTGGGCCGGCGCCCCGTTCATGCTGCTGATGGTTCTGTCCCCGATCGCCGCGCGCCTGCTTGAACACCACGACTTCACCACACTCGGCAAGATCGCCTCGTACGTCGCCTTTATCTGGATGGCCATCGTCTTCTGGCTGTTCTGTTACTGTTTCCTGATGGACATGATCGCTCTCGTGCTCTGGGGCGGGCGGACGTTGGCGCCGAAATGGAATGTGCCCTCGCTGGCGCCGAAGTGGCGCTTTGTGGTTCCTGCCGGGCTGATGCTTGTCAGTCTCGTCTGGGGCATGATCGAGGTCCGCGTGCTGCGTCGCCCGCAGGTGGTCTGTAACGTTCCCGCTTTGCCCGACGGGCGCCGGGAATTGAAGATTTTGATGCTGACCGATGTGCATCTGGGCAGCATGGTCGGCCGCGAGAAACTCGCCCAGATTGCCGCGGTGGTTGACGCCGAAAAGCCGGACATCATCGTCAGTACGGGGGATCTGGCGGACGGCGGCGCCGAACATCTGGAGCGGCTGGTGGAGCCGCTCCGAAACATTGATGCGCCGTTGGGCAAATACGCTGTGATGGGCAATCACGAATTCTACACCGGCGTGCAGCGCAGCGTGGAGTTTCACGAAAACGCGGGATTCCGGATGCTGCGCGGCTCGGCGGTAACCCTCGGCGACAACCAGGAACTGGTTATTGTCGGTGTCGATGATCCGGCCGGCAAGCGATTCAACCTGGAAGGCGGCCTGGACGAAGCCGCGGCACTGGCGGCCGGACGGGGCGATCGGGCAGTGGTCCTGCTGAAGCACCGTCCGCGGGTGGACCCGGAGTCGGTTGACAAATTCGACATTCAGCTTTCCGGGCACGTTCATGGTGGACAGATCTTTCCGTTCAACGTCTTTGTCGCGATGGATTACAAGTACGGCGCCGGTCTGCATCGCGTTTCGGACCGGAGCCGGCTTTATGTTTCCCGCGGTACCGGCACCTGGGGGCCCAAGCTGCGGGTTCTCGCCCCGGCAGAGGTGACGGTCATCGTTCTGCGCAGAGAGTGAGCCTCGATCCGGAGCTCCCAGGCAGCGGGTTGACCTTGTCCCATGATTGAGGTCCAGGCTCCGCCGGCAGAGAACCAACCTCGAAACCCTCGATGCCGGAACCAAGCCGATGGGTTGCAGCGAGAGGACAGAACACCGATTCCCAGCGGGCTCAGCCGGACTCGGGTCGCCGCGCCGCCCCGCGTTCTGAGGGGGATTGCGGGCGCCGGGAACAACCCGGCGGCGGGGACTCTCGCTGCGGCCCGGCAGCATCTGCAACGTGAAGAAACGGTGTAATTTACGTTTTTCGCGTTGACCTCCGCGTGATGATCGCTATCGTGTTTCTCTCCAAAGAGTCACAGCCAGGCGGGGCAGCTCGCGGATTGGGTCCCTGCGGCTGGGTGGAAATCAAGTCAATGGGGTGCTCCATGATGCCTTTGAAACGTCGTATCTCAGTACATTTCACGCTGACGGAACTGTTGGTCGTCGTGGCAATTGTGGCGATCTTTGCGTCCATGCTTGTGCCGGCGGTGAACAAGGCCCTCGGCAAAGCCCGGGCGATCGCCTGCATGAGCAATATCCGGCAGATCGGCCTGGCCGCTGCCGGCTATGTTGACGAGTACAACGGATACACGATGCCCGGTGATTTCGGCAGTACGACAACCTACGCCTACAACCATTGGATCAACTACCTCGTTGAAGCGCAGGTCATCCGTGATCACGACGTCTTTCGTTGTCAGTCCCTGCGCACCGCCGAGTGCTTCAATCCGTCCGGCGGCGAGAACGTGATCACGGAGGCGAGCTACATCATGAACCTGATGCCGCGGGGCAGCGCCGCGTCCGCCGCCTGGAGCGGGGCTGGTTTGCCCCCGGGCGGCGTGATGCAGGGCTGGGGCCGTATCTCGGCGACGGAACGCCTGGTGAAAGCCAGTGATATCCGGCAGCCGGAGATGGCGCTGCACATTATGGATGTTGCCGCCGGCGGTATCTCGTCGGCACATCAGGGCGTCAACAAATTCATGCGCACCGACTACGGCGTGGTCAATGTCCCGCCCCACGGCTGCGGGCTCGACTGGCGCTGGGTCGGTTATCACCATGACGACGGCTACAATGCGGTGTTCGGCGACCTCCACTGCGAAAAGCTGACGCTGTCCGAACCCATAAACTGGGTCGTTACCAATCGCTGATTCCGGGGGGGGTGTCTATCCTCGGGCAGCACGGCACGGCCAGCGGCGTTCTCCGTCCCCCCATACTACCAGTCCGGGCCGTTGAGATGGGATTTCGGGTTGATGGCTGGTCTGCATAGTGGAGCGCCGGAGCTGATGTCGTCTGGGTGGAAATACGAACACGCTGCCTCGCTCCGGTTCAGTGCCGACGGTAAGCCGGAGTGCCGCTGGATACGCAGTCAGGGGAGCAGCCGGCAGAGCCCTGCAGGGCAATCTCTGCAGTTTGGGATGAAAGAACCGCCGAAGACCGGCGTATCGGCAGGGTAGATGAAAGAAGGAAGATAGACTGATGATGATCGAACCGACAGCCCGACAAGACGGAACCGAAGCTGAGAAACAGCAGAATTTGCTGTTTGCCGGTTGGCTTAACGGTATTCCCGTTGACGGGGCTGTCGGATGATCTGAGCATCTGACAAATCGCGATCGATGTGACGCCCTGTCGGCAGTTTTCCGACAGGGCGTCTTTGTTTATTGTTCTTGTGATCTTTGACAAGTGAATAGCAGTGGAGCCCGGGTGTTTCCCGACCCACGGTTGATTTGCCGGACGAGTGAAACACCCGGGCGGCAGCCAGCTGACGAAGTAGCTCCAACGGCAGAGCGAGGGCCTGAAGCGCCCTGCGGTGTTGGTTCGAATCCAACCTTCGTCACCAGTTGTTGCACGGCGGCTCATTCCAGCGTAGCTCAACGGCAGAGCGCCCGGCTGTTAACCGGACCGTTGCAGGTTCGAATCCTGCCGCTGGAGCCAGAGGATCGGTAATCGGTGATCGGTGATCGGTAATCGGTAATCGGTAATCGGTGATCGGTAATCGGCATTGCGGGCGTGGCTCAATGGCAGAGCACCACCGTGCCAAGGTGGGACATACGGGTTCGAGCGGATCTTCCAATGTAGCGGGATGGGGGCATTCGTTGCAACCAGTTTGAAAT
>CAYLNH010000362.1:0-4536 GCA_964384625.1 uncultured Lentisphaerales bacterium
CGAAACTCCGAAACTCCGAAACTCCGAAACTCCGAAACTCCGAAACTCCGAAACTCCGACCGTAGCCGCAGTTGTCCCCAACTGCGCAACCAACTTTTGTCCGAAGCTCAAGTGCTCGGTATCGGTCCGGCAGGAGGTCCTGCCGGACCGGTGTTTGTTTTGTTCAGTCCAGGAATACGACCTGGCGCATCGCCTGCGACTCGTTCTCGGTGTTCATCAGAACCCGATGCCAGCCGCGCAGCACGATGGTCTTGTGGTCCGGGTGACGCACCTTGCCGCGAGCGTAAACCTGCGGGTCACGCGTCATCGTCGTCCACTGCCAGTCCGGATGCTTCCGGGCCATTTTCCTGTAGCGCTCAATCCGAACGCCACGCGGGAAGGCCTGGCAGACGTAGACCGTCTCGCCGCCGAAGCGGCAAAGCTCTTCCACCACGTGCGGCTTACTGCGGATGCCGCGACTCAGCGGCTCGTTCTTCAGGATCCACATCGGCTTCGGCTTCAGCTCCGGAGCCGGGACAAAGAACCACTCGCCCTGACGCACAAACGCTTTGTTGCGGCGCTTGTTGCGCTTCTTGCGTTTGACGCGCTTATGCGTTTGCGCGGCAACCACAGCTGCCGGCTTCAGCGCTTCCTTGGCGCCTTCCACGTTGGCGGCGCGACGGCGTTCCGGGACGGCGGCAACGAACCAGAAACGTTCGTCGTGCCCGCACAGGAATTTCTGCGGCGTCGCCTGGGTGGCAGCGTTACGTACTTGCAGGAGCAGGTGGCGATCTTGCGGCTGTACGTCAACCACGGTGAAACGCAGATCGTGGTCCAGCTGCGGATTGACCAGGAGTTCGAAGAATTGACCGTTGCGGTCGTCACGCACATCCAGGGAAAAGGAATCAGGGACACGGCCCTCGCGGATGTTCAGGCGTGCGCCCATGGACTCGAACTTGTTCACAATGGTATTCATTGTGTACACCTCTGCTTGGGGTGTTGAGAGTTCTTGTTGCCGTCTTGAGCGTCATCAGTTTTGTCTTCGCCTGAACATCGTTGTTTCCTTTATCCGCAGAGACGTCGGTGATCTCGCTGTTCTGTCGAAAACCACCGGCATTCCATCGGGAAAATGCCGACGTCCGATTGATTCACCGCGACTCCCGGCGTATCCTGGAGGCGGAACTCCTCTGATGACTTGGATAAGGCAGGTGCGATGCAGACGTCAATATATGCGATTACCGAGGGCCACCGGACGGTGGTGAGCAACTACAATCAACAGGCGCCGTTCGCCAGTTTCTTCCCGGGTATTGCCGGGTTAAACGGCATCCCGCTCTGGGCCTTCTACGTCAACCGCGGCCAGTGCGTCAGCGGCTTCGGCGTTGAAGACAAGAGCGGCGCCATCGTCGAATTCCGGACGGCTCTGCTGGCTTACCGCGACACGCCGCTCAACGGCTTTCGCACGTTCCTGCAAGTGGGCGAGCGCTTTTATGAACCGTTCCGCCCCGGTCTGCAGAATCGCCAATACGACTGTCGCAGCCGTATGAGTTTTGATCCGGTTTCGCTGTCACTGGAAGAGGAGAACCCGGCCCTGCAGTTGCGTGTGCGGGTCACGTACCAGACGGTGCCGGGCGAGCCGTGGCCGGCGTTGGCGCGGCGGGTGACGATTGAGAATCTGGGTCGTGCCGCGATTCATCTGAAGTGGGCTGACGGCCTGCCGCGGCTGATGCCGGTGGGCCTGCATTTCATCAACATGAAATGCATGCTGACCACGTTATCGTCCAAGTTCATCGTGCGGAACATCGACGGCTTTGTACCGTTCTATCAGTCCAAATGCGTCGACGGCAGCCACACGACCGGTCCCGGAAATTTTGCTCTGTACAGTGACGGCGAGGAGCTGTTGCCGATACTGGTGAATCCACAGTTGATCTTCGGGCCGAACACGAGTCTCGACGTCCCGGAGGCCTTTCTGGAGCCGCCGGCCGCGGAACCGGAGAATCGCTGTCCGGAACTGACCATGCCCATGGCGATGTCGTGCCGCCGACATGAACTTGCGGCCGGCCAGACGATTACGCGCGACGCCATGTTCGGTCGGGCCCACACGATCGAGGCGCTGGCGGAGGTGGCGGCATTAGCCACAACCAACGGCTGGTTCGAAACGAAGCAGGCCGAGAACAAACGCGTGATTGACACCGTGACCAACGGCGGCGCGACGTGGTCGGCAGACCCGTTGTTCGACGGCTACAGCCGCCAGAATTTCCTCGATAACGTCTTGCGCGGCGGCCTGCCGGTGACCGTTGCGGACCATGCCGGCCGGAAACACGTTCTGCAGGTGTATGCCCGTATCCACGGCGACATGGAACGCGACTACAACCAGTTCGTGCTGGAGCCGACGTTCTATTCGCAAGGCAACGGCGGCTACCGCGACATGCTGCAGAACCGGCGCAACGATATCTACGTCAACCCTGATGTCGGCGCCGACTGCATTCGCATGTTTGTGAACGAGATCTTCCTCGACGGCTACAACCCGCACAACATCTGGGGTTATGTCTACTCGCTGAAGGCCGACTGCGACGTGGTCGAACTGACCGGCCGGCTGACCGCGGACGACGCGGACGCGGCGGTCTTGCAGGAGGTCCTGCGCGACTCTTACACGCCCGGCCAGGTGCTGACCGAACTCAGCCGCCGCGGTGTCGAACCGGTGGTCGACGCGCCTGTCGTGCTCGGCGAGATCCTGTCCCACAGCATTGCCACCGATCGCGCCGATACACTCTCCGGCTACTGGACGGACCACTGGCATTACAACCTCGATACGATCGACAGCTTCCTCTCGGTCTTCCCGGATCGCCTGGACCATCTGTTGTTCACCCCGGATTGCTGCACCTACGCGCAGAGCCTGGGGTTTGTGCGGCCGCGGGCCGAGCGCTACGAACTGGTTGACGGCGAGCCGCGGCCGCAGAACTTCCTGGAAACGCCGAAGGAACATGACTGGATGGCGCGTACGCCGTTGATGTGGGTGCGCACTCGCGGCAGTGACGGTGATATCTATACAACCACGTTGTTTGCCAAGCTCCTGGCGCTGGTGCCGCTGAAGATGGCCACGCTCGACCCCTTCGACGTCGGCATCGAATTCGAAGCCGGGCGAGCCAACTGGAACGACGCGTTGCACAACATGAACGAGCTCTTCGGGTCCAGTACAAACGAGACCCTCGAACTCCTGCGGCTGGTGAACTTCCTGTTGGCCGCCGGCGAACAGACGCAATGGAAGGAAGTGCGGCTGACCACGGAACAGACGCAGCTCGTGCGGTCCGTAGAAGCAGCACTGAAGGAGTGCCCCGGCGACGACCCGGACACGCTCTTGGCGTATTGGGACCGGACGAATACGGCCAAGGAGAGGTTTCGCGAATGCACCCGCCACGGCATTGACGGCGCCGAGGAGGTCCTTACGCGGGAGACCGTCGACGGCTTTCTCACGGCCTGTCGGCGCAAGCTCGAGGACGGTCTGGCCCGGGCTGTCGACCCGGAAACCGGGCTGATGGAAAGTTATCTCTACCATGAGATGACCGATTACGATGTAACCGAAAACGGCGAGATCCGCGCCAAGGCGTTCAAGCAGATTCGCACTGTGCCCTTCCTTGAAGGACAGATGCACTATCTTCGGGTGCTCGGTCCGGGGCCGAAAGCCCGCCGGCAGTACCAGGCCGTACGCCGTTCCGAGCTCTACGACGAACCGCTGAAGATGTACAAGGTCTGCGGCGCCGTCGACCGCTTGCCGTCGCGTTTCGGCGGCATCACGGCCTGTACGCCGGGGCTCATGGAGCGCGAGACCATCTGGCTGCATATGGAGTATAAATACCTGCTGGAAATCCTGCGGACCGAGCAGTTCGATGACTTCTACACCGATCTACGGCACGCGTTGGTTGCGTTCCAGCCGCCCGAACGCTATGGCCGGTCGCCGCTGGAGAACAGCTCGTTTCTGGTCCCCTCGATCGCGGCCGACAAGGAACTCCACGGTCGCGGTTTCTACGCCCGACTCAGCGGCGCTTGCGCCGAATACGTGCATATCCAGTTGCTGATGAATCTCGGACCGCAGCCGTTCGTCCTTGCAGCCGACGGTGCGTTGTGCTTCGTTCCGCGTCCGGCGCTGCCGGCCTGGCTCTTCACGCCGTCAACCGGTGCGGCCGAATGGCTGCGGGACGGGGAACCGCAGACGACGAACCTGCCGGAAGACCACTATGCGTTTGTCCTGTTCAACCGGACACTGATGATCTACATCAATCCCACCGGCAAACCAACGGCCGGCGCGGATGCGGCGACCATGCAGCGCATCGAGTTGATTGATCCCGACGGCACGACAACGCAGCTCGCTCCGGACGCGATCCGCGGCGACGTGGCCCATGCCGTACGCAACGGCCACTTCGCAGTCATCAAAGCATCGTTTGCTTAGCAGCCGCGGACTCGGAGAGGGATGAAAGGAAGGCAGAATTATTACGGAAAGGAGAGGGAGGGAAAGAAGGGAAAAGAAAAAGGGCAGAATCATTTGGGGGCAGAATTATTACG
>CAYLNH010000362.1:4636-5872 GCA_964384625.1 uncultured Lentisphaerales bacterium
AGGGAAAGAAGGGAAAAGAAAAAGGGCAGAATCATTTGGGGGCAGAATTATTACGGAAAGGGAACGGACGGCTGAATCATCGGGAGTCTGGCACATGGATGGTTGTGAGCGCGATATTTCTCTGATGCATGTTTATCCATTGAGCCCGCTTTATCGGCATGTGAGAAAGCAGCCTGGCGATGTGATTCCGATACGACTGCATACCGCGAGGAATCGCCGACAAATGCCAGATTGTATCGTCGGTCAAAAGGCAAACCTTCTGATGCCCGATCCAACCATCCTCCGACAGGACATCGACCCGTCTCATTCCAGCACCAACGTTGCGCAGCAAGTGAAGCAAGCCCTCTCGGTAAAGGCTGAGCTCGAGACAGGCGCCCCAATCATCAAGTAAGCAGACCAGTGCATGGCGCAACGTCCTGTCTGCAGTGTTGGCGCATTTCCAGCAAGTATCGTCAATGCTGTAATCCAAACGATCCGCATAGGTCAATGAAGTGGAAATAAACCGCGATTCCACCGAAGTCGTTCGGAAGTTCACCAGCTTACCGTGGGACAATCCGGTCAAGAACAGGTAGTTGATCAACTGTTTTTCATGGGCACCATCCAGTGCATCCACCGCCTTAAACTCATAGATGACACCCTTATTGATCAGCAAATCCAGGTAGTAGGACTTGCTGAAGCCTTGATGCGTGGCTGTAACCTGGACTTCCCGTGTTGCGGCAAGTTCATGGCCACACCTGCGCGCCATATCCGTCTGGTAGATCGACTCATCATAAAACCGCCCCAGCGTATTATGCACATCAAACGCGTGGCGCATTACTTTCCTGTCAATCGCATGGAAGTTCCCCTGATCAACAGGCCGAATGTCGGTTCTGCAGACGATCGGCATATGCCCTCCCAAGAGCCACCCACGCAATCATCCAAAACTGAGCAGGTCGAGTTTTTGTCCCTTCGCAATCCCTTTTATACCACGTTCCGCATTTGTCAATCTCCGCAATAATTCTGCCCCAAAATAATTCTGCCTTCTCTTCTCCCCCGCCCTCTCCTTTCCGTAATAATTCTGCCCTCAAATAATTCTGCCTTCTCTTCTTCCCCTCCCTCTCCTTTCCGCAATAATTCTGCCCCAAAACAATTCTGCCTTCTCTTCTTCCCCGCCCTCTCCTTTCCGTAATAATTCTGCCCCCAAATAATTCTGCCTTCTCTTCTCCCCCGCCCTCTCCTTTCCGTAATAATTCTGCC
>CAYLNH010000363.1:0-5863 GCA_964384625.1 uncultured Lentisphaerales bacterium
GTTCAAAAGCTCAACGGCGGGCGTCGAATCCAACTGAATTTTGGCACAATAGCAATCCCGAAACGGGCGCCGCAGAGGATAAGGGATAGGCGGAATACAGCTCAGGCTCGACGCCGGGGGGCGTCGGATCTGGGCTGGTTCCTTTTCGGGAAGTAAGGAGCCGGAGTCGGGTGGAACCGCCTCCCACATTGCGGGAAGCAAGGATCGGTATTCATTGTCGCCGGCGTCGCTGGATCTGGGGGAGATGATAGAGGGCGAGTCGCGGCGGATCGAGGTGCAACTCAACCGGCCGGAGAATACGAAGATCCGGATCGCCGGCATCAAGACCTCCTGTCCCTGTCTGCAGTTCGAGCCGCGGAAGTTCATCGTAGAGCCGCACGAGGACTGCACCATCGTCTTCAACCTGCACACACTGACGATGCACGGTGACGAAACCAAGAAATTCTATGTCGAGTTGATGGCGCCGAAGAAACTGGTGCTCACGGGCGAGATCAGGGCGACCGTCAAACGCGTACCGGCGAAGTTGGCGGTCCAGCCGCAGGCTTTCCACCTGGGCGCCGTGCGCGGCCGCACGCGCGAGGCCGTAAAGCTCTATAATCTGACCAAGCGGGATCTTCCGCTCGAGCCGCCGGTCTGCAAGATTCCGGGTGCATTGGTATTCTACGGCGATGATGCCAAGCACATTCCGGCCGGCGAGTACGTCGAGGTCGTTCTTGTCGTTGACGCCGACAAGCTCGAGACCGCCGGCCCACTCAAAAGCACAGTCGAGATCAAGACCGGCCAGCCGGCACACGCATTGGTGGCGATCCCCGTCGACGGCACGGTGCAGAAATAGTCATACGCAATCGTCCGGAACAGAGCCGGGGCTCTACGGCAGGTCGCCGTCGTGCTTGGTCGGCGGCGGGTGTGTTTTGCCCTTCGGCTTGTGCCGGGCTTCGTCAACCAGTTCCGACATGAGCGACTTGAAGTCGCGGTTGCGCAGTTCCTCGTTGACCTCGGTCATCGCATCCGACAGGTCCTTGTCGCCGTCGACGACAATGGCGCGTTTCTTCAGTTCTTCCTGTTTGGCGCGAATCCGTTCCTCGTTTTTCGCTTCCGGGGAATCGGGATCGATGAACTCGAATTCGACCTGGCTGCAGACGCGGATCTTGTCGTGGTGGTTGAGGCGGGTCTCGGAGAAGATCTGTTTGCCGTTGACGTAGGTGCCGTTGCGCGAGCTGAAATCCGTCAAGGTGACGACGCCGTCTTCGTAGAGCCGGAAGCCGCAGTGATTGCGGCTGATGCCGTCGTATTTGTCAATGCAGATATCTGATTCGGGGTCGCGGCCGATCGCCAACTCTTTGCGATCGAGCGGGATCTCCGTCTCGTGTTTGTGATTGATCCGTCTTAAGAACGACATGCTGTTCCAACTCCATTTACCTTTCCCAAGGCAACTTGGGAGAAGAATAGACGAGTCAATCGCTCAGTGCAAGGTCGCCGCCGAGATTCTGGACGGTTTTCACGAAGGCGGGGAAGGTGACGGCGGCGGCTTCGGCGGTCGCGACCCGGGTCTCACCGTCAATCAGCGTGCCGGCCAGCGCCAGCGCCATCACCACCCGATGGTCGTGGTGCCCGTTCACCGCGGCGCCGGTCAGTCTGCTCTCGCGAATGACCAGGCCGTCGGGCAGTTCCGCGATGTCCGCCCCGAGCTTGCCGAGCTCGGCACACATGACGGCGATCCGGTCGGTTTCCTTGATGCGCGCCTGCGGGACGTTGACCAGCCGGGTCTCGCCGCGGGCGAAGCATGCTGCAGTCGCCATCATCGGCAGTGCGTCCGGCGTGTTGTTGAGGTCGAGTTCGCAGCCGTTCAAGACGCCGGGCCGGCAGTGGACAGCGTTGTCTGCGGTGGTGATGTCGGCGCCCATGGCCCGCAGGTAGTCGATCACCGCCTTGTCCGGCTGGGAGTCGTTCAGGTCCAGGCCGCGGCAGACGATGTTGTTGTCGCCGAGAACGCCCATGGCCAGGAAGAACGTGGCCGTCGAGAAATCGGCGG
Source organism: uncultured Lentisphaerales bacterium (assembly GCA_964384625.1). GTDB lineage: Bacteria > Verrucomicrobiota > Lentisphaeria > JABSQK01 > JABSQK01 > CAYLNH01. The sequence continues at coordinate 2,033 of CAYLNH010000363.1, forward strand.
GGACCCGTCGTGAGAACGGCTGCAGGCACTGGCCGCCGGGCACGTGAAAGCGGGACCAGTCGGCGTTCTTCTCGACGCGCAAGCCGATAAAGTCGAGCCAGTCCAGGGTGATGCCGACATACGGCTTCTCGTGCAGCAGCGGGACCGCGATGTCGCTGTCGCCGGGGGCCAGCGGGCAGGCCAGCAGCAGGCTGGTCAGGTACTGGCTCGTCTTGCATTCCAGGCTGGTGCTGCCGCCTTGCAGACGACCGCGGATGCGGTAGGGCGCACACCCGGTGCCGTTGACCGATTCGATATCGGCGCCCAGGTCGTTCAGGGCATCCGCCAGCGCCTGGCTCGGGCGGGATTGGATCTGGCTGTCGCCGGTGATCACGGCTTCACCGGTGCGCAGCAGCGCCAGGGAACCCATGGCTACCCGCAGGGTCGTGCCGGAATTGCCGACATCCAGGACCTCCGACGGGGCGCTGAAATCCGTGCCGATGCCGCGGATGTGCCAGGCGTCGGGGCCCTGGTCGAACGCCGCGCCCAAAGCGGAGTAGACGCGGACGGCGGCCTCGGTGTCGGCCGAGGCCAGCGGGGCTTCGAGGGTGCTCTCGCCGGCGGCGAGCGCGGCCAGGAGGACGCCGCGGATTGTGTGCGACTTCGATCCCGGGATGTCGACGGCGCCCGACAGGGTGGATTGGCGGCTGATCAGTTGCATGAGGGCGGATCGTCTCCAAGTTGATTTTGCGGGCTAATAGACTACTGTCCAGGCGGAACGCAAACACGGGAAACCACCATGGCAGACCGCTGCCGACAACAGCCCAAACCAATGCCGGACCTGCCCGTTTCGTGGTCCTTCGGCCGCGGCTCGCGGGCGACGCTTGTCGGACTCATGCCGGACGGCATCGGGGTGCGCCCGCAGCCGGACGTCGAGGTCGTCCTGCGCCTGCCGCACCGGAACCTCTTTGCCGCCGAGTGTCAGGAGGCGTTCCACGTCAACCGCTCTCGCGGACTTCAGGTGGACGGGAACGGCCGCTACGGCAGGTTCTGTCTGCAGTGTGCCCGGGTCGGGGACGTTCTGACGCTGGAGTATGCCGACGATCTGGTTGAGCCCGCCGAACGCTGTCTGCGCCTGGGGCAGGCCGACAGGAACGGGGAGTTGACGGACGAGGGTCCGTTGCTGTGGCGGAAGGCCGGCCGCCGGGTTGTCGGCTGTCGGTTTGTCTGCGCCTCCGGCCGAGACGGCCGCAAGACGGACGCCTACGGTGTGCAGGTGGATTTCGATTCGTCGAAGCAGTTCGGCATCAAGCTGGTGACAGCCGTTGCCGGGACGCCGAAACGGCTGAAGGACCTCCTTGCGAAAGCGCTGGGGTAGGGGGCAGCAGCGGTCCGCCGGGATGGGGTTGCCGGCGACGGAATTGTCGCCGCCCGGGATTGCGGGCAGCGGCCGGGCCCGGGCGAGACACCCGCGGCAGCCATTGAAGTTCGCAGCTGCCAGACTACGTTGCGTGCTGTGCACCGAATATCTGCAAAGGATGCTTACCATGGACATTACCCCCTGTCGCGAGAAATGGCCCGCTGCGATGACGGACCGGGAACGCTTTAATAACCAGATGCACTACAAACCGATCGACCGCTGCTTCAACATGGAGTTCGGCTACTGGCAGGAGAATTTCGAGACCTGGTCGGGGTTCCTCGAGAACGGCATCAAGAACAACGCGCAGGCCGATCGCTTTTTCAATTTCGACCGCCTGGGCGGCTGCGGGCCGGCGTGGATTCTGCCGCCGTTTGAAACCAAGGTGTTGGAGGAGAAGGAAACCACGCGCATCGAGATCAACGGGAACGGTCTGATTTGCGAAGTGCCGAAAGACGGCCACAGCACGATCCCGCATTTTCTCGGCTCCACAATTGTCACCATGGACGACTGGAAGGCGGCGAAGACGGAGCACTTCGACCCGGGCCACCCCGGCCGCAAACCGGACCTTGACGCCCTCAAACAGCGGCTGCCGGACGAGCGCGATTTTCCGGCCGGCGTCAACTGCGGGTCAATGATCGGCCGGATCCGGGACCTGCTCACTGCCGAGGGCCTGGCCTACGCGATCTACGACTACCCGGGCATGGTCGAGGACATGGTCGAGACCGCCTGTGTGCTGGTCGAGAACTATCTGGACGCGGTGCTGCCGCATATCCAGTTCGACTACGCCAGCGGCTGGGAGGATATCTGCTTCAAGAACGGCCCGCTGGTTTCGGTTAAATGGTTCAACGATGTGGTCGTCCCGCGCTACAAGCGCATCAGCGGGAAACTCCATGCCCACGGCATCGACATCTGGTATACGGACTGCGACGGCGACGTGCGGCCGATCCTGGACGGCTTCATGGAGGGCGGGATCAACTGCCTGTTTCCCTTCGAGGTCCAGTGTTGTGCCCACCCGGGTGAATTGCTGGATCAATACGGCAAGGACTTGCGGATCATGGGCGGCTTCGACAAGACGCAGATGGCGAAGGGGCCGGATGCGATCAAGGCCTACATGGAATCGCTGGCGCCGTATGTCGAGCGCGGCGGCTACATCCCGTTCTGTGATCACCGCTGTCCGCCGGATGTCTCCTGGGAGGACTACATCTACTACCTCGACCTGAAACAGGAGATGTTCGGGCAGCTCGAATAGTGCAGTGTATGTGGTAAACAGTGGACAGGGAGTCGTATCGTCCCGTCCAGTCGACTGCAATCGACTGCAGTCGAGATTCCTGCCCCATCCTTCGTCCACGATGAACGAAACACCACCCTACAGTTCGATCGGGGCGGTGCCGCGGTGGGTCCACCGGAGTTCGTCGCTGATCTCGTTGGCGTGGACGTGGACAACGCGATAGCCGCCGTAGTTGACGGCGATCCAGTCCTTGTGGTCGTAGCCGAAGCAGGTGTTGAAATTCCAGTTCAGCGACGGCGTGGTGATGTGCCACGTGCCCTGGTATTCGAAGGCTTCATTGATGTGCGTGTGGCCGTAGAAGGCGGCGTCCACCTGAAATTCGCGACAGAGTTCGTACATCAGGTCGGTGTGGTCGACGGTCAGGCGGAAAGCCGGGTACATGGGGCTGCCGGGCTGCAGCGGCGGCACATGGGCGAAGATGAAGACGTTGCGGAAGCCCGGCTCGCGTTCGGCGGCCTGCTGCAGTACGCCGCGCAGCCATTCCGCCTGCTGCTCGTCGATCTCGCCGTGGTGCGCGTGAAAGTCATCCGCCGCGGGTGACGCATTGAACAGGCCGACGAACAGGCAGTCGCCGTATTCGAAGCTGTAGTAGAGAGCGCCGAAAGCGTCCTGAAAATCGCGCAGGCGGCGGGCGTCATGGTTGCCGGCGACGACGTGGTAGGGGAGGTTGCAGCTTCCGAGTTCGTGCTTGAATTCGGCCAGGGATCCCGGCCAGTCGACATCGCCGAGCAGGAGGAGAAAGTTGATCTTCTCGTCGTTTTTCAGACCCTCGAGCGCGCGGCTGAGCTTCTCCCGCCCATCGAGCTCGTTGAGATGGAGATCCGTCAGAATCGCAAAACTGAACAGGGGTGATGGTGTTTTGTCGTCGGCCACAGCAATAGGTCCAGATAACCGGGTTACAAATCAGAGCCCATACTCTAAGCAGGGGCCGGCGATTTGCAAGACAGGAAGACGGTCAGGGGCGCATGTCAGTTTTGTAGGTCATCCCTTGGCGTTGGCAAGAGCCGCACCATAGCGCCAGAACGTTCACCAGTCCAGCCACCGGCGGGCTTGTGGGCGTATGTGATGTCTGTCGCCGGTTGGCGACTCGCTAGAGCATTGTCGCGGTAGGGACTGCCCATTACGGGCAGCCCCCCGCACAGAT
>CAYLNH010000364.1:0-5833 GCA_964384625.1 uncultured Lentisphaerales bacterium
CGATCCTGAAACTCCGCACCGCAAACTCCTTCGCCAAGGCTTCGGCGCTCAAGAGGGTGCGGGATCTCTATGCGGTCCGCGAAGGGCAGTAAACGAGGGCTTACGCCGGATAGTAAGCCCTCGTCTGCTGCCCTTCTTTGCCTCGAGTCCCGACTCTCAAGAGGTTGGGAACCTGCGGTACTTGCGGATCTGTCACCTGCACGCCGTCACTGATGCATCACCAGGATACCGCGTTCACCCCGTGGGTATTCGACCGCGGTCGCCGGCGGTCCGACCGAAGCCGGCTCTGCCCGCGGGCCGGACAAGGGAGTCCTTGCGGGTCGGGGGAATCGAGGTCTGCCGCCGGTCGAGGCCGTGAGGTGGAATCTCCGCGCCCGGGTTACCGGCCTTCGGGGTTGAGATGCAGACGCTGGAGACTGGTCCAGACGGACTGGATCCGGGATTCGATCGCGTTCAGCTCCAGGTTGATCTCTTTCTTGTTGATCTTGTTGAACTGCTCCGGTTCGGCAATGCGTTCCTGCAGATAGACCAACTGATCGGTAACCGTACGCAGATCCTGTTCGATGCCCTGGACGCTGCGCTGGTAGTTCTGGAACGTCGATTCCATCTTCTCGTAGTTCTGCCACTTCACAATCGTCGACGTGATGATGTCGGCCAGCATCTGCAGCGTCGACCGGCTGTGCTTCGGCAGTTCGCCGGAGGGCATCAGGCTGTCGGCATAGATAATGCCCATCGTCTGTTTCTGGCCGGTGCGCTGGTTGTAGGTCACCAGCGGCACGCAGACAATCGATTTCAGCTTGAACTTGCGGATCGTGTCGGTGTTGATATTCTGCGCCAGGGCGTCCTCAACGATGACCGAGGCACTGCCGGAGAGCACCTGCTGGATGATCGACTGGCTGATGGAATACTGCTCGCCGTCATCTTCTTTCAGCGTCTTGCCGCCGGCCTGGCGGGCGCCGACTTCGCGCAGTTCCAGGGCGCCGTCCGGCGTCTCATCGACCATGAAGCAGTAGCCGCGCTTGGTCCGGGTCAGGCGCAGGACGGCGTCGATGGCGTTGTCCAGGACCTCCTGCAGGTTGAGCGAGGCGTGGAACTCGGAGATAATGCCGAGGACCAACTGGAGCTGGCTGGCCAGGGGGTCGGGGATCTTGGTGACCTTCTCGCTGGAGGGCTTGATGAACTTGTAGGCAAATTCTTCGACGCCGACCTTGATGGTCGAGCCGTCTTTCAGCGAGGTCTCGTCGGTCAACGGCTCGCCGTCAATCAGGCAATTGCCGCGGTTGCTGACGTCTTTGATGACGAAATGGTTTTCGCGGAAGGTAATGTGCAGTTGCTCACCGGCAACGAGGTTGCTCGGGATGACGAAGTCGTTGCCGATATTGCGCCCCATCGTCTGGTTGGTCGGCCGCAGTTCCCAGACAAAGCCCTTGGTCAAAACGCCGGTTCCCAGACTGGTCAGTTTACCGACGATCAGACTGCGCTGGCAGTTGTTGCAGAAAAAGGAATCCTCCGGATTTGCGGTCCGGCAGAAAAGGCATACAACGTCGCTCATGAGATCTCCCTGTCAATTGGCCCAACGCGCTTGCAGGCGCTCAAATCGGCTTATCCTGAGGCGGCAGCAATGGCAGAAAATATAGTAGTGGAAGGGGCGAATGCAAACGGAAATCGACGCGTCCGGAAACGGCCGTTTCGCCTTCGGGCCGGCGCTGGAATCTGCTGGTGCTCGGCCGCGCGCAGTTCTGGTTCTCAGCCGGGCCCGGGCGGCGACCACAGCGAGCTGTTCAGGGCGGGGAATAACGAGGCTGAGCACCGCAAACGCCCCGGCGCCGGAGAAACAACTGCAGCACAACATGCCGCATGATGCCGGCGGCCGCCCCTAATACGGGAAGGGCGATTCGGTTTCTCCCGCCGGCCGCGTGCGCCAGCGCTTGTGAATCCAGAGCCATTGCTCCGGACGACTGCGGATCATGGCTTCCAGGACCTTGGTGTACCGCTGCGTGTTATGCCGATGGTTCTCCTCGACATCGGCATCGGGCAGCTCTTCGCAGGGGACCGCGGGATGGAATTTGATCCAGTGGTCGCGGCAGTTGGGTTCGCGCCACATCTGACAGGGGATGACGGCGGCGCCGGTGCGAGCGGCAAGGACGGCGAGCGCTTTCATCGTACAGGCCGGATAGCCGAAGAAATCCACGAAAATGCCTTCGTCGGCGGTCATGTTCTGATCCAGCACAACGGTGACAACATTGTTCTGCTTGAGCTCTCTGAGGATCTGTTTGATGGAGTTCCGACGCGGGATGGTGACGACGCCGTTGCCGTCCCGCAGCATTTCCCGCAGGGTATCGCCGGCGGCGTTCTTCATCTCCTTGCCGATCGCCCGGATGTTATAGCCGTCGGCCACCAGCGAGATGCCGGGGAGTTCCCAATTGCCGATGTGACAGGTCAGCAACAGCACGCCCTTGCCCCGGGCCAGACCGTCCTTCAGATTCTGCTCCCCCTCGTAGTTGATGATGTTCTGAATGAATTCCGGGTTGACGCCCGGCAGCGACAGGATTTCGACCAGCGACAGGCCCAGATGCCGATACAACCCGCGCACCGTCTTCTCGAGCTGCGATTCATCCCACTCGGGGAAAGCGAGGGCGAGCTGCATGCGGACGATGCGGATGCGGAAACGGAAGACACACCGCAGGGACCACCCGATAAACCGGCCGACGAGAACCCGAAGACCGGCCGGCAGCAGTCGGATCAACCCGGCAAGCCCCAGAAGAAACAGCTTCAGCATTGTGCTGGAGATCCCTTTCCTGTCAGCAGCAGGATAACAAACCGGCCGCCGGTTGCTGGCCCCGGCGGCCGATCAAAACGTTCAGTCAAGGATGGCGAAATCAGATGTCCCAGTTGGCATCTTCATCGTCGTCATCGTCGCCCTCTTTTTCCGGCTCTTTCTTTTCCGGCTCTTTCTTTTCCGGCTGCTTCTCTGCGGCGTCGGCGTCATCATCATCGCCGTCATCGTCGTCAGCGTCAGCCGGCGGGGCGGCATCGTCATCATCATCATCGTCGTCATCAGCGTCGCCGTTGCCGCCGACATTGCGTGGATTCAGGGCGGAGATCGGCGCGCCGATGCGCGTACTGATGGTCTGGCTGACCCACGGCGCCTTTTCCTCGGCGTAGGGGTGCGGGACTTTGCCGAAATGTTTCCAGGCCAGCACGTAACCCGCCTGATCCTCGTTTTCGGGCACGATGAACAGCAGGCGCACCTGGGTATTCGAGGGCTGGTCCTCGTACTTCCAGTTGGCCGGGTCGAAGGCGTTGAGATTCAGGCTGATCGCCAGGCAGGGACGGCCGCTGAGGTTGAAGTCCCATTTGCCGATACTCTTGCCCTTGGTCAGGGCAACCGTCACGACAGCGTATTTCTCGCCCTCCTCGAGCGTCGGCTTCTTGCCGAACTTCCGGACTTTCGCTTCTTCCCAGGCGATGTTCAGGTCGCTGCCGTCGGTCAATTTCATGCCGACAACTTCTCCGCAGGGAATTTCGACCTGCGCGCGGGCCACGCCGGTACACACAAGCACAGCGATGAGACTCAACCCAAAATACACCAATTTCCGCATCACAGAACCCTCATGTTTCGGTTACGTTTCGCTGCGGCAATATAAAATTGGTATAAGGTGAATGCAAAGCCATCTCCCGTGATTTTGTCATGCGTCAGTGTGCAGCTCAAGGGTCCCGAGTTCTCGGCCTCGTTCGTGGTAAACGTTTTCGTCTTCGCGCTGTCCTTGCCGGACAACCCAGACAAATTTGTGCGTCTTCCATAACAACCGACGACGTTTCATCCAATTCATGCCACGCCGGTCATTGCGCTGGACTGCGCATCGTCGCGCGGGGCGTACTGCCGCTTGTGCTCTTCGATGCCGGTCAGCCGGAAGCGGTTGGTGGTCTCGACCGGGAGATGCACCGTGCTGCCGTCCGTCGGCAGGCGGTAGCTGTAGATGTTCTCGTACTCGGCGTAACTGAGTTTCTGACGGGCGCGCAGCATGTGCTCGTGCGCGTCGCGGGCAAGGACCTCCTGATAGCCGGGCAGCACGCGGGCGTCGAACCAGATTGCCGTACAGCCGGAGCCGTAGGCGAAACACCCCAGCCGCTGGTTGGTCAGATCCAGGCTTTCCTGCTCCAGCATGCTGGCGATGCTGATGTACAGCGATGCGGTGTAGCTGTTGCCGATGCGGCGATTGTAGAACAACCCCGGTTCGACTTCGGCACGAGCGGCGTCGGTCGAGGCGTTGGCGGTAGCCAGCAGGCGCTGGTGCGCTTTGTGCGCCATTTTGGTGAACGGCTGGTGATAGCAGAAGCGGCGAAAGTCGGTAACCGCCCTGCCCCCGTGACGCCGGTAGTCTTCCCAGGCGCCGACCAGGGCTCTGAGATACATGCGGATCGAGAACTTGCCGTCGACACAGGCTTCGGTGCAGTATGGCGGCCGCCAGAAGTCCATCACATCCTGCGTGAAGTTGCCGAACACCGGTTCGACCTCCAGCAGACGGGACTCGGCGGTGACGAGGAAAGCGACGGCGGCGGCGCCCTGGGTCGGCTCCCCGGGGGTTGCCAAGCCATAGCGCGCGACATCCGAGGCCACGACCAGGACCTTGCTCTCAGGCCGGCTGCGGACGCGGTCCAGCGCCAGTTGCATGGCGATTGTGCTGCCGCAGCAGGCCTGTTTCACTTCCAGCGCCATACAATTGGGGGACAGCCCCAGCAGTTCATGGACATAGACAGCGGCCGCTTTGGACTGGTCGATGCCGGACTCGGTGGCGAATATCAACAGGTCGATCGTGTCCGCGTCGATGCCTTCCAGGCAACGGGCGGCAGCGTTGGCGCCCATGGTGACAATATCCTCGTCCGGCGGACAGATTGCCATGCGGTCCTGCCCCAGGCCGAGACAGTATTTCGCCGGATCCACCTCGCGTGTTGCCGCCAGCGTCTTCAGATCCAGATAGACCTGCGGCGTGTAAAAGTGGATACGATCAATACCAGCCATGATTCTCTCCTTTGTCAGGTTTGATCTCACGCCCGTTCGGCGTCATCCCTATTTGATTCACACGAAATTCCGCGAACGCGTCCCGCAATCGCTGTCGCCGCCAAGTCCAGCCGCGCCAGTTACCGGCCTGTGCCCGCAACCGGCGTACTAACGGTACCGCTGCCGCATGGGCCGCCGGCGCCAGATCCGGGGCCTCGCGCTCAAGCCGCTCCAGCGCCGGCAGTGCTGCCGGTCCAAGTCCACCGATATATTCCAGATCAATCGGGACCAAAGTCGTCCCGCGCAGGCGGGCGTCCACATTCCAGTTTGCGATGAATCCGTCGAGATTCAGGAAGCTGCAGACAAACAACGCAGACAGGAGGCAGGCCAGGTTGGCACGCACCAGCCAGGCATTGGATTTCCGCAGACGAATACGCCGGATAATCAGCACCAATCCAATCGCCACCAGCCCCATCCAGATCCCCGCCGCCAGCCGCAGGCGGGTCAGACTGTAAGCGCCGACGTACAGGTGCAGCCGCCACACCGCAGAGAACGTCAGAAACACGTTCTGCCCCAGCCAGACGTAGACCAGCCAGCGTGCCGTCCTGGATGTATGCGCCGGACCGTTGGTGCGAAATGCCAGCAGAACAAAAATCGCCGCCAGCAGCGCGGTCGCAACCAGCGGATAGGCCCCGCGATGCGCGTAGTGCGCGTAGTGCGCGTAGGTCATGCCTTCCGGCAGCTGAAAGCCGAACCAAAGAAAACCGGAATCCAGGATGCTTGACAGTACCGAGTTCTTCGGTCATTTCTTCTCTCGTAAGATGGCGGCCT
>CAYLNH010000365.1:0-5826 GCA_964384625.1 uncultured Lentisphaerales bacterium
GGGAACTGGAGGTGGCTGTCTGGTGCAGGTGACCGATCCTGAAACTCCGCACCGCGAGGGTGCGGGATCTCTAGGCGGACCGCGAAGGGCAGTAAACGAGGGCTTACTGTCATGATGCTCATTGACGTTGCTTCAGACAGACTGCCCGGGACGTTGCTTCAGACAGACTGCCCGGGAGGTGCTGCCGGGCGCCGGCCGGCGTGCGGGGGCGGCGGGATGCAACCGGGCTGAAACACGGAGGAACGCACACCGCTTGCGGTCTCTCGCAATTCAGCCGGGCTTGGCTATATTGTGCCGCGGACCTGAAAACCAGGGAGAACGGGCGATGCGATTTGCTTGTGAGAAGTGCAGCAAAATCATTACGATCGACGACGGCGAGTGTGGCAACAAGATCTCCTGCGGCCATTGCGGCGAAGAAACGGAAGTCCCGATCGACCGCTGCGAACCGGGCGCGGTGATCCACGACTTCCTGTTGCTGAAGAACCTCGGCATGGGGAAAACCGGCCAGGTCTTCCTGGCGCGGCAGTTGAGTCTCGACCGCGAGGTCGCTTTGCGCGTCCTGCGCGGCAATCTCGAGCCGGACAGCGAGTTGGTTGTCGAGTTGTTTCGGGAAGCGCGGATGTCGTCAAAACTCTTCCATACGAACATCGCGCAATCGCTGGCCGTCGGTATGGAAGACGGTCTCTATTTCCAGGCGATGGAATATGTTGACGGTCGGACGCTGCAGGACATCATCGAGAATGACGGCGCCATGCCTTGGGAAACGGCGTTGGGCATTTTCGGCCAGGCGGCGGAGGGGCTTGATTTCGCCTGGCAGCACCAGCACATGGTTTATCGGGCTTTCAGTCCTTTGAGTCTGATGGTGACGACCGAGGGCGTTGCCAAGCTGGTCGACTTCAGTGCGGCGTACACGGCGGCAACGGTTGATGAACGCGAAGTGGAGAGTCTGCTGATCACGCCGTACACGTCGCCGGAGGACGTGGACGGGGCCGAACTCGATGTGCGCAGCGACATCTACTGTCTGGGGGCGACGATGTACTTCGCGGTGACGGGAATTCCGCCGTACGACGGCCGGACGCCGGATGAACTGACCGCCCAGATTCGGGAGGCCCGGCCGCGGGCCGCCGTCGAGATCGATGCGGCTATTCCGGAGCGGGTGTCGCTGATCATCCAGAAGATGATGGCCCGCGTTCCGGACCATCGGTACCAGACCCCGAGTGCGGTCGCCGATGAACTGCGGCGGACCGCCATCTCACTGTCCGGGTAGTCCATGGTGCGCGGTTTTTGGGACACACTTGCCAAGCCTTTTCTGGCTCTCGCGCCGATGTCCGGCGTGACGGATGCGGCGTTCCGCCACATCGTCTGTGCCCGGGCGAAGCCTGATGTCTGCTTTACGGAATTCGTCTCGGCCGCCGGGCTGTGTTCGGCGGGGCGGGAACGGCTGCTGCCCCTGTTGCGCTACAGTGAGGGGGAACGCCCGATCGTCGCCCAGGTCTTCGGCTCGCGGCCGGATGACGTCGAGCGTACGGCAGCATTGGTTTGCGAGCTGGGGTTCGACGGCATCGACATCAACGCCGGCTGTCCGGACCGAAGTGTCGAGAAGCAGGGAGCGGGAGCTGCCTTAATTAAAACTCCCGAATTGGCACGGGATTTGATTCTGGCGGCGAAACGCGGGGCAGGGAGCCTGCCGGTATCGATCAAGACCCGTCTTGGCTATACCGAGACCGCAGTCAAGGAGTTCCTGCCGGTGGTTCTCGAAGCCGCGCCCGCAGTGCTGACAATGCATTTCCGGACGCGCAAACAGCTGTATCGCGGCGCGGCGGATTGGCGTCAGGCAGAATTGGTCTGCGAGCTGGTCGCGGACTCCGGCTGCGGCGCGCTGGTGGTTGGCAACGGCGATGTCGCCGGCGTTTCGCAGGCGCGGGAACGCGCCCGCGCCACCGGCGTCGACGGCGTGATGATCGGCCGGGCGGTGATGGGCAATCCCTGGCTGTTCGGCGGTGATGAACAGGTCGCCGCGGTTTCGCTGCGACATCGGCTGGAAACCATGCTGGAACACTCGCGGCTGTACTGCGAGACCGAAGCGGACGGCGAACGCTGTGCCGAGATCAAGAAACACTACAAAGCGTATGTTGCCGGTTTCCCCGGCGCCAAAGAACTGCGGGCCAGGCTGATGGCCGTCCAGACGTTCGCCGAAGCCCATGCCGTTATCGGGGACTATCTGGATGGCATCGGGTTTGATTAATTCGCCAGCCTTTCGGAGCCCCCGCAGCCTCGTGCCGCGGGTCCTTTTCGGAACCGGACACTGCAACTGCAATTCCATGCAAGCTTGAGGCCGATCATCGCCGCGTACCCTTCTCGCGTACCGTGCAGCTACAGATAATCCAACAATTGCGTGCGGGCGGCATCCAGACTGTTGGTGACGAGGATCGCGACACGGGTCATGAGTTCGTAGCCCAGGTCATGGTCGTCTTCGCACTTCTCGCGAATGCAGGCGGCGCCGAAGTGGATGGCGCTGACCGGCTCGATGGCGAGTGCGTTGAACTTCCAGACATGCGGCGGGAGCAGCCAGGAGAAGCCGGCGATGTCGCCCGGACCGAGCTGTTGGAGGGTTAACTGCCCCAGGGCGGCCGGTGATTCGATGGCGACGGCGCCGTGTTTGATCATATAGAAGCAGTCTGCCTTCTCGTTTTCCTGGAACAGGAATTCGCCGCGGCTGAACCGCTTATTGCTGGCGCATCCGGCCAGCATATTGAGATGTGCCGGACTCAGTCCCTGGAAGAACGGTCGTTCGGCAAGCATGTCTTTGATTCGTGTAATGTGCATTTGCTTTCCCTTTTCCCGTCCGGGTCAGGTGTTTCGGGTAATGCGGACCAGTACCCGTTCGGCGCCGAGATTCGGTCGGCCGAGTTTGATCAGGAACTCGCCCAAGCCGGAGTCAGCGAGATATTCGACCTTGTCGATCTGGAGGTCGTTGCGCTCGCAAAGCTGCTCAAAATCGTTGATCGTCACGACATGTACGTTCGGCGTGTCGTACCATTCATAGGGCAGCGATGCGGTGACCGGCAGCCGGCCGCGCCAGAAGAGCTGCAGCCGGATTCGGTAGAACGCGAAGTTAGGATACCCGATGATTGCGGTGGGTGCAATGCGGATCATCTGTTTCAGCGCGCGCAAGGCACGGTGCAGTTGCTGGATGGTCTGGTTCAGCAGAATCGCGTCAAACGAGTCGTCGGCAATTCGTTCCAGCGCCGTATCGGCATCGAGCTGGACGGCGTTGAGGCCGTTGCGCATGCAGGCGGCAACCATGTCGAAGCTGTAATCCAGGCAAATGCCGGAGATGCCGCGCGCCCGGGCGAGGTGCAGAAATGTCGCGCCGTCGCCGCTGCCGATATCCAGCAGGCGCTGCTGCGGCTTGAGCATCTCGGTGATGTGTTCGATGTCATGACGGTTGACGTCCGGCGGCGGGATTTCGGGGATCGCACCGTTGATAAACGCATCCAGCCCGGGGTTCAACGTTTCATATTCAAGCAGAAAGGCGTCGTGTCCGAGAATGGAGTCAATCCGGAAGTAGCTGACCTCCTTGCGTTCGGCGATCAGCTCCTCGACGATCTCCATTTGTTGTTCCGGGGGGAACAGCCAGTCCGACGTTACCGCGACAATCAGGAAACGGCAGGTGGCGCGGGCCAGGGCCCGGCGCAGACTGCCGTATTCCGCCGGGAGATCGAAGTGGTCCATCATCTTGGTGATGTACAGATAGGAGTTGGCGTCGAAGCGCTCAACGAACTTCTCCCCCTGGTAACTCAAGTAGGATTCAACCTGGAAATCGGTGCTGAATTTGCTGTCGCGCACCTGGCCGTCCTCGGCGTGGGTTTCGCGGCCGAATTTATTGGCCATTGACGCGGACGAGAGATACGTGACATGGCCGATCTGGCGGGCCCGGGAGAGCCCGCGATCCGGTGTCTTGCCGGCGTCGTCATAGCGGCCGTCCCGCCAATCCGGATCGTGTTCGATTTCCTGACGGGCGATGATATCGAAGGCCAGCGCCTGCGGCGACAGGCTGGCGCCCGCAGCGATACACACGCATTGCTCCACGAAGTCCGGAAACGACACGGCCCATTCCAGGGCCTGCATGCCGCCGAGAGAACCGCCGATCACAGTGTGCAGGCGTGTGACGCCGAGCTGTTCGAGGAACAGCTTCTGAACGCGGACGGCATCCTTGATGGTGATGATCGGGAAGTCTGCGCCGTAGGCCCTGCCGCTGGCGGGGTTGACCGACGTCGGGCCGGTAGTGCCCTTGCAGCCGCCCAGGATGTTGCTGCAGACCACGAAGTAGCGGTCGGTGTCCATCGGTTTCCCGGGGCCGATGGCCGGATCCCACCAGCCGGGCTGGTCTGCCCCCGGGTGGTAGCCGGCGGCGTGCGCGTCACTCGTCAACGTCGGGCAGACGCAAATGGCATTGCTGCCGTCCGCGTCCAATTCGCCATAGGTTTCGCAGGCGACTTCAACGGCAGGCAGCAACTCCCCGGACTCCAGTCGGAAGCCTTCTTCCGGGAGTTCGAGTTTGAGTATCTGGGTTTCGACTTCGAGGCGGTCTGTCATTGGCGGGGCTGTTCCCAACAAAAAAGGCCACCAACGCAGTGGCCGGATATACGAGTACCACACCGGATGGGTATTCGCCAGGCATGCGGGGTCATGTCATGCGGGGACTTCTACACTCGCCCCCGGTGTCGGCTGTCGTTCTGCACGCCACAGGGCAAGTCTGTGGTGTTGTTCGGGGGGGTGACACTCCCCGGCCCAGCCGGGTGGATCTTCTCGCGCCCATCTGGGGCGATCGGTCTACTTGTGCGAGAAAACGGAGTAGGTGTAGCCCCAATGCTTGCCTGTGCGGCCGACATTTTCGAGTTGGCTGTGCTTGTGCCAGCGGACGTGGCCGTCGTAGAAGACCAGGTTGGCGCCGTCGTCACCGAGGGGTTCCGGGCGCACGGTGGTGACGAACGAGGGGTTGGTGGCGCCGGTGGGGCGGATGAACCGGCCCGGGCCGTGGTTCATTACCCAGGAACCGGCCACCTGCCAGGTCCAGGCAACGGTGGAGGAACGGGTGACCGCATCGGCGAACCAGTCCTGCATGAAGACCGTCCGGTCGGGCGCCGGTGCGTCCAGGACTCGGGCCGGCGGCGGACGCCCGTCGAACTCCGGCATATCGGGTGTGCCGCCGGGATAGTAGGTGTAGCTGCTGTAGCAGAAGTTGCGCGTGTTTGCCGGATCATGGATGCTTGGTGCGTCCGTGGACGGACAGGTCCAGACCGACAGATCCAGCAGGTACTCCCGGTAGTTGCGGCGCAGATCAAAGTCGCGCGGGCTGTAGTAGAAACAGGCCTTCGGCGCGTCGGCAATCGGGATGGAGTCGGCAAACCGCATGCTGTTGTCGTCGGCGTAGAGCAGCGCTGCCATTGTGCATTGGCGCAGATTGTTGGCGCAGACGGTTCGGCGCGCCAGTTCCCTTGTGCGTCCGAGCACAGGCAGGAGCAGGGCCACCAGAATGGCGATAACCGCAACCACCGTCAACAGCTCGATCAGAGTGAAGGCCCGGCGTCTGCAAGGGTGCCCGCAGATCATCTGTATGCTCCCTTTTTGATCAAAACCCATTCCTGAAATTCGGGCCTGAAGCAGAAAAATGCAAGTCGATCGCCTGAATCGGGCGCATGACAGTTCTGTAGGTCATCCCTTCGTGTTGTGGCAAGAGCCGCACCATAGCGCCGGAACGTTCGCCGGTCCAGCCACCGGCGGCCAAACGTCGCAAACACGTCGTAATTCAGCGCCATTCTT
>CAYLNH010000366.1:0-5788 GCA_964384625.1 uncultured Lentisphaerales bacterium
CGACTCTTGAAAGTCTCTCAAAATGTGAAGTTATTTCCGCGCGGACCCTAAGGGTAATTGGGTTGCTCACCTTACCGATTCTGAGGCGCAGTCGGCATCCCTGACGAACCAGGAGAAACAGATGGCGTTCATCGAGAAGCGGCTGTATCACGAGCAGATCGCGGACGTGATCCGGAAGGAGATCCGCAGTCATCACGCTCCGGGCGACCGGATCGCCAGCGACCGTGAACAGGCGACGCGTTTCGGGGTATCGGTCATCACCGTGCGTCAGGCCATGCAGCAGCTCTGCCAGGAGGGCCTGCTGGAGCGGCGGCACGGCAGCGGCACCTACGTCAGCGAAGCGGCCGGCAGACAGCGTGTCCCGATCCTGGTCAACGGCGATATTTTCGAGGGCGCGGCCTCGTACTTCTGGCTGAAAGTAACGCGCGAGATCCAGCGGCAGTTGAGTGCCGCCGGGTTTGAGACGGCGATAGAACTGGATCCGAAGACGCTGGAGGACCCCGGCCATATTCAGGGGGTCATGGCGATTCGGGCGACACACGGGGCGGTCTGGTCTGAGTCGCTGCAGCAGCGTTCGGTGCCGATCATCAGCAACGACAAGCATTTCACGGCGTATGTTGAGAACGACGTGACGAAGATGATTCGGGATGGGACGCAATACCTGATCGACGCGGGGTGCGAGCGTCTGGGTGTGCTGCGTCTGGGCCGGGTCCCGGTTCCGCGTGATGACGCGTGGATCCTCGGGCCCTACATCGAGACGCTCGAGAACGCGGGCCTGACGTTCCACGAGGAATGGGCGATCTGCTGCGATGTGCAGGACCACGTGGGCCAGAGCTGGGAAGCGTTTCGCACCATGTGGCAGAGCGAGGGCGAAAAGCCCGATGCCCTGTTCATCACGGACGATACGTTGTACCAGGAAGCGGCGATGGCCATCCTGTCGCTGGGGATCAGCGTGCCGGATGAGTTGCTGGTGATCACCCATGCGAACACGGGCTCGGACGTGATGTATCCGTTCCCGACGGCCCGGCTCGAGTGCGACCCGGTGCGTTTTGCCGCGACCATGGTGGAGATGCTGCGCGCCGGCATTGCGGGGGAGACGCCGGAGCCGGAGGTCTTGGAGTTTGTCCTGATTGGGTGATGGACTGCTCCAGGCGCCCCCAGAAGGTACAGCCCGACGAAGGACATGCTGGAGTACTTGGGGCGCGCCACGAATACTGCCGACGAAAACGAGCAGGAGGAATTCCGCCGGCGCGCCATCCGGGAAGCCGAGCGCCTCCGCCGGCAGTGGGAAGACGACTAACGCTGCACGCGCGTCTCAATCGGTTGATTTTCAAACGGCACGCGCACGTCAACCGTTCCCGACTGCTTCACGGTGATGGACTCGTTCTGAATGTTGACGGGTACCGTTTGCCGCACGCCGACGCGAACGTAGATCTGGAACAACATGTAGACCATTGCCCCCAGCAGTGCCAGGACGGCCATGCGGTAAATGAAGGTCAGCACTTTGTTCATGGTTGTCGCTTCCTCATCCTCGGTTGATTGTGGTTCGGTGGCGATGATCGGCAAGTCAGTGGGGGGCACGCCCTGGATGGGCAACCATTCTCCACAACGCTTGCACTGGCCAATCGATTCCAACACCATGTGGCCGCACTTATGACACACGCGAGTTCCCATTTGAATCCCTCAGCAGGTCTGGTATTGCGGACAAGTGCTTTGCCGCGATCTCGTCTCGGACATGATCAGTGTAAATCATGATCACGCGGTCGTCAATGTGCCCCGGTAAGCCCTCGATTACTGCCCTTCGCGGTCCGCATAGAGATCCCGCACCCTCTTGAGCGCCGAAGCCTCGGCGTAGGAGCTCGCGGTGCGGAGTTTCAGGATCGGTCACCTACACCAGACAGCCACCTCCCAGGTTCCCGACCTTTTGAGAGTCGGGACTCGAGGCAAAGAAAGGCAGTAATCGAGGGCTTACGTGCCCCGCAACGGACCGGACGACGGGCAGGGGAACGCCAGGAAAGGGTGGTTCTTGAGGCTAGATCATTGGAGCCAGCGGACGGATTTGAACCGACGACCTATTGATTACAAATCAATTGCTCTACCAACTGAGCTACACTGGCTTGAGTGCATAAAGAGATACTTCGGGAACCCGGAAAATCAACGGCGGTCACTGAGATTGCAGACGTATTTCGGGCGAAGTTTCTTTCCCCTTGGATCGGCCGGTCCGCCACGTCCGACGCTTTGTCCTGCTGTCCGGCGGAATTTTGTTTTTCGCGTCGGGCCTGGAACGTCACCGGTTCACCGTAAAGACATGGCAGTCCATCTTGCTGTCTTCAAGCCGTCCGGATCTCTTCGCCGGTGATTCCGCCGGTTGTTGCCGGTTACCCCGGGAAGATGCGGAAGGCACGCGGGGAGTCGCCGGTGGCGAGGAAGTAGAGGAAGCCGAACACGATTGTGATCATGCCGATCCCGAGTTCGCCGGCGATCATGCCGTAGAACAGCGGCCGCAGGTCCTGGTAGACCTTGGCGCCGCCGAACTTCATCACCACTGTCTTGATCAGACAGCCGATCAGGAAGGAAAAGGCGAACATGTAGGCCGAGTATGTGGCGCAGATCAGGAACATGACCGGGTGCAGCGGCCACTTGGTAAATCGCAACCGGCCCAGCGAAAAGAGCAGGACAAGCGCCAGCCCCACCGCAAAGCCGACGAGCGTCGTCGATCGCGGCAGTCCCATGTTGAAGAACCGCTGGAAGCCGGAGATCTGCCGGGATTCGGCCAGTTGATCGCGCCCGGCGAGCTTCGAGATGGAGTTGTTCGTGCGGCTGAACGTTCGCATCAGGGATGACTTCGTGGCCCACTTGTCCGCCAGCGGCGCGCCGAGTCGGTAGTGCAGCTGGATGGTCAGCGGCACGGCGATCAGCAGGCCGATCAACAACGCTGCGGTACACCAGCCGGCTGAGCGGCCGAGTTTGTGCCGGCGCAGTTCCATCAGCCGCAGGCCGTTGGCGAGGAACGGCATGAGTGATTCGCGCGGGTCGATCATCAGCACCAGGTTGACCATCAACAGGATGAAGATGGTCTCCGGCCCGAGATTGCGGATGCCGAGGACGCCGATGAGGATGACGGCCGGTCCCCAGTTGGTCTGGATGAAGAAGAACCCGGTTTCGGCGATGATGCGGGCCATGACGGCGAACAGCAGGCAGGTGCCGAGCCCGAACAGCAGCGCCAGTTGCCAGTCGAGGCCGACGCCGCCCCAGGCCGGCGGCAGGACCAGCATGGTCATGAACAGCAGCAGGCCGAGGCCGAAGGTGCGGGCGCCCCAGACACTGCTGGCGGGCAGCTTTTCATTGCAGGGGATGAACAACGCCTTGCGCGTCACCGCCAGATAGTAATGTCGCCCTGTATAGAACAGAATCGCGGCAAACCCGACATAGGCGCCGAAGCTGAACGCCGGCAGCACCGGGGCTTCGCCGCCGCCCTGCAGGTCGATGCCGTATTTTCCGAGGACACTCCAGACGAAGGCAAACACAATCGGGCCGATGCCGACGGAGAACGAGACTTCGGTGGAGAGGAAGTAACCGAAGGCGACGACGGAGAAGTAGATCAGGCCGCGCTTCAGCCACCAGGCGCGCTTCAGGTGTTCCACCAGATTGACCAGCGGTCCCAGCTCGATATTCGTCGGGATCCGGATCCACGCCTGGGGGTGCCAGGTGACGATGTAATTGTTCAAGTGGATGGCGGCGATGACGGCGGCGGCGACCCAGAACATGCGGTTATGAAAAATCGGGCTGATGGGCTTGCCCTCATCCGGCAACAGGGAGTTGGCGAATTGGGCGATGGGGTAGGGCAGGTGTTCATGCCTGGCCCATTGTGGATGGAGCACGAGCATCAACCCGATCAGGGCGATCCAGATGCCGACGATCAAGGGGAGCCAGAACCCCAGGGCGCGGCGCCAGGCAGACCAGGGCACGGTGGTTTTCTGATGGATGCGGTAGGTGAATTCCGCCCCCGGCGCCGGCTCCCACGGCCGGTCCACAGCGGCCAGACGCGTCCGGCCGGAATAGCTTTTGACGGTTCGCCGCTGGCCCGCCGCCGGGCCGTCGAGGATCTCCAGTTCCATCCCGGTATAGGCGTGTTCGCGCTGGCTGGCGTTATCCTGCAGTTCGACCTGGTCGGCGGCGACCGGGCTGCCCTTGCCCGTCAGCGGCAGCGGCGGCACGTCGAGCACGATTTCATATTGATCGCCGGGTTGCGGCACGACCGCCCACGGCGCGGCGACGGCGGCAACCTTGGTGGAACCGTTGTAGTCCACGATGCGGCCGGCGTCGCCGGCCGCGTTGCCGCTGGTGATCCTGATCTCCAGATCGCAGAAGGCATCGGTCGAGTCCGAGGCCATCGGTCCCAGCGTCACGGTTGCGGCCGTCGCGGCCTGGACGACGCCCGTCAGGATGTCCTGGCGCCAGGGAGGTGCTCCCGGCCGCGACAGCGACATGACGCTGCGGGGCTCGGGCGGCGCCGCCCACGGCTCCGCCAGTCGCGCGGTGCGCGTTTGGCCGTCGTAGGCGGTAATCCGGTTCTGTGTCTGTTCGTCGGCGCCGTCTTCGACGATCAGCGCCCCGGTGTACGTGCCGTCAACGCCGGCGGCGTCCGGGCCGAAGGTAATGGTGTCGTCCGTGACGGCGACGCACTTCAGCCGGGCGGCGGTTCGAAACGTCCGGTTCCCGGTGCGGGAGCGTCCCTGCAGATAGGTGCCGAGGACTGCATCGTCGTTGCTGGCGAGGATCCGGTAGCGGCTGCCGACGGCCGGCGTCTCGGCCCAGGCTTCGCCCAGCTCGACGCGGCCGGTCGTGGGATCGACGCCGATGATGCGCCTGGCCTGCACCCGCGTGTCAGCCGGGTAGACCTTCAACAGCGAGCCGACAAGGTCCTCCTTGACGACGCCGTCCGGATTCTGCAGGACGGCGGCCTGATCGTCCACGGCCTGCAGTTTGCCCCGGCCGACTTCGCGGGTGATGTCCGCCAGCATGCGTTCGTCGACGACTTCGTCGATCAGATGGTTTTCACGCCAGCCGGGCTTGGTTTTCTGCCAGTGGTGCGGCATGATGATGTTCGGGATGAAGGTGCGCAGCAGTCCCGAACTCGGGACGCAGCAGGCGGCGAGCGTCAGGCCGACGATCGTGGCGAGTTCCGCCCCGCTGAGTGCCAGTTTCCGGCTCAGCCGGAAGATCGCGGCGTTGACCAGACAGAAGATGACGAGGGTGCCGAACACGGAGATCGGCAGGCTGTTGCCGACGAGATAAGTCTGGCGCAGGACGGAGTCGTTCAGATAGGTCAGGCTGCAGATTGCGGCCGCACCGAGGAGGCCAAGCAGGATTGAACGTCTGGTCATGGCGTTGTCAGGTCCTCGTTAGGTCCAGCGGCCGGCCGGGCCCCCCCGGTGCGAGTAACGGTGCGTCGCCGGCCGGACCGTGTCGTCCGGCCGGGATACCGGATTGGCGCCGCAGCGGTTCCGGGGGTGGATCAGCTCCGGCGGCTTCGCCCGGGTCAGAGCTGATGCAAAGGGTATTCGCGTCCCATCTATACGGGAAGGCCCGGGCCTTGTCAACCGTCACGGCTGAATTTGCCGTCGCGACGCGCCGCCGCCGGCCGGGCGCCTGGTGTTCGCGGTTGCACTGTTTCCAGGTAAGTACTCGACCAGCCCCGTCGGCGTTCATCTCCTGTTTCCGGGGCTTGTTCCCGTGGGGCCAAGATTATTTCTGCCGACGGTGATACGGACATCACTACCTTCCG
>CAYLNH010000367.1:0-5772 GCA_964384625.1 uncultured Lentisphaerales bacterium
GATCCGCGCCTTCTCTTTTGCTTGCCCCAGGACCGGCAGCAGCAGCGCCGCCAGGATCGCAATGATCGCGACCACGACAAGCAATTCGATGAGTGTGAACACCCTTCGAGTTTGCCTTCGCCAAGGCTTTGGCTCGCAATCCATCAGCAGTTCGATCAGCGTGAATCTCTTCATTCTCCGTCTCCGTTTGGGAGTTCGTCCTCGAAGCGACCGGGCACCCATTGGGTGTTCGGCGGATTGCCGACGCGCTGGCTCTCGAGTTGCCTAAGGGCGGCGGCAATGGCTTCGTCGGCGGGGTAGCCGATGCGCTGAACCGGCACCGGACTGGGGTCGGACGGGAAGTTGCAGTGGCTGACGATTCGGATGTCCTCCGGCACACGGACGCCGGCGGCAAGCACGCCGCGCAGAACGTGGTCGGTCAGGTTGTCATCCATGATGAACAGACCGTCCGGCCGTTCGTCCTGCTGCTCGTGAAAGACCAGGTGCGCCAGTTCGACGGCGGTCACCGCGCTGTCGAGCGCGAGCTGATGTAGCCAGTATGGCCGCGTCTCGATGCCGCGTCGGGCCAATTGCTCCGGCAGGTTCCGCAGACTGGACGGCCCGATCACCGCCACGCGTTTGCAGCCGATGTCGCGTAGCCAGTCCAGCGCCCGGTCCGCGAAACCGCGGAAGCCGACGCCGCCCCAGCCGTGGCCCAGGTCTTCGTGATTGGCGAACGCGACCTTTGGCAGATCCGCACAGGCGCCGAGATCCGAAAAAAACAGTTTCGTCGTTGTTGGGATCTCCGGCGCAATGAGGCCGGCGAAACGATGTGCCTGCGCGGCTTTCAGGATGTCCTTGTACTCACGGTTCTCGTGATCGTGGTCGACGTTGTAGTAGATCGTGATGCGCCGTGGGTCATCTTCGGTGCCGCAGTACTGCGACGCGGCGCCGACCAGTTGCGTGTAGAACCGGCTGTTCAGACTGGCGACCGGCGGCTGCGTGAACACCATCGCGAACTGGAAGACGTGCGGCAGGTGTTCAGCAACGAAGGTGCCCTGACGACCGTTGACCTCGAGGAAGTCCTCGCGCTTCAGGCAGTCGATGGCCCGTTGGATGGTCACGGAACTGGCGCCGTAGCGCGTTTCCAGCTCGGCCCGGGTCGGGAACTGCGCGCCGGGCTGGTAGCATCCGCCGATGATCTCCCGGCGCAGTTCTTCGACAATCGCGTGCCGGCTCTGTCGTTTGGTTTGGGCAGGTGTCGTATTCATGATCCAGCCGCAGTATCTTCATCTTTCATACAGTACTGTACATTACCAAACGCTCCAAGTAAAGTACCATCTCGGAAAACTGTCGACTTTCTGCGGCCCCACGCTTGCGCGCCACGTTACATTCTGGTCTTCGCCCTTGCATCCGGAGCGGAAAGACGCTGGCTGTGGCACCGGCGGGACACGAAACGCATCGTTGGGCGCTTGACTCGAGCTGGTGGACAGTATATTGTATAGTCATACAAGAACATGTACATTATCGAATGAAGGAGAGATCGCGATGGCGAAGTCGGCGGCGCTGCATATAAAGCTCGACCCCGAGACCGATGCCTGCCTGAAGGACTTGGCGGCGCGTCGCGAAACCAGCAAGGGACAGCTTGTCCGCGAGGCCGTGGCGGCCTGCTACCAGCCGGCCAGCCTGGATCTGCCGTTGCCGCAACGACAGGCGCTGGCCGCCTACCAAGGGGGATTCATCAGTCTCGGGCGGCTCGCCGGCGCCATGGGCATGCATGTCCTGGATCTGCGCCGCTGGCTCAACGACCACGGCCTGACCCAGAACAACAGTTTCTCCGAGCAGGACGCCGCCAATGCCTGAGACGCCGTTTGTCTTCGACACGGTGGTGCTCAGCAACTTCGCCCTGAGTGATTCGTTCGACCTGCTGATGCAACGCTATAGACATCGGCTTCTGGTGACAGAGGAAGTCCTCGACGAGTTGGCGTCGGGTGTTGCTGCCGGCTACTCGTCGCTACAGCAGATCGAAAACCGCGTTCGATCCGGGCAATGCCGCCGGACTTTCCTCGAGTTGGAGGAACGCGTGGTCTTCAGCGAACTGCTGCAGCACTTGGGCGCGGGTGAGGCCTCATGCATTGCGGTTGCTTCGAATCGCAGCGGCGTCGTTGTCACAGATGATCGCGTAGCCCGCCTTTCCTGCACCGACCGAAAGGTCCGTTTTACCGGCACCATCGGCGTGCTCAAAGCTGCCTGTGTAGACGGCCAGATCGCAGTCGACGATGCCGACGCTGCGTTGGAGGCCATGGTCCGCCACGGCTTCTACTCGCCGGTGAGCAGTATCCGAGACATCCTTTAGGTTAGTTTTCCCTTGCGAACTCCAACAAGGAAAGATCCGGCAGACCTCAACCGATATCCCGAAGACGGCGCGGCCCGTGTCGCGGCAGGTGTAGTCAGGAAAGGCACGGATTCGACGAGCGGACTACAATTCCGTGGTGATTACTCGGCCAGGTCGTCGAGTTCGCATTCGAAGCGGGCCGGGATCCATTGGGTGGCTGGGCGTTTGCCGTCGCGTTGGCGTTCAAGTTCGGCGAGACAGGCGGCAATTGCTTCGTCGGCGGAGTAGCCGAGGCGTTGGATGGGGACGGCGCCGGGGTCGGCGGGTAAGTTGCAGTGGCTGACGATCCGGATGTCCTCCGGCACACGGACGCCGGCGGCAAGCACGCCGCGGAGGACGTGGTCGGTCAGGTTGTCGTCCATGATGAAGAGCCCGTCGGGCCGGCGCTTCTGGTTGGGTTGAAAAATCAGCTGGGCCATCGAGGCCGCGGTGACGGCGCTGTTCAACGCCAGTTGGTGGAGCCAGTAGGATTCGGTTTCCATGCCGCGAGCGGCGATGGCATTCGGCAACTTCGAGAGATTCGCCGGGCCGATGGCGGCGATGCGTTTGCAGCCGTTTTCGGCGAGCCAATCGAGCGCGCGTGCGGTAAAGGGTTTGAAGGCGACGCCGCCCCAGTCGTTGCGCATGTCTTTATGGCGCGCGAACGCAACGCGGGCAAGGCCCGGGCAGGCGCCCAGTTCGGAATCGGCCAAACCCGTGCTGACTGGTTGCTCGGGGGCGATGATGCCCGCGAGCCGGTGCGCCTGCGCCGCGTCCAGCAATTCGCGATACTCGCGGTTCTCGTGATCATGATCGACGCTGTAGTAGATCGTGATCCGGCGCGGATCCTCGTCGGTGCCGCAGTACTGACTGGCGGCGGCGGCGAGCCGGCTGTAGAACCGGCTGTTCAGGTCGCGGCCCGGCGGCTGGTTGAAGAGCATGCCGAAGTGGTAGACGTTCGGCAGGTATTCGGCGACGTAGGTTGCCTGCCGGCCCTCGACGTGCAGGAAGCCTTCGCGGCGGAGGCAGTCAACGGCCCGTTGGATGGTGACGGAGCTGGCGCCGTAGCGGGCTTCCAGTTCAGCGCGCGTGGGGAACTGCGCGCCGGGGGCGTAAACGCCGTCGATGATCTCCTGCCGCAATTCGGCAACAATGCCATGACGGCTCTGTCGCTTCTTCTTCCTTCTGGCCATAGGCGGATGTCCATTTATTGATGTTGTACTGTATTTCTGAAGTTGACTGAAGCAAAGCAAATGCGTCCACGCCGGCGCGGCGTGAGTGACGGCGAAAAGCGGCCGAGTCGGCCCTAAGGTGTTTCGGCTGGATGTGCCTCGGGCACCTCGGCCGTGCGACTCGGGGCCGCGTGGGATGCAAACAGAAGACGTCGAAATACTTGCGGTGCCTGTTGCGACAGCCTTACACCCGGTTGACAAGGCTGATGTATCCCAATATAGTAGGACAATTATTGCAGATCCTTGATATCTTCTGGAGCCCCGCGCTTGCGGGCGTCATATAAGTTAGCAGGACAAAGCTGAACCATGAATAAAGTCAGTCTGCAGGTGAATGCGAATACCGCGGGACGGCCGCCCGTGAAACAGGAAGGGCTGATCGATGACCTCCGCGGAAAGATCATCAACGGCACCTACGCCCCCGGCGAACGGCTGCCGTCGGTCCGGGCCCTGGAAAAGGATTACGACGCCAGCCGCGCCACCATCCAGCGGGTGCTGGACACGATTCGTGAGGACGGCTTCATCGTTACCCAGGTCGGCTCCGGTACCCGGGTCTCCCCGCATCCCCCCCATTTATGTCGATACGGATTGGTTGTGCCCGGTCACCCGAAGCACTCCGACTGGACGAATTACTATGAGACCATCCGGGCCGCGGCCAGGACGGTCGCGAACGAACGCCCCGGCGGCGAATTAGTCCTCTATGCCGGGATTACCGGGCCGATGGTGCATCGGTCGTATGCAGACTTGCTGTGCGACGTGGAGTCCCGGCGGTGTGCCGGGTTGATTTTTGCCGTTCCCCCGTTCATGCTGCAGGAAAGCCCAGTGATTCTGAGGTCCGGAATGCCGCGGGTGGTGATCGGCTTGCCGGAGATCTGGAAGAACTGCAGTTGCATTGCACCGAAGTCGAGGGCATTGGCAATGCGCGCCATGAAGCGGTTCGGGGACGCCGGCTGTAAACGGCTGGCCGTCATGATGCCTGCTTCTACAACCCTGAGTTTTGAAGAACAATGGCGGGAGTTCAGCAAACTGGCAAAGGCACAGAAATTGAACTTGCGCAAACACTGTCTCCAGGGAGTTGATTTACATACTCCCGAATGGACGCAGAACCTTGCCCGATTGCTCTTTCACGAAAGCCGCGACGAGCGGCCGGATGCCCTGCTGATTGTCGATGACAATCTTACCCAGGCCGTCACTGCGGGCGTCAAGGCGGCGGGCGTCAAGGCCCCGGATGACCTGCTGATCATCAGCCATGCCAATTTTCCGAACCTGCCGGACCCCGCACTGCCGGTGACGTGGCTCGGCTTTGACTTGGTCGAGATGATGCGTGAGGCGATGCGACTGATTGACGCCCAGCGGCGAGTGGGCGCGGATCCGCAGAAGGTTGAAGTCAAGCCCGTGTTTGAGGACGAACGTCCCGCGGTCGACTAAACAATGAATGCCCAGTGGAACTTCCGCCGCGGCATGGTGTCCTAGTATATAGCATGACAAAATATCGAAACAGACTGCCGGGACGGAAAAAGAGATTGCGAACGGTCGCCCGCATCGCAATCTTCGTTGTTTCCGCCATTGCCGCCATGGCCAATGACGGCATCCCCTTCGAGTACACGCTGCCGCGTGACGGGCGGGTGTCCGCCGGCATTTTTTCCAAAGACGGCGTGCTTCTTCGCACCATCTCGAATGGTGTTCCGATGACTGCCGGCAAGCACACAACGGTCTGGGACGGCCTCGACCGTAACGGCAAGCCTCTGCCGGCGGGCGAGTACGCGTGGAAGTTGCTCAACTCCCCCGGCATCCAGCCGCACTACCTGATGAATCTCGGGATCAGCAAGGGCTACTGGCACTGGCCCGGCGCCCATCACGGGCCGCAAGCCGTCGAGGTCTTCGACGGTACCGTCGTGATGGCCGCCGGCATGGTGGAAGGCAGCCCCCAGTTCGTCGCTCTGGGTCTGACCATTGGTGACGTGAAATGGTACCAGCAATCCACCTCGGGATTCGGTTGGGTCAATCAGATTGTCAAGGGCGAGAAGGCGCTGTTCACCAACGGCTTCAGTTTCGGCGGCGGGGATTCGGAGATTCAGTTCATGCAGCCGGGAAGCGGCCGCTACATCAACGGTTGAGTAGCGTCCCAAACAGGAGACCTTAGGGTCGGCGCGGAAATAACGTCGCATTATTCGGGGCAGACATACCAAC
>CAYLNH010000368.1:0-5734 GCA_964384625.1 uncultured Lentisphaerales bacterium
AGCCGATGATGCCGCGATAGCCGGCGTCTGCGGCGACGGCGGCCTCCGTGATCTGCAGGTAGCGGGCGCCCTCCTGATCCCGGTCGCGCATGGAACCGCCCACCAGGAACAGATGACGCGTTTCGGCCCGGGCTCGCTGCAGGACCTCCTTGAACTCGGCAAGGACCTCCTTGTCGGTCGCGGCAACTCCGCGCTGCTGGCCCAGACCGCGCGAGCGTTCAGAGACCGCGCCGTAGCCGCAAAAGCGGCATTGGTAGCTGCGGTCGCCGGCATTCGCGGGCCAATACTCACAGGCCGGCGCCAGGTTTGCCACCAGCATGTCGCCGTGGGCGTTCAGCCCCATCAATGCCCGCGTCCGGCCGTTGGCCTCCGCCCACCGGTGCCAGGCCGGCCGCGGTTGCGGGCGGACCCGCAGGACCGCCTCGTCGCCCTCGTGCAAGACGTAACCGTCGCCGTCCGCCTGCAGTTCATACTTGCCGGCTGCATCCACCCGGACCAGAGAAAGCAGCTCCTCGTCGCCGTCCGGCAACAGCAGGAAGTATGGGATCGCCCGTTGTTCGCCGTCCCAGTCGAGCCGCCGGAACCCCGGCATCGCGTCGACGCCGGCATCCACCAGAGCCCCGGTCGGCCGGATCCCGGAGAACAGGAGGTCGGCCTTCAGCAGGACGGGCTCGGGGATTTGCGGATAGTCGCGGGCGAGTTGAGCGAGGGATGACATGAGCGGGCCCTTCCCGTTCGAGGTTCAGCCCGAATGTAAGGGCGGGAGCCGCCGGTTTCAAGATCAGTCGAGCCAGGGCCACCAGAAATGCCGGGCGGCGCCCGTTTCCGCTTTCGAGGCGCTGTCAAAACCCCAGTCCCCCGGAGTCGACGAGCCCACGTACGCCTCGGCATACGGGTCCAGCGACTCGGCGTGCCCGTCAAAAAACGAAGTGTTGATGCGGCGGCCGCCGTCGTGCCGGCGGCCGGCAGTGTAGCCGTCCACCCAGAAGGCCACGGCATACGGCACCACAAAGCCGGTGGCATGGCCGTCCATAAACCACATCGCGGCAACCGGACGTTTCACCACGCTCGTTCGATACGCGCCCGCCTGGGCGATCGGCTGCAGGGCGTTGTTTGTTCCGTAGCCGTAGAAGTAACCGTTGTGCGCATAGGCCATATAACGGGTCACCCGGCGCTTCTCCGCGTCGGCGAACGGACCCCCGGTGTCGGTTGCTGGCCCGACTGCAGGACAGTCGTTGAGGCTCTGATCCAGATGCTGCTCGTTGATCAGAACGTCGAAGTAGGAGTAGTCGTTGCTGCCGTTTTCGGAACGGTCGTAGACCACGTTCTCCTTACCGGCAGGTGTGGGCTTGGCGGTGGCACAGAAGTAGCTGTCGTTCTCGTCGACATAGAAGGTCGCGGCCAGGATGATCTGCTTCAGATTGCCCAGGCACTGCACGGTTGTGGCCCGATCCTTGGCGCGCTGCAGCGCCGGCAGGAGCATCGCCGCCAACACGGCGATGATCGCAATCACCACCAGAAGCTCAATCAGGGTAAACCTGATCAAGCGCTTCCGTCTTCGTTCAAGCGCTTCGCCGGACACGGTCGCCCGGTGGGCTGCACCTTGGCAAGCAAACAGTTCGAGGAGCGTGAAGCTGTTATTCCCGTTGCGCCGGCGATCGGATGTCGTCATGGCCCCGCTCTCCATATGATATAAAAGTCTATGTATAAAGTATTATATAAGCGCAGGGCGCTGGTGTCAAGGGAATTCGGCGAATTGGAGGTAGTGCGTTAATTACGGGGAGTGGCCTCTGCGTGCTGTCTTCGCGCCGCCGGCAGACGCTGCCCCCCTGTCACTGATGCATTACAAATCGGAGACTTCCCGTTCCCCGAAGGGGGACTGACTTGAAAAAGACCTCCGGGCCCTTGGACGCCCCCGGGGACTTCGGTTCCCCGAAGGGGGACTGACTTGAAAAAGACCTCCGGGCCCTTGGACGCCCCCGGGGACTTCGGTTCCCCGAAGGGGGACTGACTTGAATAGCCCCGGGTGACTGAAAGGAACCCGGGCGACTGGTGGAGCAAGGGATCGCCCCCGGAGGGGGCGAAGAGAATCCGCTGTAAAGGGAGGGGCCTTTCCTTTCCCCGAAGGGGGCTGACTAGTTGCGGGCGGAGCAGAGAATGCGGTCGTAGTGGTACTTCGCATCGCCTAGAGCTGTGTCGAGTGCAGGCGCTTTGTGATTGCGTTCGATCAGGTCATAGGTGTCTTTCACCTGTTCGGCGTGCCCGTCAAGGAAAGCAATATTCATGAAGTTCTTTGGAATGTCGACGGCGTTGAACAACTGGCTGCCGTGGTTCGGTCCGGCTATCGTCTTGCCGCCGTACGTTGCGATCGGCACATCATGTTCCCATTCCAGCGACTCGTAGCCGCTTCGGCTGTCCATTGGGTGTCTGTAGTTGCCATGGGGATCGCACCAGACGCCTTGCATCCAACCGAAGAAAAGATTGCCGCTGCTCCGTTGTTCCACAACCATCGGCAGGTCGTCTGCGGAAGTTAGGGAGAGCAGATAGCTCTGCTTGGGGCGGTCGGCTGTCGACCCGACCTTTTGACCGACTCGGGTTCGGGAAAAATGGGAGTTCAGCGTATAGCTGTTTCGACTCCAGTGGGAATCGGGGCGGTAGACATATTGGTCGTCGACAAAGCCCGCTTCCTTGTGGGAACGCCTTCGGTCAGAGGGACATCGGAAGATGTCGGGTGTGCTGCTCAGGTACCCGTCATGGGCAATGAACCAGGCGAAGCCAACTTGATAGAAGACACTGTATCCGGACGGATTGTTGGTAAATACAGGGTCCGGGGGAAATCCCTCGATGATGAAATCAGAAAGGCCGAAGTAGGCTTGCCCGGCGTTAGCTGGTTTGGTTGTCTGATCCAGTTTCAGGTAGCCCAGGATGTAGCTGTCGTCATGGTCGCCGCTACTCATTTCCATCGCCACGGCAATTTGCTTCTGATTGTTCAGGCAAGCTACTGCCTTGACCGAGTCCCGGGCGCGGGTCAGAACCGGCAGCAGCATGGAAGCCAGGATGCCGATGATCGCCACCACCACCAAAAGCTCAATCAGGGTAAACGCTCGTGGTCTCTGTTTGGCTCTCATCGCACCACTCCATACACGTAGCGATTGCTTCATATACCAGATGTTATAGTGATTCTGTCGGGCAAAATCAAGGGGTGGGGGGGCGAAGAGCGAAAGACGGCCTCAGGCGACGAAGCTGAACAGGCCGGTCAGAGCGGCGCTGAGACGGGGTAGGAAGCGGCGGCGGCGCCGGCGAAAGCAGCGGCGGTCCTGCACGGCCAGGCAGCCGTCGGTCCGGACGTAGAGCATGTTCGGGGTAACGGGTTCGTGGGCGCTGATGAGGGTGACCGTCTGTTCCGGGGTCAGGCCTTCGACGCGATAGACCCGCACCCCGCATTCCGGGCAGCGGCGAATTCGCGGTTCCGGACCGCAGTTGTTCAAGTCCTCCCACCGGGTGGCGCAGCCTTGGGCCAGGCGGATATCGGTGACTGGGTTGAGCACTTTCATCTCTTCCCTCGCGGTGTTTTCAATTGTAAGACGGCAAATTGACTGGATTCTTAGCAGTCCCCAGCAGATTTCTTTCCTGGTTGCAGGGCTGTCGAGTCCGGTCCCGGTTGCGGGCTGCCGGTTTTCGAGGATTGCCGAGCGGGGTTTGCCGGCAGGCTGCATGAGGTGCAAAAGGCAGGTACAACGAAAAGACCGGGTCGACGGCTGTAAGTGCTCGACAAACCACGTTTTGAGACGTTCCCGGCTCCACGGGGCTTGCCCCCGTGGTCCGAAGATTCGTCCGGCATGGGAGCAATCGTTTCCCCTGCTGCCCCGCACCAGCGGGGCAGCAGGGGGCACTGGCGGAAATATCCAATACTCAACAGAGATGCCACCGAGAGAAGTCCTGCGGACCGTCGCAGACAGTCTGCTTCCGAGCGTGGCTGTGGTCGTCTCGACCGCGCCTCCCCGACTTCGGTCGGGGACATCAACAGAGGAACGCCCAATGTCCAAGGGCGGAAACCAGACGCATCAAT
Organism: uncultured Lentisphaerales bacterium; assembly: GCA_964384625.1. Taxonomy (GTDB): domain Bacteria; phylum Verrucomicrobiota; class Lentisphaeria; order JABSQK01; family JABSQK01; genus CAYLNH01. The sequence continues at coordinate 4,070 of CAYLNH010000368.1, forward strand.
GTTGCGTGAATCCGGTCCGAATCCGTACTTGGTCATTCTCCATTCTACATTCGTCGGTTGGACATTCAGCCGCGTTGGAGCCCTGCATCACCGGCAGACGGGCGCGGTCGAGCACTTACCGACGGCTTGTGTGCTTGACGGCGTTGACTTGACGCCGCACATTGCTCTATGTAAACGGTGACCCGAGCCAGCTGAAGAGGACGAGAGAATGATACATCGATACGCGGTCGTGCTTCCGGGGATCTTGCTGCTGCTCGGCATTTCGGCGGGTGCGGCGGATCCGGTATTCGCTTCGGATTTCGAGACAAACCCGTTAAAGACGGACTGGCGGGCTCAGCCCCGGTCCCGGCAGCGGCTGAAGGGGCGCTGGGAAACGCGCAAGTCGGCGCACGGCACCAGATCGTTCATTCTGCAGGGCGGCGCGCTGGAGAGCGCCAAGACCTTCAAGTTGACGCCGCATGCCCTGTACCGCGTCCAGTTCTCGGCGAAAGCCGAGCGCAGCGGGAAACGCGGGCATTGGTTTGTCTACTTCTACGACAAGGCCGGCCGGAAGATCAGCAGTGATCAGTATTCCGGTTTCGCGGCGGGCCTGGACTGGGGCGAGTTCGAATTCTACTTCATGGCGCGGGCGGGAACGGTTACAGCCCGCTTCGGCCTGGCCTACGTCAACCAGGTCGATAAGCCGGAAATGAACGACGTCCGGCTGTTCGTCGATCATGTCCGTCTGACGCCGGCGACGCCGGCGGCGGCGCTGGCGTGGATGGACAACGTCGAGCGGCAACTGCCGCCGATCCGCTTCACTCCGGACCCGACCCGCCACGAACAACTGCAGAAGACCATGCGGCGGCTGCGAACCGGCGGCAACCTCCGTATTGTCATGCTTGGCGACGGGATCTGCAACGATATGTCGAACTCCCTGTTCCATCTGCTGCTGGGGCGTCGCTATCCGCAGGCCGGGATCACCCTGATCCACTCGCAGCGTGACGGCGCGGGCTGCCCGATCTACCAGCGGCCGGCCCTGTTCAACCGCTATGTCGCCGATCATCGTCCGGACCTTCTGGTCATCGCCGGCACCAGCCACAACTACAATGTCGTAGCTGTCCGCCGGGTCATTCAGATGGCCCGCAAGAAATTCCCGGAGGTCGAGGTCCTGGTTTTCACCGGGGCAATCACCGAGCCCGGCATGAGCAACGCCGTTCGGCGTCGCGGCCTCCGGGACGTGCCCGCGAAGCAACGGCAGGAGGCGGAGAAAGCCATCGCTGAATTCTACCGTAAATTGGCGATGATGCGCACCAAAGAGAAGTTTGAGTTGATGCACTTGCGGCCGCTCTGGGAGTCCTATGTCAGGGTCTCCGGCAAGTCCCGGCACTGGTTCATGCGCGACCCGGTCCACGCCAACCATTACGGCAAACAGGCCCTCGGCCGCATCCTGGCGAAATACTTCGAGCCGGTCAAATAGCGCCTCCCGGCCCTCCAGGCCGGAAGCAGACCGCCGAGTTGCTGGAACGCCGCCTGGAGCCCCGGGGGGCGCATGTCATTTCCGTAGGCGTTTCCTGCCAACAATTGGCTCGATCCTACGACCCCAGGCGGTTTATCCGCCTGGTGAAGACGTTCATTAGTGGCTGCAAGCCCTCACCCCTCACCCTGCTTTTCGGGCGCCGGGAA
>CAYLNH010000369.1:0-5714 GCA_964384625.1 uncultured Lentisphaerales bacterium
GAGGGCTTCGGTGCGATTAAACCGACACCTCCTGAAGCCGGTACTCATACACGGACGCGCTTCGCGCCGAACTCAGGAGCGGCGGCCAAACGTCCCAAACACCCCTTAATTCAGCGCCATTCCGCTCTAGAGCCGTGTGACGTAGACATAATAGGCGGCGTACTCGGCGCCGTCCGCATCCAGGAACCAGGCTTCCAGTGCCGTTCTGCCGGCCGCCAGCGGGGTACTGAACACGACCTCGACGACCCCGGCAGCGATCGGTTGTGTTGCTTCGAAGCCGCCGATCCGCAAGCGCACAGACGACGGGGTGATCGCGGTACCGCTGCCGTCGGCCAGGGCCGCGGCAATCGGCGCGGCCGCTTCAGCCGGCCAACGACGGACGCGGAATTCAAAGTCGCCCGCCCGCGCGACCTCCACGTTCCACATGCCGGTCACTTTCATGGCGGCCCGGATATGGCTCTGGTTCCAGGCAACATCGCCCATCAGATCGAAGGCATCCAGACGCGTCGGGTTTTCGGCGTCGCTGCCGATGACAATCGGGCAATACTCCGCCAGCACCGGTTCGATTTCGGCCCACCAGTCTTCGTGCGCCTGCCGCAGACGGGCGACGACGTCCGGATGCTCAGCAGCGATATCACGTTGCTGGCCGGCATCGGCTTTGATGTCGTAGAGTTCAGTGCCGCGGACCAGACGCCAGCGGCGAGTCATCACGGCGTTGGTCCATTTCTCGGGCGGGCTGGTGTTCTGGCGGTACTGCAGGAAGGCCGGGCGTTCGGGCAGCGCGTCGACGTCGCCGCGCAGCAATGGCGCAACACTGACGCCGTCGAACTCGGCATCCGGCGGCTTGAGTTCACAGAGCTCGATAAACGTCGGCAGCAGATCGATGTGCAGGACGAAATCATTGCAGTCACGACCGCCGGCAAGCCCTCCCTGGGGCCAGCGGATGAAGCAGGGCACGCGATGACCGCCGTCGTAGTAGGACCCCTTGCGGCCGCGCATGCCGGCGTTGTAGCCCTGCTTCTGCTCCGGGCGCCAGCCGCCGGAACTGCCGTTATCGGTCATGAAGATCAGGATCGTGTTGTCCTCGAGGCCGCGCTCCCGGAGGAAGGCGCGCAGGCGGCCCACGTTTTCATCGATGTTGGTGATCATCCCGTAAAACGCCGGCTCCGGGATTCCGGGATTGTCGCGATAGGGCGCGGTGTATTTCTCGGCAACCAGATACGGCGCATGCGGCGCATTCGTCGCCAGGTAGCAGAAGAACGGCTGCCCGCCGTCCTGCGCGTCCATCCACCGCATTGCCTCGTCAAACCAGATGTCCGTGCAATAGCCGTCGTGCGAAACCGGTTCGCCGTTGTGGAAGTAGGTGTCGTCGAAATAGCTGTTCCCCCAGAAGTCCGGCGTCTGGCCGACCCCGCCGCCTTTGTGGGCGACGACATGCTGGAAGCCGCGGTCCTGGGGGCGGTAGGGGTAGTTGTCTCCCAGATGCCACTTGCCGAACATGCCGGTAGCGTAGCCGCTGCCGGCGAACACATCGGCCATGGTGATCTGGTCGCGGCGCAGGAAGGAGCGCCCCCAGGTGGTGGCCCAGGCGCCGTTGCGCAAGGGCCGCCGGCCGGACATCAGCGCGCCGCGCGTCGGCGTGCACAGCGGCGATACATGGAAGTCCGGGAGGCGCACGCTGTCGTCGTAGAACGCATCGATGTTCGGCGTCTGAATCCAGGGATTGCCGGTGCAGGCAAGATCGCCGTAGCCCTGATCGTCGGTCAGGATCAGAATCACATTCGGAGGGGCATCAGTTCTGGTCATCGTTCACCATGATCCCATGGAGTGTTGGGATGGCGGAGTACTGTCGGACGTCCATCTTCCAGCTTCCAACGTTCCATCATTCCATCACGTCTTCGGCGTCCGCCGGACGTACAGTGTTTCTTTGCTGGTCTTCTCGAAGGCGCCGCGGAAGGCGTCCACCGGGATCGCCCCGCTGTCGATCTGCTGTTTCACCAGATCGCGCGAGGGCGAACCGATTGCCGGCAGGTGGGGAGTAAGGACCTCCTGCAGGTCCGGCAAGCGTTTGCGGATCTTCTTGATGTCCGGCTCGAGGATCGAGACATACTGCTCCCCCAGACGCTCCTGCAGCAGGTCTTCATCATATTCGACAACTTCCGTGCGGCGCACTTTTACCGAGACGAACTCGTTGTCGAACTCCAGCGTCTCGGTCTCGCTAGCCGCCTCGTTCAGCTTCGCGGTGATCTGTTCACGCAATGATTCCTTGATCTCCGCAAGGCTTTTCAGTTTGGTGTCGATCTGCCGGTATTCCTCCAGCAGTTCCTGCAGTGTGCTCATAGTTATACCCCGTTCAGGTAGCGTTCTGTGTTTTTCAGCAGCCGCCGAATGTTCCCGCTGAAGACAAGCTCCTCGTCGGCTGCGGGCAGGTTGAGTTCGAGAATGGTAGCTTTGGAATCCGGCGATCGACCAAAGGGATAGTCACTGCCGAAGAGCAGGCGTTCCGGGCCGTAGCGATCCAGGAACCGCCGGCATTCATCAACGGTGACGGCGGCGGCGGACATGTCGGCATAGGTGTGCGGCCGGGCCCAGAAATCGTCGGCGAGCAGTTGTTCGAAGCCTCCGTTGAGTCGGCCCAGGTGGGGGATGATCACCGGCACGCCGGGCGCCAGTTCGTCGACGAACCGCAGGGTGTTGCGGTATTCCTCTTCGATCAGCACGGCAAAGCCCATGTCCCGGATTGCGTCGAGCATGGCAGTGCACGCGGGACAGCCGTAGTGATAATCCGGTTCGCGGGCGTGGCGATGCCATTTGATGCCGCAATAGTCGCTGAGGGTTGAAGTGTCAAAATCGTTCCAGACAAAATAGAACGGAAGAACCGGCACGGGCTTGTCGGCCAGGGTCGTCAAATACTGTCGGGACCGCTGCCGCTGTTCCTTCCAGGCGGGAGTATCCACAAAGTGCGGATCATTCCGGTCGTAGATTTCCATCACCGGCGAGAAACAGACAACAGCATCCAGATCAGCTTCAAGAAACAACGGCAGAATGTCTTCATAGGCTTGCGGCACCGAGGCATCATCCACACCGCAATGCACATGACAGTCAATGATCATCACCAATCCTCCATGTCCTCACGTTCCTGATCCAACTGCTCCCGGGCCGAGGGCCGCTGTGCCCCTGCCCGGCGGGTCATCCGGATCGCCTGCGGCACCCCGATCATCGCGGCGCCGATGATGATGTAGCCGACCGCGATTCGCTGGATATGCTTCTCCTGGATCAACTCCGACTTCTCCTTGAGCTGGTCGGCAAACCGGCGTCGCACTTTGAGCAGCAGCAGAAACAGCAGGACCAGCAGGACCAGGGCGATGAGCTTCGGCCACCAGCCGGACACATCGAGTGCCGCGGAGATGATACTGCCGGCGGCAATGATATAGACGGCCAGCAGGAAACGCGTCATCAGCTTGCGGCCCTTCTTGTGAAGACGTTTCAAAAACGCTTGCGGCCGGCAGAGAAACCAGAGGCCCAGCAGGATCCAGATGACTCCGATGATCTGCGTCAGCATTGCTTGTCGTCGTCCCTTGATTCCAGCGGCATGACGTAATGGATCTGGCGCGCGACTTCCCGGAAACCGAGGGATGGGTAGAACTTCGATCCGATTGCGTTCTGCTCGAGTGTCTCGATCTTCGCCATGGACAAGCCAAGTCGGCGGAAGTAGGCGATCGCGGCCTCGGCCAATCGGCGCCCGATTCCCCGGCCGCGACATGATGCGTCCACCGCGAAGTTCGCGATCCGGCCGATGCCGTCCTCGCGACTGACTAGCGTGCTGATGTATCCCACAACCCGGCCGTCCTCCTCCGCCACCAACAGACCGGCGGGATTGGTTCGCATGTCGTCGTCGATCTGCCGCGTCTTGCGCCAGCGCCAGTCATGACCGTTTATCTCGCCGAACAGTTGCTCAAGGTTATGGTCGATCGAGACGCCTTCGAAGCCTTCAACGGTCAATTCCCGCAAGCGCTCCGCATCGCTCTCCTGAAAGGACCTGATGTTCATTCGCCGTCTGCTCCATGTTGCTCCTGTCAACGTATTGGGCGGCGCCGCCAAAGCAAGCGCGTTCGGCGGCGCCGACAGCGCGACGGCATGAATTCATGCCGTCGCGATGTCGGCACTGGACCTTTGGAGGTTCGCGCCCATTGTAGGTGCTTGACCCAACCGAAAAAGGACAACCGATGAACTTCATCTACTTCAACCCGGACGAGATGCGTGGGGATCTGCTGGGGTGTTACGGCCATCCGCTGGTCAAGACGCCGAACTTCGACCGCCTGGCACGGGAAGGCACCCGTTTCGACCAGTGCCATGTTCAGCACACGGTCTGCACGCCGTCGCGCTGCAGTTTCATGACCGGCTGGTACCCGCATACCCGCGGCCACCGGACGCTCTGGCATTGTCTGCAGCCGGATGAACCGAACACCCTGAAATATCTGAAGCAGGCCGGGTATGACGTCCATTGGATCGGTAAGAACGACCTGCTGGCCACGGCGTCGTTTGCCGATTCCGTCACGCGGGTGTACGGCCACACTTGGTCGGGCCACGCCGAGAACGCGTTTTCGCCGGAAGACCCGGGGCATTGGAGTTTCCTCTATACGCCCAAGGAGGAACCCACCGGCGAAGAACTGATGCTGGCCCGGGCGATTGAGTTTCTGAAGAGTCGCAGGGACGGCGACGCCCCGTTCATGCTCTATCTGCCGTGGGGGCTGCCGCACTGTCCGTATACCGTGCCGGAGCCCTGGCACAGCATGTACGATCCGGAAGACCTGCCGCCGCTGCGCCCCGCCGACCTCGAAGGCAAACCCGGCCTCTACAACGCCATTCGCAAATACCGCCGACTCGACGAGTGCGATGCCGACCTGCTCCGGCAGGTCATGGCCGTCTACCTCGGCATGATCTCCTATTGCGATCATCTGTTCGGTCAACTTCTCGATGTGCTCGACGAGACCGGACTGGCCGACGACACCACGGTCTTCATGTTCTCCGACCACGGCGACTGGGGTGGAGACTACGGCCTGGTCGAAAAGTGGCCCAGCGGCCTGGATGACTGCCTGACGCGTATCCCGATGATCGTCCGCACGCCCGGCGCCGCCGCCGGCCACGTGGTGAACGAACCGATCGAGTGCTTCGACATCATGCCGACCACACTGGAACTGGCCGGGATCGAGGCCCAGCACACGCACTTCGCGCGGTCCATGGTCCCCCAACTCAACGGCGCCGCCGGCGATCCCGGCCGCGTTGTCTTCGCCGAGGGCGGCTACGACCCGCACGAACCGCATTGCTTCGAAGGCAAGAACGCTCCCCAGGACATCGGCAGCAATCCCGGCGGCATCTACTGGCCGAAAGGCCTGCAGCAGCAGGAGCGCCCGGACACGGTCTGCCGGTCGACCATGATTCGCACCGCCACCCACAAACTGGTACGCCGGAGCAACGGCGAACACGAGCTCTACGATCTGGTTCAGGACCCCCTGGAGCTGGCGAACTGCTATCACGACCCGGCCGTCGCCGCCGTCCGGCAGGACCTCCTGGAACGCCTGCTGGACTGGTATATCCATACCGGTGACTGCGTCCCGTGGACCACAGATCCAAGGGGATTCGCGGAGGGCATCGTGACCTAGCCTGGAATGGCGCTGAATTAAGACGTGTTTGGGACATTTGGTCGCCGCTCC
>CAYLNH010000370.1:0-5687 GCA_964384625.1 uncultured Lentisphaerales bacterium
TGCCCGTTGTCGGGCTCGGGGGGCGTTGGCGAAATGGTCATGTGCTGCAGCACACGCCCCTTCCACCGCCTGCCGCGAGCCGCGAACCCCGGGCAATTTGTGGCGGAAAGACTTCCGCCGAGACCATCTAGTCGCAAGGTTGTGGGAGGAGAGCAGGCGGTCGACAGCCTTCATGGTTCGCCGATGTCCCTCGGCAACCATCCATGTGGGTCGACGGCTATCGACGGACATCGGCGGTTACCGACCGTGACCGGAGACGATTCGAGCGAAGACCAACTCTTACCGGCAGTAAACGTTGGCGATGGTTGCCGCCACCACAAACAGCTCTCTCTCAATCCGTGCCGACAAACGCCCAGGTCGCCAGCAGCGCCGCGAGCAGGGGGAGGTAGAAACCGAGACGACCGGCGGGTGAATCCGTGGACATGCGGCAGCCGCCGCCACTGCTGCCGCCGCCGTAGATCAGGCCGCCGTCGTCGTCATCCCCGCCGCCGCTGCTGCCTGATCCGGCGAGGAGCTTGCTCGAGGCAACACTGTCCGGGTCGTTGCAGGCAACCTGCATGGTGGCTTCGGCCGGGCCGCTTGCGGCTGGTGTGAAAGCCACCGTGCAGCTGGTCTGGCCGCCGGCGGGGACGGTGGACGCGGGGGGAGAGTCGACGCTGAACTCGCCGGCGTTCGCGCCGCTGAAGGAGACGCCGCTGATCGTCAGGGCCGCCGTGCCGCTGTTGCGGATGGTGAAGGTCCGGTCGGCGGAACTGCCGAGCGCGACACTGCCGAAGTCGGCGTCGCCCGCAATCTCGATCGCCGGTTCCTCGTCGTCATCGACCGTCATCGACGCCTGGCCGTCGACCCAGTCGGCGGCGCTCGCACGGATGGTGGCGGTCTGCCCGTCGTCGTCCTCCGCGTCGTTTTTGACATAGATCTCGAAGCTCTGCGAGTCGGTGCCGGCCGTGATGGTGACCGGGCTCTGGACTTCGACCTCGCTCTCGTCGTCCGAAGAAATGGTGACGGTGATGCTCTCACCGGCGGCGAGGACGCGAGACGTCCGGATGGTGCCGGAAACGGTGCCGTCGCCTTCGGTGGCACTCGCGGGAAGGTCAACGATCAGGACGTCGCCGACGATGATCTGGACTTCATCGCTGTCGGCGGCGTCGCCGTCGTCGACCGTCAGTTCGAAGGTGTAGACGCCGTCGGCGGTCGGAACGAAAGCGGCTTCGATCCAATTGCCGAGATCGGTGAGGGCCGGACCGGGTTGCGCGACAGGACCGCTGACGTAGTCCCAGGAGTAGCTCAAAGGCTGCGGGCCGCTGTCCGGGTCGGTGGAGTTGGAGCCGGTCAAGGTGACCGTGGCGCCGGCGATCGTCGGGCTGTCGAAGGTCTCGGCGACCGCCACCGGTGGGTCGTTGACGGGGTTGACAGTGACACTGACGGTGGCGCTGTCGCTGCCGCCCCGGCCGTCGGAGACGGTGTAGGAGAAGCTGTCGGGGCCGTGGTAGTCGGCATCGGGCGTGTAGGTGATCCGGTCGTCCGGGGTGATGCTCACGTCGCCGTTGGCCGGCGCGGTCACGCCGGCAAGCGTCAGCGAATCGTTCTCGACGTCGCTGTCGTTGGCGAGGACGTCGACGGTGACGCTGCTATCTTCGTCGGTACTTGCGGTATCGTCCACGGCTTCCGGCGGGTAGTTGACGATTCCCAGGGTTTTGCCGGCGAAGAAGTCCCAGGTGTGCTGGACGCCGGAGATGTCGCGGTTCTCGTTGCCGATCAGGACGGGATCGGGATTGATGGCGTAATCAATGGACGGCTGGATGTGGCCGCCGTTGAAGATGCGATAGAACTTGACGGCCGTGTTGTCGTCGCCGCCGGTGTAGAGCTTGCTCTGGACCGTGGACGGTCCGTCGTTCGGGTTGCTGTCGGGATAGCTGGTGGTTTCGGCGGGCGTCGGGTTGCAGTTGTTCAGGGCGATCAGGTAGTCGCGCGTCTGGAACGCGGACAGCACGGAGCCGGCGGCGGTGCGGCCGCCGACGTAGCCGCCGCCCCAGGGCATCTGCGGATCGGCGTCGCCGGCGAACATGATGACGGAAATCGGGTAGGTCGGATCGGGGGCCTCGTCGATGGCCGGCTTGAAGGCGACGTTCATGCCGACGGCGGCGATGCGGTGGCTGAGTTCCTGGCCGAGGCGCCAGGCCATCATGCCGCCGTTGGACGCGCCGACCGCGTAGACGCGTTCGGTATCGAGGTCGGGGTAGTTGGCTTCGGCCCAGGCCAGCAGGGCGTTGACGAAGCCGACGTCGTCGGCCGTGGAGACGGTGTTGTTGTCAGCCCGCCCGTCGTTCCAGGTCAGGCTCTGCGGCAGTCCCTGCACGCCCGGCCGGCCGTCGGGCGCGATGATCAGGACGCCGTGTCGGTCGGCGATGTCGAGCCATTCGACGGTGTTCAGTGTCGTCAGGGCGAGGTCGGCATTAACGCCGCCGCCATGCAGGACGAAGACCAGTGCGTGCGGGTCGTTGAGGTTCTCGGGTTCGTAGTAGTTGAAAGTGCGCGTGACCCCGTCCCACTCGAACTCGTTGTCCAGGCTCAAGGTCCCGGTGCGAGCCGGTTTCGTCTCGACGGCCAGGTCGAGCAGGTTGACGCGGTTGCCGGTTCCGGCGGCGTTGCAGCGGACGCGAATCTGGGCATCGGCAGCAAAGGCGACGTCGTTGCGGGTCACTCTCACGAAGCCGTAGTCCTTGACGTCGTTCTGGAAGTCGTCGTCGTAGACCAGGGTCAGAATGCCCACCCAGCTGCTGCCGTCCCAGAGTTCGACGACGAACTCGTCGCCGGCGACCAGGTTGGCGGCGAGATAGCGGAAGGCCACCTTCAGGACCTCCTGTTTGCTCAGGTCCATGGCCGCGGCCGGCCAAGTGGCGGACGCGGCGCCGTTGTTGTTTCGCAGCTGCACCGCCTCCAGACCGGCGTCATGCAGGCAGTCGGCGCCGCCGTCGACAAAACCGTCGAAGCCGGTCTTGAAATCGGCCCGCACGCGCTGGCTGAAGGGCACGGTATCGTACACGTCGGCGAGGAAGCGGAGGACTTCGCCGGCGACGTCGTCGGGTTTGTCTTCCGGGGCGTAGTGTGTGACATTCAGTTGCGGGTGCGGCTGGCCGTAGGCGCCGGGGACGCGGTTGACGAAGCTCATCCGCGCGTTGAAGAGCCTCGAGTCCGCCCGGCCGAAGATGGTCATGAAGGGGCGTTGAAAGTTTTCCATGAAGGCCCAGGCGGCGAGGTTGGCGACGGCCTCGGGTTCGTTCGGGCTTTCCGGGACCATCTCGGGGAAGGTCCGGATCGCTTCCTTGTAGTTCGTGTCCGGCCAGGGCGCGTAGTAGGCGGCGATCTCGCCGGCAGTCAGGTTGCGCTGCACGTTGCCGTCAATGACATGGCCGACCGGGACGTCCGGGTTGTCGCGAACGAACTGGCGCCAGTTCAGATGCACCGGCGAGATATAGCTGCCGTCAGGCAGGCTGGCGTTGGCGTCGATGAAGGCGTCGAAACGATTCGGGTAATGCTCGGCCATCAGGCGGATGCCGATGGGCGTGCCGTAGTCGTGGCCGAAGAAGGTGACCTTGCCGAGTCCGAGCGTGTCGTCCAGATGCGCGAAGCACTGCTTGACCCAGCCCACGTGCCGGTCGTAGGTGTAATCGCCGGGATCGGTCGGCTTGTCCGAACGGCCCATGCCGATCAGGTCGATGGCGATGGTGCGATAGCCCGCCGCGTTCAGTTGCGGGATGACCTGTCGGAACTGATAAATCCAGGTGGGATTGCCGTGGACCATGATGATGGCCGGCGCCCCGATCGGGCCCTCGTCGATGTAATGCATCCGCAGCACACCGCCTTCGTAGTCGTCGACGTAGACGTAATGTGGTTCGAAGTCGTAGCCGGCAAGACTGTCGAAGCGCGAATCCGGCGTCCGCAGGTAGTCCATGCCGTCCGCCGCTGCCGGGGCTGAGAGACGAAAGGAACGCTCCGGCGCCCCGGTCGAGACGGCGACGGATACCGACCAGATACCCGGCGACTCCTCCGTCTGCGACGCGATCGCCAACGAGGCGTGCGCGTAGCTCCACCTGCCGTCGGCAAAACGCAGAGCCGTACCGGTCCAATCGTCCTGTTGCGGATCGACACGGCTGTGGAGCAGATAGGTGATCTGCGGGTTGTCCGCCCGCAGCCGCATCGTGACCGCCCGCGCCCGGACACCGGCGTCGCCAACCAGCGCCAGCTGCCTGCGATCGGTTTCTTCCGCTGAAGCCGGATCGAAAAGCAGGGCATACTCCTCGAAATTACTCCGGCCGTCAGCGTCGAAATCATCGTCCGGCCGGACGTCCCCAACGGTCCGCAGCGCATCGGCATCGTCGGCGTCGACAATCTGCTGTTCCCAGGCATCCGGCAACCCATCGCCGTCGGTGTCCGGCGGCGCCGCCGCCGGATGCGTCAGAAGTGCTGCCGACAGAAAAGCCAGTGAGAGCAGAATGATTCCGGTAAAGATCGCGAATCGTCTGGATGCTTTCGACAACATAATGCCGTTCCCTCAATGCTTGTGATTCTCACCCGTTTGCATCGAGGAACGAGAGATCAAGTGAATTATTGTGACAGGCGCCGGACATTCGCGGGCGTACTCACGCCGCCGGAGCACATGCAGGGGCCGGCCCGCAATTCACAAGCCCTCCAGTGCGAGGTCGGTCGGCAATATCGGCGGCTCCGGCAGGCTGTGCCCCCCCACGCTGCCGGAACAGCCACAAGAGATCTTGCACTGAATTCAAGGCGGTTGAACGCAGATCGGTGGTGCGGTTGTGGAGGGATCAGGCGGGGCGAACCCGGGGCAAGGAAGTGCAGGAATTCCGGCAATCTCATCGGTATCGCCGGCGTTGGATTGGTGCTATGGTACTCCCTCGAATAGTTCGGCAGTTGTCGGATTTCGAGTGAAGCGTTTTTTCCTGGAGTTGACCGAGTGCAGACGTCTCCGAATATCCTGGTGATCATGAGCGATCAACACACCGCCACGGCCATGGGCTGTGCCGGTGACCCGCTGATCCGCACCCCGAATCTTGACCGTCTGGCGGTGCAGGGGATGCGTTTCAGCAACGCCTACTGTCCATCGCCGTTATGCGTCCCCAGTCGCATGAGTTTCATGACCGGCCGCTCGCCTTCCCGCAATCGGGTCTGGACCAATCAGGCGACGCTCTCGTCCACCATCCCCACCTGGGCCCATGCCCTGTCGATGGCGGGCTACGACACCGCGCTGCTCGGGCGCATGCACTTCGTCGGTCCGGACCAGCGTCACGGTTTCATGGAGCGGCCCATTGCCGAGGGCACTGCCCGTCACATCGGCGCCCCCGAATTGGGCGGGCCACGCTACACGCGTCTGTCGCACGCCACAGCCGGTCAAAGCCGGATATCCTTCGAACAGGCCGGTCGCGGCAACAGCTTCTACCAGCACTACGGCTCGGAGGTGACCGATGTCGCGTGCCGTTTCCTGAATGAACGAAGCGATAACCCGCGCCCCTTTGCTGCGGTTACCGGTTACCTTCTGCCGCACTGTCCCTACATCGGCCCCCGAGAGGCCTTCGACTACTACTACGAACGCATCGATACCCACGTGGCAAGCGCTGGCCTTTTTGCACAAATCCTACTGGACAAACTGCCGTAGTGCCTGTAGCTTT
>CAYLNH010000371.1:0-5643 GCA_964384625.1 uncultured Lentisphaerales bacterium
TGAGAGTCGGGACTCGAGGCAAAGAAGGGCAGCAGACGAGGGCTTACTATCCGGCCGCCGCCGACTTGGCAGATTCCGTATTCGTTGCTACTGTATGTACGAGTCGGCAGGCGGAATAGGATGACTTATGTCCGAACACGTCGAACAAGAGACCTTTGGGCCGTTTGCAGAAATCAACGTATTTCAGTACGGCGACTACGTCTGCTCCCTGCATCAGATCCTGGCCTGGGCCGAATTCACCGGGCGGCTCGAGGCCATCACCGCACACCTGCGCCGGACGGAACGGGCCCTGCTGGCGACGTCCGAGGTCATGCCGGAACATGTGAACCAGGCGGTCACCGAGTTCCGCTATCGGCACAACCTGATTACCGCCGAAGAAACCGAGGTCTGGCTGGCGGAACGGAATCTGGCCCGCGATGATCTCTATCGGCATGTCTACCGCATCTTCTGCAGCGACCCCATGGAAATGGCGCTTTCGGAGAACGACTGGTGCGAGGCCGTCCCGGATCCGTTCGCGGAGATCTGGGCCGAACTCCACTTCACCGGGCAGTTCGATGTCCTGGTCGAGGAGTTCCTTTTTCGCGTGGCCGCCATGGTGCTCAACCCGCCGGAGGAAAAACGGACCGAGTCGCTCAACCTGAATGTCAGTCATCTGGCCAAATTGCTGATCGGGCCGTACTTCGAATTTGTCCGTACGACTGAAGGCTGCTATCTCGAGCACGCGGAACGGGTTGCCGACCGCGAGACGTGCGAACGCCGATTGAAGTCGCAGCGGATGGGCCTGCTTCGGGTGCAGTACCAGGCGTTGTCGTATCCGGCCGAATCCGCGGCGCGCGAGGCCTACAGCTGTATGGTCTTCGACAATGAGGAGCCGCATGACCTGGCCGAGCGCACCGGCGTTCTCGTCCGCACCGGAACGGCCTTTGTCGAGGACCTCCCTGAAGACCTCGGGCGGCATCTGCTCTCAGCCCAGCCCGACGAATGTCTGGCGCCCATTCAACTGGCCAGCCATGAAGGATATACGGTCTGCAAACTTCTCACCAAAGAAGAGCCGCGGCTGAGCAGTGGTCCGGTCATCAGTCGGATCAAACGGCGTATTGTCGCGGAATCCCTCGAGGCAGAGATCGAAAGCAATCTGCAGTGGCTGCCGTGGCGCCCGGAAGGCGATGAATGAGTGATCCGGGTAATCTCCTGCGGGACAGCGCCTTCCTCCGCCTGCTGCCGACCGCGGCGCGCGCCGACATGCTCTCCTGCTTTACCGAACTGCACTTCAAGTTCGGCGATCCCATCGTTACCGAAGGCGAGCCGGCGGACAGCTTTTACGTCATCGTCTCGGGGCGGGCGCGCGTGGTCAAGCAGCACGAGAACGGCGAGGAAGTCCACCTGACCAACCTTGCGGCCGGCGACAGTTTCGGCGAGATCGGCTTATTGAGCGGCGGCCTGCGGACGGCCACCGTGCGGGCGAGTGAGCCGGTCTGTGTGCTGCGGCTGGAGAAAGAAGACTTCGACCGGGTCGTCGGCGACAGCATGCAGCTCCGGCAGTTCATCCAGCTCCAGTTGAAGCACCGTTCGCTGCAGGGGTTCCTGCGGGAGTACACCCGGTTCTCGGCGGCGCCGCTGCCCGTGCTCGAACGCATTCTGCAACTGCTGCGCCCGGCGGAATACCATCCCGGCGAGACGGTAATCCGGCAGGGCGAGGAAGGCGGATCCGTGTTCATCGTCGAGAAGGGCCGGCTGACGGTCTACCGCGATGAAGATGACGGCGAACACCGGGTCCTCGGCTACCTGCGGCCCGGCGATTACTTCGGTGAGCTCTCCCTGCTCCAGGGCAGTATGCGCTGCGCCACTGTGGAAGCGCAGACCGATTGCCTGCTGCATGTCCTGTCGCCGCGCGACTGGGAGACGCTTCTGAACGAGCATCCGGAGCTGCAGGAACTGGTGCAGGAGCGGATCGCCAACTACCACGGGTCCTCACAGGAACTGCGCGTCCCCCTTGATTTTCAACAGGGCGAAGCGGATTGGGCGCATGCGGAGGTCAGCGACGCCTATGAACCGATCACGCCGCCGCCGCCGCCGGCCGCCGCCGCCGCGGAGCCCTTGTCCTCCCGCACCGCCGCCGGCCGGGTTTCTTTTGTCCCGCAAATCGATGAGATGGACTGCGGCGTCGCCGCGCTGGCGATGATCTGCAGCTATTTCGGGCGCCAGGTCAAGCGCAGTTACCTGCGCGAAATCACCGGCGCCACCGCGGAAGGCACCGGCTCGCGCGACATCAGCAGCGCCGCCCGCGAACTGGGACTCGATTCCGAGGTGGTCAAGAAATCGCCCGGCCAGCTCGGCGAGCTGCCGTGCCCGGCCATGCTGCACTTCGCTCCCGATCACTGGGTCGTTCTCATGGAAGTGCGCGAGGACAAAGTGCGGATCGCCGATCCCGCCAAACAGATCCATTGGATCTCGCGCGATGAATGCCTGAAATGCTGGAGCGGCTTTGCCGTGCTGTTCCACTATACCGAACGCTTTGACGAGGAACTGGAGAGCGATCAGAACGCCTGGGCCTGGCTGCGGCCGATCATCACGAAAGTCCGCTGGCCGATCGCCGCCACTGCCGGTCTCACCCTGCTCATCTGCAGTTGCCAGATCCTGTTGCCGATCTTTATTCAGCGGACCATTGACCATGTCATCGGCTCGACCGACCTGGACCTGCTGAGCAAATTGCGGGCCATGGACATTACCACGATCTATCTTGTCCTGGCGTTGGCGTTGACGTTGATTCTGATGCTGCTGCAGCGGCATATCCTGGCCCGCTGCACGATCCGGCTGGACCGCGGCATCCTCGACCATATCCTCCAGCGCATGCTGCAGCTGCCCTTGCTCTACTTCCTCAACCGCCGGCCCTCCGACATCCAGCAGCGCCTGATCGGCGCCCGCGAGATCCGGTACTTCATCATGGAGAACTGCTCCAACAGCCTGCTGGCGCTGGTGCAGGTGCTGGCGTTCGCTCTTGTGATGTTCGTCTTCAGTCCGCGGCTGGCGCTCTGGTTTCTGGTGATCATGTTGCCGGTCTATCTGATTCTGCTCTTCCTGGCCGGCCGGATTCTGCGCCCGGCGTTTGCCGGCCTGCAGGAGACGGAGGCGGCGTTTCAGCGGCTGCAGGACGATGTGATCAACGGCATCCGTGTGGTCAAGTCCGCCGGCGGCGAACAGCAGTTCCGGGACGCGGCCGTCGGCAATTTCCTCCGGATTACGCGGCATCAGGCCCAGAACCAGTTCAACATCTCCGCCTTCCAGGGCACGGTCCAGGGACTCTGGGTGCTCTCCAGCATCCTGTTCCTCTGGTTCGGCGCGCGGTACGTCATCAAAGGCGACTTGACGCTCGGCCGGTTTATCGCTTTTCATATTCTGATCGCCATGCTCTACGCCCCGGTCATGAGCCTGATCCAGCTGTGGGTCGACTATCTGGCCGCCGGCCTCTGGCTCCAGCGCCTGAACGACATCATCCAGTGGCGCTCGGAAGAGGACCTGTCCGACGGCGAACGCACGGCCGCCGCCAGCCTGCAGGGCCGGGTCGAGTTCCGCGATGTCAGCATTCACTTCGGCGGCAGCGAGTCCGCGCCGATTCTGGAGTCCATCAGTTTTACGGCGAACCCCGGCCAACGCATCGGCATCCTGGGGCGCAGCGGCTCCGGCAAAACCGTGCTGGCCAAGACCATCGCCGCGCTGCTGCAGCCCAGCAGCGGCCGCATCCTGTATGACGACGTCCCCGAAACCAGAATCCGGCTGCCCGAACTGCGGCGGCAGATCGGACTCGTCCTCGAGGATGAACATCTGTTTAACGGCACTGTGCTGGCGAATATCGCCTTCGGCGACAGCCAGCCCGATGCCGCCCGCGCCAAGGCCGTCGCCCGCACCGCCGGGTTTCATGAGCAGATCGACGCCTTGCCCAACGGCTATCGCACGGAAATCGGCGACGGCGGCGTCCGCCTCGACCTCGGCCTGCGACAGGGGATCGCCATCACCCGGGCCCTCTATCACGACCCCGCGATCCTGGTTGTCGACGACGCCACCGGCGCCCTCGATGTCGAGTCCGAATCGGTCCTCCTCGATAACCTGGAAGAGGCGCTCCAGCACCGAACCGTCATTTTTCTCAGTCAACGACCGGGACTGGTGCGGCGAACAGATCGCATCTTTATGCTTGATCACGGACGGATTGTCGAGCAAGGTACACATGACGAACTCATGGAACGCCGCGGGTTGTATTATCACCTGACTACGCGGCAGATGGACTAGCCCGGAGACGCCATGGGTTGCGGTAACGCAGGACAAAGGACGAGATCTTCGGGCTGACAAGGACGGAAATATATGGATGTTCCCCGGTTGCCAAGTGATTTGCGCCTGGAGGATCTGACCAGCAACAACCCGCAGATGCAGCGGTGCCTGACGCTGGCGACGGAGGCCGCGCGCTCCCGCCTGCCGATCCTGCTGCTGGGCGAATCGGGCACCGGCAAGACGCTGCTGGCCCATGCGATCCACAATTCGTCGCCCCGCCGGGACGCGCCGTTCATCTCATTCAATGCGTCGGCCATGAGTGATACCCTGCTGGAAAGTCAGTTGTTCGGGCATGAAAAAGGGGCTTTCACCGGCGCCGCGCAGGCGCTGCGCGGCAAATTCGAAATGGCCGACAACGGCTCGCTGTTTTTCGATGAGATCGCCGATATGAGTCCGGCGGCGCAGGCCAAGATCCTGCGGGCGGTTGAGTACGGTGAATTCGAACGACTCGGTTCCGAGATTACCATGCACGCCGACGTCCGCATTATCTCGGCGACCAACAAATCCCTGCGCCGGCTTGCCATCGACGGTCTGTTCCGCGAGGACCTGTACCACCGGTTGAACGGCATCACCCTTCTGATTCCGCCGCTGCGGAAACGCCCGGAGGACCTGCCGGGACTGATTGCCAGTGAATTCCAGGCGGTTGCCCATAGCTATGAAAAGGACCTGTCCGGCATTGATCCGGCAGCCTTCCGAAAGCTTATCGACTACCTCTGGCCCGGCAACCTGCGCGAACTCCATCGCGTCGTGCAGACCGCCGTCCTCTTCGCCAGGGGCGACACGGTCCAGCCCGATGACGTTGTCTTCGATGAAGAGATGTTCGACGAAGACCTGAGCCTGGCTGCGCGGTTTCGCCCGGAGAAAGCGGCATCCGATCCGGCACCCGAACCGGAGGAGCGCAACGACCTGACGCTGGAAACGGCGATCCTCCAACATATCGCCAAGGTCTACCAGCTCTGCGGCGAGAACAAGCGCAAGACCGCCAGGATCCTCGATATCTCCCGCGGCCGTCTCGACCGCTACATGAAGAAGGCTGAAGCCCGTTCCGACTCCGCTCCATCGTAACGCGGGAATCCGTCCCGCGAATTCCGCCCCCGACCGGCCTCTTTTAACCGACCCCCGTTGCCGGCGACCACAGCCCGCCCCCCGCCCACGCCCAAGCGGGGTGCAAAGGGCCATGCCGCCAGGTCCGACAACGCCGAACCCAACCGACGTCATCCTACCCGTAAACGTCGTAAACACGTCGTAATTCAGCGCCATTCTTTGCCAGACCCCGGGTCGCTCGTCGGCCCGGTGAATGAGTTCATCAGGGAAGGAGAC
>CAYLNH010000372.1:0-5626 GCA_964384625.1 uncultured Lentisphaerales bacterium
GCGACTCTTGAAAGTCTCTCAAAATGTGAAGTTATTTCCGCGCGGACCCTAAGCAAGCGAAGGACCACCTGCGTTTGACTTGACTCTGGAATCCGCGGGGCAAGATTCATTCAAACTGCAGCGCGAAGGTGAATAATGGAAAGACGCGATTTTATCAAGGCTGCCGGGATCGGGATCGGCGGCGTCATGTTTTCCGGCGGCCGGGCCCTGGCCGATACCCAGGCGAAGAACAAGCCCAATCTGCTGATCATCCACACCGACGAGCACAACTTCCGCACTCTCGGTTGCTACCGCGAAACCCTGCCGCCGGAGCAGGCGTTCATGTGGGGGCCGAAGGCCATTGTGAAAACTCCGCATATCGACTCGATCGCAAAAAACGGCGTGCTCTGCACCAGTTTCTATGCGTCGTCGCCGGTCTGTTCGCCGTCCCGCGCCTCATTTGTGTCGGGGCTTTACCCGCACAACACCGGCACGCCGGGGAACGATTTCCCGATGAAGGATTCGGTAGTCACCTTTGCCAAGGTTCTGGCAGACAACGGCTATGCCACCGGATACGCCGGCAAATGGCACCTTGACGGCAGCGGCAAGCCGCAATGGCGGCCGAAACGGAACTTCGGCTTTGCCGATAACCGGTACATGTTCAACCGCGGCCACTGGAAGCAACTTGAAATCACGGATGACGGCCCGCGGGTCAAGAGCCGCAGCAAGGCCGGCAAACCGAACTACGGCGTCGCCGGCGCCGACAAGACCTCCTTCACCACCGACTTCCTGGCCGACCGCACCATCGAGTTTATCAAAGCCAACAAAGACAAGCCGTTCTGCTATATGGTCAGCATCCCGGACCCGCACGGGCCGGACACGGTACGCAAACCTTATGACCGGCAGTTCGCCGGCATGAAGTTCGCCACGCCCCGAACCTTCGGGAAGACCGAGAAGCAAACGCCGAGGTGGGCCCGCAAAGAGAAACGCTGTTCCCTCAATCACAGCAAGTACTTCGGCATGGTAAAGTGCATTGACGACAATGTCGGCCGCATCTTGGAGGCATTGCGAACGAATGGTCTCGACCGCAAGACCATCGTGGTCTTCACCGCCGACCACGGCGACTTGCGCGCGGAACACCACCGCCATAACAAAGGGGTGCCCTACGAGGCATCCGCGAAGATCCCCTTTGTGATCTCGTGGCCCGGCAGACTGAAGCCCGGCAGCACAATCAGCGCCGCCCTGGCGACGGTCGACTTCGCCCCGACGATCCTCTCGCTGATGAACTGCAACGCCCCGGCGGCAACGGAGGGGCGTGATGCCTCGGCCCTGTTGTTGTCCGGCAAGCCCCCGACAGAATGGACGGATATCGTCTTCCTGCGGCAAGCCGTCGGCAAGCAGAAGAAAACCAAAGGCGGCTGGGTCTGTGCCGTTACGGACCGGCATAAACTGGTTCTTTCGCCGAACGACGTTCCCTGGTTGTACGATCTGGAGAAAGACCCGGACGAACTCGACAACCGAGTGAAGGATCCGGAGTACCGGACCATCGCCAAACGACTGGCGACAGCCTTGCAGGACTACGGCAAGACGCACCAGGATCCGTATCTCAGGGACGCCGGAATGCAGGCGGACATTGACCGGCTGCTGCAGTAACCCGATGCGGCACTCACAGAGTGTTTGGACTATCGCCCCAACTCCTGATGGACCGCGCAGTCACAGCGTTTGCTGCCCGGCTCAGGACATTGCCTGATCTTGGCGATCGCCGCTTCTGCCCGGGCTGCGTCGATCGGGCCGTGGCGCACATCGTCCTCACCACAGAAACGATCGTGATAGACTTCCTGCATGTATGTGCCGCAGGCACTGCAATGCCAATAGGACTCAATGTACTCGTCGCCCATGACCTCAAGACAGATGAACGCCTCGCGTTCGTCCATACCGCCCAGGTCCGATCCACAGGTCGCACAGTTCATTTGGGTGTTTCCTCCAGCCGACACGTTGAACAACGGCAGACCCCGTGCCAGTCACGTCCGGCGACTTCGGGGTCGCGGTGAATCTTCCTGGCGGGGATCGTCAGCACCGGTCTGGTACCTCCAGGTTGAGCCAGCGATGAACCAGATCCCGCGCCCAGCGCTCGGAAGTTCCAATTTCGCGGCTGCCGAAACGGGCCAGGCCGTCGGCCAGCCAATGCTGATGCGCCGGCGTGATAAAGCGGTTGCGCAATTTCGCCGCCTGTTTCTCGTAGTCGACGTTTGCTTTCCCGCGAACCCGTGCGGCCGCCGCCTCGAGGATTGACTGGGCGATTACGCGGCCGTCGACTTGTTCCTGCCAGAAGTCCTCTCCGAAGCTGTCGATGAAAGCCAGCCATGCTTCCCGCACTTTCGCGGCCGCGGCGAGTGATGCCGACGCCCGGTTCAATTCGTTGAACAGCCACGATGTTGCTGACCGCGACATCCGCCGCACGCCGTTTGCGTTGATTTCATAGGGCGTGAGCCGAAAACCGCTGACGCGCTTCGCAGCCACCTCCACGGTCGCCAGCAACCCGCGACGCCGGAATACCGAGCCCTTCTCCTGCAGGAAGACGAAGTTGCCCAGACTGTAGATGATCGGGACATGCTGGTGGATTTCAACGCCCTGCGGCACATGCGGATGGTGGCCGATAACAATGTCGGCACCGGCTTCAGCAATACTGCGAAACAGCCGCACAACATAAGGCGGCGGCACGGGTACATGTTCGCGGCCGGCATGGGCAATGACGAGGACGACATCGACGGTTGCGCGCAACTCAGCTACCGCACGGATGACACGATCCGGCTCCCACCCGAATGTTCCCGGACCATGCGTGGCAGCGGTGCCGTCTTCGCCTTCGCAGAAGTTGACGATCCCGATCCGTGTCGAACCGACTTTGCAGACGAGTGATTCGTGGGCCGCGTCCGGGGACATCCCGGCGCCAACGGTCTTCATCCCGGCCGCCGCAAGTGCAGAAAGAGTACTCGCCAGGGCGTCCGGCCCGTAGTCCATCACGTGGTTATTTGCCAGACAGGCGACATCAAACGGAACGGCGGTCAACCCCGGAAGAGCGCAAGAGCGGACCTGCATATTCGGTCCGTCCTTGGCAATTGGCGTGCCGCAGTCGGCAAGCGATGCCTCCAGATTCACGAGCCGCAGGTCTGCAGCGCGCAACTCCGGCAGCAGATCGCCGTAGAGCATTTCCGGATCGTCGGCGGCAAGGTCGATCTGCTCATTCTTCGGATACCAGTCACCAGCGACAATGATGGTGCAATCCGGCTCTATCGCTTCCTCACACCGCCAAGAACCGGTTTCCCAGTTGATTTTCATCGGCTGCTGCCTTTCCATTCGGGCACCACGTTTCGGCTGCCAAACCCTGGTGTATCGCCCCATGAATCCGAGGCGTGATTCCGCGCCTTTTCGCGCTCTGCTTCGTTAGTCGCGAACCACGATATTCATATCGCTTTGCCTCAACTGCCTGGCAGAGCAGCGAAAATCCATCGGATTCTCTTATGCTCCCGGGTTTTCGGGACGATACACTAGATGGCCTCGGCGCAAGTTTTCCAGCCGGGGGATGATGTGCATGCAATCGAGGGAAGCGGAAGAATCGGTTGCGTCATGTCGGCCCTGACGCCGAGATCGTGGTGGCAGCAAGAGGCTGGATGATGGCTTCAACCGGGAAACACCCCGGATCCTGACGAACCGTTGGACATTACCCGCCCGGCACCGGATATTGGCAGTGACCACCAACTGCGGAGGAGTGCCATGATCCGTTTGCTTTGTGTCGGACTCGGCGGCATGGGCCGCCATGACTGGAATGCAGCCATCGACTGCGGCGGATTCACCGCGGTTGCCGGCGTCGACATTAACGAGGACGCTTGTACAGCTTTCACGGAAAAGACCGGAGCGCCGACGTTTTCGTCTCTGGACGAGGCGCTGACAAGTACCGTTGCCGATGCGGCGCTCGTGGGAACCCCCGATCATCTGCATGCGCCCTTCGCCATCCAGGCGTTGGAAGCCGGACTGGACGTCATCTCGGAAAAGCCGATGGCCGAATCCCTGGAAGACGCCCGCAAGATGCACGAAACCGCCGAAGCCAACGGCCGCATGCTGATGGTCCACCAGCAGCTGCGCTGGCACCCGATGCACTTCACCGCCCGCAAGCTGATTCAGGACGACGCCATCGGCACGGTACGGTGCCTCGGTTTCAACATGTCCGTCTTTTCCGATGCCCCGCTGCACGGCTACCGCAGCAAGCTGCCGCATGCGATTCTCCAGGACCTGGCGATCCATCACCTCGATCTGATCCGCTATCTCTCCGGTGAAGAATGCGACAGTCTATACGTCCGCGACTGGCCGTCACTCCAGGACGGTGTCGCGATCCCCACGACCACCAGCGCCTATGCCATCCTGAACATGACGCACAACGTCACGGCGTGCTATACGTCGACCATGCGCCGGCTGTTGGAGCCGGTCGGTTACGAGTGTGCCGCCCGCATCACCGGCAGCAAAGGCGAGCTCATGTTCCGGCACGGCGAACTGACCCTGCAAACCCACGAGCGCGCGGCCGATAATGCGGCGCCGCAGAAGATCACGCCTGAGCCGCCGGCGGTCCCGACGTGGAAGGCGTTTGCCCAGGCAATTGAAACGCGCGAACCGACCTTGACCAACAGCGCCGACAACCTGAAATCGCTGGCCGTCATGTTTGCCGCCATCGAATCGGCGGATTCCGGCCGGGTTGTCGCGTTGGCATGAACGTCCAGTTCCAAAGTCAGCGAGGCCCGCTACTTCTTGGCCGAGCTGTCGTGACCGGCAGCGGCTGCTTTCTTCCTGCGGCTGCGTTTGAAGATTTGCTGCACCCCCGCGAGCAGGACAGCGAGGATAAGCAGCCGTGCCGCCAACGATCCCATCCGCTCGCTGAAATTCGGCTTGCGCCCCGTTGACTCCGGCGCGGCTTTGGCAACATGTGGTTGCGGCGCGCCAATGAAGCTGAACGCAGCAAACCGGCTGTCCAATTTCTGTCGCTCGGCCAACGGCACAGGACTGTCCATCACCTGCAACGAGTACATGCGGCCGTTGGCTGCAAAGGTCTTGCTGTATACCAGGGATCCGTCCTGTTCCAGCCGGTAAATCAGGTCGTAGCACTGGACCCCCTTGAATTGTGTCAGTTCGCCTCTGACTTTGGTGGAGAGGCCGGCTTTGATCGCCCCTTTCTCAAAGCCTTTGATGAACTCCTGATTCACCGGGACGTGTTTGGGCAGTTTCTGTATCGCGAGAATCAGAACGCCGAACTCCCCCTCAATGCCCGCTGTCGCCCCCCGGATCTGTCCCGTATCGAACCAATCGTCGCCGACTCCCAGTGTCAGTTTGCAGCGATCCGCGGTGAACTCGCGGGTATCCGGTTGCTCCCGGGCAAATCCATTTGCACTGAGGCCCAACAGAACTGTGGCCAATACGACTGTCTTCCTGATCATCGGATCCGATCCTCCGGTTTGTCTGCAGTTCAGACGGGATGAATCTACCGCCGCATATCTGCTCCGCAAGGCGGCGAGGCAAGCACCGGTAAGCCCTCGTCTACTGCCCTTCTCTGCATCCCGCAGCGCTTGACCTGCGGTACTTGAGGATCTGTCACCTACATAAA
>CAYLNH010000373.1:0-5603 GCA_964384625.1 uncultured Lentisphaerales bacterium
CCTCCAGTTCCCGTTTTCCCGCCGCTTTGGCCGGCGCACCGGCCAAAGCGGCGGGGAAACAGGGGAGGTGTGCGGACTTCATACCGGTGACAGATCCGCAAGTACCGCAGGTTCCCAACCTCTTGAGAGTCGGGACTCGAGGCAAAGAAGGGCAGTAATCGAGGGCTTACGGCGGGAGGGGCAATCATTGTTCCACGGGCACAAGGCGCGTGGCGGCGGTTGGAAATAACAGGGCCGCGAGGTCTTACATCTGTTTGGCAAATCCCATTGACACGGGCATTGGGATCCACTATATTCGCGCTCTTGTTTTTGTTGTTGGCAGGGGCTTTCCTCAGTCTGTGGTTTTTTGATGTACACATCCGTGACAGTCAGTGTGGTTTGCTGACCATCCTGTCGACTGAGGGAGATCGCGCTATGGAGGACGCCCCCTTGCTGTCCAGGAACTTAGAGAACATAGGACTTGTTTGGCATTTCAGTTGCTCGGTCGGGCGATGAGTGAACCGGCCGGCAGATAATTGCGGAGGGAACGGGTGTTCGCAGGAATGCTGCACGCCAGGCGCAAACCGTCCGGTTCGGAATGCGCAACGTTCTGTGATTAGGAGAACAACTTATGGAAAGTAAAGCGCTTTCTATTGCCACCGGCCCGCAGATTCGTGCCGATGGTCCGTGCGCCCTGGGCGTGGATGTCGGATCCGCGTATGTCTCTCTTGCCGTTGTTGACTGTGAGGGGAACCTGATCCACCACGACTACCGCCGGCACCACGGGCATGTGGCGGAGACCGTGGCCGAAGCCGTTGCCGCGACCAACGGTCACGGTTTCGGCAGGATCGCCAAGACCGGCGACGGCGCGCAGCAGATCGAGAACGCCGGGCCGATGCTGGACCCGACTGTAGCAATCCTCTATGGCACAAGAAATCTCTGTCCGGACGTCCAGAACATCATCTACATCGGCGCCGGCAGTTTCTATCTCGTCGTCCTGAACGAAGACGGCGAATACCTGCGCCACACGGCCAACACCGCCTGTGCCTCGGGCACCGGCGCCTTTCTGGACCAGCAGGCTTTGCGGCTCGGTTCCAAGCCCGAAGAACTCGCGGACCTGGCGGGCAACGCCAGGAGTTGTCCCTCCGTTGCCACCCGCTGCGCCGTGTTTGCGAAGACCGACATCATCCATCTCCAGCAATGCGGTTATGGCCCGGAAGACATTTCCGCCGGCATCTGCCGCGGTATGGCGGAAAGCACCCTGGACACGCTGCTCAAAGGAAAAACGATCCAGGGCAAGACCGTCGTGGTCGGCGGCGTCGCGAAGAACTCACAGATTGTGTCGTACATCAACACGAAGCTCGGCTTCGACGTCGAAGTCCCGCCCCACCCCGAATTGGCCGGCGCCATCGGCGCCGCTGAACACGCCGCCGTCGAGGGCCTCGAAACGACCTCCGGCTGGACCGTTAACAAAGCCGAAGCCACACAGGAACAACGGTTGCGGCGCCCTGCCCTCAGGCTGGAAAAGAGCGACTACCCGGATTTCAGCTCCCATGATTTCTGGATCAACGACGATGAATCGGAAATCTCCATCATCCGCGAACCTGACGCGACGACCTACGATGTCGTCCTCGGCATCGACATTGGTTCAACATCGACCAAGGGCATCATGGTCGCCGCCGACCACGAACCGTTGATCAGCGTCTACCGCAAGACCGCCGGCGCTCCAATCCAGGCCACGCAGCTCCTCCTTAAGGCGTTCACCCAAGCCGCCGAGAAGTACAATCTCAAACTCAACGTTACGGCTGCCGGCACCACCGGCTCCGGCCGTAAGCTGATCAACAAGATTATCCGCGGCGACCTCGAGATGAACGAGATCACCGCGCACGCCCGGGCGGCAGTCCACCTCGACCCCAAAGTCGATACCATTCTCGAAATCGGCGGACAGGATTCGAAGTTTACGCAGTTGGACGAGGGCGTCGTCTACAACTCCGTCATGAACCATGTCTGCGCCGCCGGCACGGGATCGTTCATCGAAGAACAGGCGAAGCGCCTGGGCATTTCAGTCTGGGACTACGGCGATCATGTGCTCGATGTTGCTCCACCGCGCACCTCCGACCGCTGCACCGTCTTTATGGAGCGCGACCTCGATGTCCTCCTGGCCCAGGGCTGGAGCCGCCAGGAAGTCGCTGCCGCTGTCCTCTACTCCGTCTGTGAGAACTACCTGAACAAGGTCGTCGCCGGCCAGCACATCGGCAACCGCGTCTATTTCCAGGGCGCGACCGCGCGAAATAAAGCGCTCGTCGCCGCCTTCGAACAAACCCTGCAAAAACCGATTACGGTCTCGCCGTACTGCCACCTTACCGGCGCGCTCGGCATCGCCCTCCTCCTCCTCGACGCCGAAATCCAGAACACCGATTTCCGCGGCCTGGCTTTCGCCGACACCCACGTCGAAAGCGAAAGTGAGAAATGCACGTTCTGCCGCAACGAGTGCGAGTTGACCGTCATCAACCTGGACGGCGAGAAGCTGGGCTGGGGCATGAAATGCGGCAAAGAGTACTCTGAGACGAAACGCGTGAACAAGAAGGCGCCCGGCTACGAACTGTTCCGCCTGCGCCGCAAACTGCTGCTTGAAAAGGCCGGGCAGGATCCGGACACACCCGGGTTCACGTTCGGCATCCCGCGCAGTCTGACCATGTACAACTACCTGCCGCTCTGGGGCACACTGCTGCGACGGCTCGGCGGCAAAATGGTCCTCTCCAGGGAAACCCGTGAAGCAACCCGTAAACTCGGACTGCAATACAGCCAGGCGGATTTCTGTGCACCCGTCATCACCAGCCATGGACACGTCGCCGAACTGGCGGCGGCAAACCCGGACTTTATCTTCATCCCCCACCTGATCCGCGCTCAAACCGGCAACAGCGAGTTCTCCGACACGCACTTCTGCCCGTTTGTGCAGAGTCACCCGTCGGTGATCAAGACCACCAATACCACCGGCGAGTACGCCGGCGAAGTCGTCTCGCCGGTGATCAAGTTTGTCAACGGCTATCCCAAGATGGCGAAGGCGATCCACGAAGCCCTGAGTGCTGTCATGGATGTCTCGCTCAGCGATGTGAAGCGCGCCTTGAAAGCCGGGCTGGCGGCGCAGCGTTCCTTTGATCGCGAGATCAAGGCGGCCGGGCGGGAGACACTCAAGCGCCTGCAGGACAGCGACGAGATGGGTATTGTTGTCTTCGGCCGCCCGTACAACGTCAACGACCCGGGCATCAACGTCAATCTCCCGGAGAAGATTGCGGAGAAAGGCGTAACCGTCATCCCGATGGACTTCCTCGAGCCCGGCGAACTCGAGGAACGCTGGTACAACATGTACTGGAACTACGGCCAGGCGATCGTGCGCACCGCGCGCACAGTACTGGATTCCGACAACCTCTTCGGCATCCTGTTCAGCAATTTCTGCTGCGGCCCGGACTCGTACATCATGACCTACTTCAAAGAGATCATGCATGAACGGCGCAAGCCCTTCCTGATCGTCCAATTTGATGCGCACGGCGCCGATGCCGGCTATGTCACGCGCGTTGAAGCCGCAATGGAATCGTTCAAGGCCTGGCACCCGCAGAAACGCCTGCCGCCCGCAGCCCCGCGCAAGCGCAAGCAGATCGACCAGAACAAGATCATCTTCTTCTCGCCGATGGACCCGATCGGCGTGCGCATGATGACGGCGGCCTTCCAGTCGGAGGGCTACCGTGCCGAGGCGCTGCAGGAAGACGAAGAATCCCTCGACATCGGCTACAAACACACGCTGGGCGGCGAATGCGCGCCCTGCCCGTCCACGCTCGGCAGTTTCATCCGCACCGTGGAACAACGCAACCTGAAGCCGAACGAAGTGGCCTTGTTCATGCCGACCGCCCACGGTCCGTGCCGTTTCGGACAGTATGCCTGTCTGGATCACCTGTTGTTCCGCAAAAAGGGCTGGGGCGATGTGGAGATCCTCTCGCCGAGCTCGTCCAATTCCTACGCCGGCCTGCCCGAACGCATGCGGCGTCTCATGTGGCGCGGCGTCGTGATCACAGATCTCCTCACCAAGATGATCCTCAAGACCCGGCCTTACGAGAAGAAGAAAGGCGAGACTGACGAAATCGCCGAAGAGAGCATCGCCGAGTTGGAGCACAGCATCCAGGGCGGCGGCCGCGACTTGAAAGACGTCCTGGCCCACACCGTCGACCGCTTCCTCGGCATCGAGGTCAACCGCCGCCACCAACGCCCGAAGGTCGGGGTCCTCGGCGAGATCTACGTGCGCAACAGCGTCTTCCTGAATCAGAACGTGCTTGGCTGGATCGAGAATCTCGGCGGCGAAGCCGTGCGCACATCCATTGCCGAGTGGGTCCTGTACACCGCGTTCATGGATAAGTACAAAGCCAAAGACAATCCGTTGAATATCATACGTCGCGTCAAGGCGGAGCTGTCCGGTGTCTATTTTGCCCGCAGCGAACACGCCCTGTATGACGTGGCGCACAACATGGTGCACGATCGTGTTGAGCCGCCAATCGAAGATGTTATCGCCGCCGGCCGCAAGTACGTTCCGGTCGAGTTCGAAGGCGAATCCATCCTGACCATCGGCCGCGCAATCCTGTTCATCGAACGCGAGAACGTGGATGCCATCGTCAACGCCGCGCCGTCATTCTGCATGCCCGGCACGACAACCACATCGATCTTCGCCCGTATCGAAGACGAACTCGGCGTCCCGATCATCTGCAACTTCTACGACGGCAGCGGCGAGCCGAATAAGGTCTTACGTCCGCACCTGCATTGTCTGACGCGTCGCCATCAGTTCACCCCGGCGCCGGTACGGTAGCTCGGTGAGTCGGAGACGCGGTTCCTGCCGCCGCCGGGTTTGCCCCGCCGGAGCAGTGGTCGGTTTGCTGCCGATGGACCGCGTGCATCGCGTACTCCCCAAAAGTCCCGACGTAATAGTTCCACTCCCAGAACTGTATCTGCACTAACTTCCCAGCAATGTTGTTCTGGAATGCCAACGCCGCCTCTTCCGGTGATTGCTCCGGGTTCGCTCGCAGCGCAATGTGTATGTGATCCGGCATCACCGACAGCGACCTGATCAGGTAGTCCTTCTTTCTGGCCACTGCCGGCGACACTCGTCGAATCTCATAGGCTTCGTCTGGTCCCATCCGGCAGCGATCAGACGCAACCAAGACAACGCGCAGATTGTACCAGTACCTTGCACTTGAGGTACAGGTCGGTTCCGACAGGTCGATGGCGCTGGCATAGATGCCGCAGGCCTCCAGGGACTCCCGGCAGTTCGGATCGACCAGGCCGGCGCGAGCTAACTGCTTCTTGATATGGAACTCAACATCGGAACGCGTGTTGCTCCTTGCGCCGCATAGGGATATTGGGCTCATCCATGGCAAACGGTTGAACAACTGCACCACTACGGTCATAGCTAGACGTGCCGCGAAAAGCCTTCTGGAGCCCCCCACGGCCTTGTGCTGGCCTTTTTGCACAAATCCTACTGGACAAACTGCCGTAGTGCCTGTAGCTTTTGTGCATGCATAAACAGAACAAATAAGGATTGATGTGACTGTCTTCGGTCACTTCAATCCTGTGGTTCGATA
>CAYLNH010000374.1:0-5575 GCA_964384625.1 uncultured Lentisphaerales bacterium
GTTGGTATGTCTGCCCCGAATAATGCGACGTTATTTCCGCGCCGACCCTTAGCCTCAACGGGTGGGTTTTGCCAGGACTTTGAGAATGGCTTGGTAATGCGTCAGTGACGGGGTGCGGCCCAAGACGATGTCCCAGCACCGACAGGGCCTCGTTTCTGTCTTCCCCTGGCTGGTGAGGTCGGCTGAACCGAAGGGGGTGTAGACACTCGCCAAGCTCAGCTTGGGGCTTTTTCGCGGGAGGCCGGAATCCGATCTGCACGCTTCCCGGACGGGTGTGGCTGCACCTGCTGTGAAACGCTTTTGCGCCCCCTTACGGCCCGGCGCTGTGCTTTGGCTACTGTAGTTGCCGGACCGAGGAGCCGCTGATCAGGCGGCCGCGAAACAGGTGCTGCCGGGGACGGCCGCCGTTGCCCCTGATCCGGCTGAGCATGATCTCCGCGGCGGCGTGGCCGACGGCTTCCATCGGCTGTTGGATCGCTGTCAGATCGCCGGGCGTTATCTCACCGGCCGGGTCGTTATTGACGCCGACGACGGAGACATCATCGGGGACGCGCAGGGGGGAGTTGCGCAGTTCTTCCATCGCCCCCCGGGCCATGCCGTCGTTGGCGGCGAAGACGGCAGTGAGATCGAGCTTCTGCTGCAGCGCACGGTGCATCGCCTGCTTGCCGGAAACGGCAAGATAATTGCCCTGCACGACAAACGCCGGATCAAAGCCGATGCCGTTTTCCTCCATTGCGTCGCGATAGCCGCGAAGTCGGTCGCGGGCCGAGGTCATGTCGTCCACCGGTCCGGCGATGTGGAGGATCTTCTTGTGCCCGCGGTCCAGGAGGTGCTGCGTGCCGTCTTTGCCGGCCATGTAGTTATCCGTATCGACATAGTCGATATTTTGATCCGTGATCGTGCTGCCGACGCAGACGAGCGGGAATTGCGCCTGGATCATGACCTCGAGGTTCTTGATTTCCGGCGGCGGTACGAGCAGCAGCACGCCGTCGGCGGCGCGTTCGCGGAACATGACGGACGCGTCGCCGTCCGGCGGAATTCCGTCAATGGTCAGGCGATAGCCGTTCTTGTGCACCAGATTCCAGAAGGCGGAAAGGATGCCGCCGGTGTATTTATCGAATGGGGATTCGGCATAGAAGATGAGAACGCCGATGGTGTTGGTCTTGCCGGTGACCAGGGCGCGGGCGACGGCGCTGGGGCGGTAGCCGACTTTGTCGGCCGCCGCCATGACGCGTTTGCGTGTGTCTTCGCTGATCCGCGTGTTCGGGGTGTTGTTCAGGACCAGGCTGACGGTACTGGCGGACACGCCGGCCAGTTCGGCAACGTCGCGTCTGGTGATGGCTCGTTTGTTTCCCACCATGGTTTCTTGTCCGTCGGGTTCGCGATTTGGATTGCTTGCGTCTTGCCTGCCGGTGAACGGGGCATAAACGGTCTGCCCCGTTTATTTCTTTTCCAGATTGTCTTTCGTGGGCTCGGCAAACGGCGCCGTGATTGCGATGTAGTCGAGATTCACCCCGCCGCCGCCGACGTTGTTCAAACGGATCGTGTTCTTGCCGGCATTCAGCTTAACCAGGAACGGCTTGTTGACCAGCGGCCACTCGATGGTGAACAGCCGCCAGTTATCGGCGCCGTTGGACCAACCGCCGGTGCCCGCGACTTCCATGGCTTCGGCGCCGTCGAAGGGGAATCTGCCGTTGACTTCGATCGAGCGTTTGGCCGGGCCGCCCTCGCGGCAGTATTTAAGGATGACTTGGTAATGGCCCGCCTGTTTGATATCGAATTCATACTCAAGCGCGTGATTGTGGTTGTCCCAACCGGAGAACGCCAGGCCGACGGTTGCGGCTTTCCCGGTGGTGAACCGGACCTTGCCGCCGCTCTGGTTTTTGAGTTGGTCGACTTCGATCAGTTGCACAAAGTCTTTCGGAACACCGCTCTTGCGGGCGTCGGCGTATTGCGCGTCCACCAGTTTCATGAACGCCTCGCGTTCTTTCTTCTCGCGTGCCAGCTGCGCTTCGATCTTGGCGCGCCGGGCTTTCTCCGCCAGTGCGACTACCGTCGGCTGGGCACCTCTGGTCAACTCGTAGCTGGTGTAGGCCTTGGCCGTCAACTTCAGGGTCGTGCCGTTCATGCCGGCCGCTTCGGAGCCGGTCCGTTTGCCCCGGCGGTCGACCGTGTTCACGTTGTCGGCCTGGGAGATGCCCGTGATGATCAGGGCCGTGTCGTCCTTGCCCTGGTTGGCCAGCTGCGCCAGGCCGTCCTTCACTTCGCAGTACGCCACCAGCGTTGGCATCGCCGAGCGAACGCTGACGCCGCCGCCGGCCAGCACTGTGCCGCCGGCCAGGTAGAATGCTTCCAGTGTGCCGCCGGCAAGGCGCAGGAAAGCCACGCGCGCATCCGTCTCGAACGCACCGATCTTCAGCTTGCCGCCGGTGAAGTTGGTCAGCAGGATCTCCTCACCGCCGCCGGCAACATCGCACACGAGTCCGGCGCCGAGCTGGTTTCTCGCGGTCAGCTTCCTGACGCGCTTGATGGTATCCTTGCGGCCCGTCGGAACGATGTCCATGGCGCCGGCGTAAATGGTCTCTTTGCCTTTACGACGAATCATCGCCGTGGGCAGTTTCGATCCGCCCTTCGGGGTTTTGGCGAAGATGACCTCGGAACCCGGCTCGCCGATGTAATGCATGTTGAGGCGGCCTTTCTTCACCACCCAACTGCACTGCCAGTCGTTGTCGACTTTGGCGGCGACCGTGTCGCTGAAGTAGCAGTAGCCGACTTTGTCTTTCGGGTGGCTCTTCCAGGGCTCCGTCGCGATGCTCTGTTCCAGCTTGCCGAAAGAATGATAGGGCAGATCGAAGGTGAACGGGATGCCGCTCTTGACCATGAAGATATCGTACAGCCGGCCGTCGGCCATGAACATGGTGCGGTCGAGACCGACCGACGGAATAGCGCTGTCGCAGGAGGCGCGGACCATGGCGAGTTCGCCGAGCGTACCGTAGGCCTCCAGCTTGCCGCCGGTCTTGATCTGGCTCATCTCGTTCGCCGTGACCGTGTTGTGCGCCTGCGAGTACGGATAGTACCGGCGATAGATATCCGTGGAGTACCAGGCGGAGCCGGCATCGGCAAACAACTCCTGGCCGAGGGCAAACAAAGTAAAGTTCAATTTGTCCGCGTGCCCGTGACTGCGGTTCGGGCCGTAGTCGAGGAAGAGATGCTTACTGTCATCGCCATCACCGGTCCGGTTGATGGTGAAGCCGACGCCGGGGAAGAGGATCGACGGCACCCGCGGCAGATCCGCGGCGTCCACCGGCTTGAAGTTCGCCGCCGGCAGGAACAGATTGTAGACACTCTCAAAGGTCGGGGAAACCTTCGACAGAATGGCGTTGTATGTCTTGTCGCCGTAGCGCTGTTTGGCGTATTGGTAGAGGTGCGCATCCCGACCGAACAAGTCGGCACTGCCGCTGTCATGCACCGCCGACGATCGTCGCCCGCCCGGGTAGCAGTACCAGATCGGCGAGTCGAAGACGAGCTTCAACCGGCCGTTGCGGTAGCTGTAAATGTCGATGCCGTCGCGCCAGAGAATCTCCGCGCAGACCAGCAGGCCGCGCATCGCCATGAACTGATAGCCGATCGCGCCTTCGGCCCACATGCCGTCGTCGTCAATGCCGTTGTCCAAATGGAAGAAGATGCCGCCGCGTTCGCCGCGCTTGCCCGTCAACCCGTCAATGGATTTCCTGTAGTAGTTGTCGTTGCCGCAGACGCGGGAGCCGATCATGACGCCGGCATTGCAGACGACCGACCAGTTGGTCGGCGCCGTGATGATGCCCGGGGACCGCATGATGCTCTTGACGCAGGGCATGATAAAATGGTTTTCGATCTTCTTGCGGTCGGCGTCGGTCATGGACTTGCTGTTGCGGATCAGGTCGTAGCCCCAGGCGGACGGGATCAACCAGATGGCCTCGTTCAGTCGCTGCCAGCTCCACTTGGCCGCGTCATGGCGGAACTTCGGGTGCCGGTGTACAGGCCAGCCCTCGAAGCGGTCGGCCAGTTCCAGCAGCAGCCGCCTGGCTTCCGCGGCGAACTTCTCATTGCCCGACAGCGCGTAAGCAATACCCAGGTTGCCGATGCCCACAGCGATGGTGTTGTGCATCGCGCCGAGCTTCTTGTCGACGCCGTCGTCCGGTTTGTCCGGCACGTTCCAGTTGAGCGTGCAGGCCTTCTCGGCAAAGGCAACAATGCCGTTGCAGGCGTCTTTGGCAGCGGGGTACGTGGCGATTTCTTTCTTGAAGCGGGCCAGGTCCTGTTTGTCCCAGATGGTGCAGGGATGGCCGGTCGCCTTGCGCGGCTCGCCGATGACGCCGGTGAATCCTTGCGGGTCCAGGTTCGGCGTTCGCATCGAGTAGGTCGGCAGACCGCGGACGTAGGTTTCCGGCGGCGCAAACAGCTGCTTCAGGTCCTCTTTCACCAGGACCTTTACGCAGTTGATCGTGCCGTAATCCAGGTTCGGTTTCTTCCCGTTCTTCGGCGGATACTTCGATGTCACTTTGATCGTGATCTTGTCGGTCTTCGCCGAATACGGGAAGAACTGCACCTTTTTCGTGTTTTGCGTCAGCGTATACGACTTTGCGTCCTGGCCCGGCGCTTCAAGGGTGAAGTCTCTGGCCATCGCGAAGCCGCCCTTGTAGTCACCATTCTGAATGCCGACCTGGGTAACCGTCAGCGGCAGAGCCAGATGGATCGTGATCTCGGCGGTGTGGATCTGGTGGATGATCGGGCCGGCCGGCTTCCCGGCTGAAAGCATCTTCGCCGGCTTGTTCCAGCGGGCATTGATCGGCCGGGCTTTGTTCGCCGAGGTAATGGAAATGCGCGCCCCGCGGCTGCGCAACGCCGCGTTATCATCGGCAAACGCGAAGCCGACGGCCAGCATTCCCGGTAGTACCGCATGCAACAACTTCATCTGGACCTCCTTCCGCAGCGTCGATTCATCCCATTAGATAACACGAGTTAGCAAAAGTTCAATCAGCGGCCGGTTTTTCTGGATTCCAAGGGGCGTCGGGGAGGGGGTGGTTGTCCAATAATCACGTCTTTCCCCGAGTTCTTCGCTGATCGCTGATTCCGACGTCAACTACGAAGGCGCGGTCGGCAAGCAGCACAAAGGGATTCTGAGTCGTCGGGTCAACGTGTGATGTCGGCAGGGCTTATTCCTGCCACTCGGGCGTCCGCTTTTTCTCGTCGGCGGCGACTTCTTCCGTCTTCCAGCGCGGGCGGTAGTGCCAGATGTACTCTTCGACGACGGGCATGGACCCGGGATCCAGCCCCAGGTTGTACATCTCGATCAGGGCTTCCTGGTTTGACCAGCGGTCGTATTCCATCCGGTAGACCGCCGAAAACAGTCCCGCCCGCTCTTTGCCGCGGGAACAGTGGACCAGTACCGGAAGGTTGGCCTCCTGGTCGGTGATCTTGAGGAAGCGGTCGACGGATTTCTGGAGGTCCTTGCCGGTATGGCCGACAGGGATCATATGGTGTGCAGTTTTTGATTTTGCTGGGGTTTGATTCTCGTTTTTTGGTGGGGCGATTT
>CAYLNH010000375.1:0-5523 GCA_964384625.1 uncultured Lentisphaerales bacterium
TCTTGAGAGTCGGGACTCGAGGCAAAGAAGGGCAGTAATCGAGGGCTTACGGCGGCGTTCCCGGGGCCTTGCAATGCGGCGGGAACAACGCACCTGTATTGTCTTGACGATCGACACGCAACGCAAGGAATTCAATCATGGCTCTTGATGTGTTTCACCACCGCTCCGGCCTGCCGCGGACGCGACAGGCGCTGGCCGAAGGCAGACTCACCGTCGGCTTCATCGGCGGTTCCATTACCGATTCCCGGACCGGCCACAACTGGCCCGAATACGTCGTGCCTTGGCTTGTTGAAACCTATCCCGACGTCAGAATCGTGGTGGAGAATGCTGCGATCGGCGCGACGGGTTCCGACCTGGCGGTGTTCCGGGCGCAACGGGACCTGATTGACCGCGGCTGCGATCTGGTATTCATTGAATACGCCGCGAACGATCTCGGTCTCGATGCCGAATACCGCATGCGTTCGCGTGAAGGCCTGATTCGCCGGCTGGGCGCCGGCGCCGGCCGCGACCTGGTCTGTGCCTACACCTTCTGCCAGCCGATGTACGACGACTACCTGCGTGACCAACTGCACCCCTCGGTGGCGGACTTCGAAACGCTTGCCGAACATTACGGCATCGGCTCGGTCAACATGGGGTTGTACACCTTGAACCAGGTGCGGGCCGGCAAACTCAAATGGGATGCCTGGCTGCCGGACGGCCTGCACCCTCAGCACGCCGGCAGCCGCTGCTACGGTGAGAGCGTCTGCCGCTTCCTCGAGCGCGAACTGATCTCGGCGCCGAGCCCCGGGCAGGTGGCCAACGGCGAGGACCGCCCGGCGGCGCTGAACGCGAAGAACTGGGAAAACGCCGCCCGACTGTCCCTGTTCGAGATTGCCACGACCGGCCCCTGGCAGATCCAGCGCTGGGCCTGCAATGAGTGGATCGACCAGGTCCTGTTCTCGGCGGCTGTCGGCGCCGGACTCAATTTCTCCTTTACCGGCCGGGCGCTCGCACTCGGGTTTGATTTCGGCTCGTTGTCGGCCGAATTCCGCTACCGCCTGGATGACGGCGAATGGACTGACGCCAATCGGGATCGCCCCGACTGGTGCGGCGCCGACGGCTGGTTCCGCATCTTCCCGGTGGCCGACGACCTGGAACCGACGGAACACACGTTCGAGCTGCAAGTCACGCACCCGGGGGACGGATCCTTCGGCACCAACTTCCGCCTGGCTCTCGTCGGGGTTGTCCCATAGATCCAAACGCCGTGAAAGGGTAAGCTGCGACATCTCGCCTCAGGCATCAGCGTGATGCGCTGCTCCGGCCCGAGAAAGCTCCCCATTTCCACCTCCCGGCCGCTTGTTTCAGTTTGCCGACGGGGCTTTGCCGCCGCCGTTCAGGGCTCCGCGCCCGTGGCCCGGCGGCGATAGGCCGTAGGCGTCTGGGCCTGTTCCCGGCGAAAGACAGCACAGAGCTGCGAGGCGTTGGCGAAGCCGCTGGCCGCGGCGATCTCCGCCAACGGCAGCGCCGTGCTGCAAAGGAGGTCCCGGGCCCGTTCCTGGCGCAAACGCCGCAGTTCCGCTGCCGGCGAACGGCCCAAACGAAGTTTGCAGTGACGCTCGAGCCAGCGGCGGTTGACGCCGACCAGACGGGCAATGTCGCCCACCGTCAGCGGCTCGGCCCGGTGCTTGCGCATATAGATCAAAGCCCGGCTCAGACGATCGTCGGCAACGGGCACATACTGACTGGAAGCGCGCCCGGCAATCCCTAAGGGCGCCAACAGCTCCGGTTCGGCATTTGAGAAATCGCCCTGCAGAATTGCCCACAGGCGCGCGGCCGCCCGGAACCCGATCTCGCGGGTGGCAAAACGCACGCTGGACACACCCGGCTGCGTCAGTTCGCAAAGGAATACATCGTTGCCGGCGGCGATGACGCCGATATCCTGCGGAATGCGCCAGCCGTAACGATTGCAGGCCGCAACCAGGGAAACGGCAAACTGGTCGCTGTAGGCAAATACTCCGACCGGTTTCGGCAACGCTGCAAGCCAGTCCGGCAAAGGCTCGGCGCCGCCGTGCTGGATGTACGGCGCAACGGCGGCAGCAATGGTTTGGGGATGGCGTTCCGCGGCCTCGGCGACTGTCTGGCGGAAGCCCGCCATGCGCTCACTGCTGCGTAGAGCGCGATCGTTGGTAAAGGTGGCGAAATGCGTGTAGCCCTGCGCCAGCAGGTGTTCGGCGGCGACTTGACCAATGCCAAAGGCGTCCATGGTGACACACACAGCACCCGGGGCTGCGGCCGGCGCACTGACTGTCACCAGGGGGACCTGGAGATCGGCCAGGGCCGCGTACAAATGCGGGTACAGCTGGCCGATCACCCCCGCCGGACGCTGGTGGGCAACCATGGCCCGGGCTTCGGCCGCAGCGAACGGGATCAGCTGCAGTCGCACATCGGCGCGGCGGTGGAACCACGCGCCGATGCCTTCGCCGATGCTGCGGCCATAGCCCATTTCCGGCCGCAGCAGCAATCCGATTGTAACGGTGTTGTCCGGCATAGGCAGCCCGCAAAGCATTCCTGACCCGGGTTCTTGTCGCAAAAACATAATTTTATACCGCAAACGTACTATAGCAGGGCGAGTGGGGCAAAGCCATAGTAGGGTGTAAGAACCACGCGAGGGCCCATGAAAACAGCGCCGAACCAGAACTTCACACTCATCGAATTGCTGGTCGTAATCGCCGTAATCGCTATTCTGCTGGCGTTGCTGCTGCCGGTACTCGGCCGCGCCAAAGAGAGCGCCCGCCGGGTGGTCTGCCGCAACGGCCAGCGGCAGTTCTATCTCGCCCTCGTATTCTACGGCGAGGAACATGACGGCCGCCTGATGGACGGCCGGCGCGACGCCGTCGGCGAACACCTGCGCGACATCTCCACCGCCAATTACGAACGCCTGGTCGAGCTTTCGGGTGAAGACGCCGACGCGTACGCCTGTCCCAACGGCATGGGATTCGCCAAGGGTCTGAAGCACGCCTGGTACCAACAGCCGGTGGGCTGGCATGTGGGGCAGGACTACCTTGGCGGCCACGCCACGCCGTTTCCCGGGGCTGCCGGCAATTGGATATCCCCGCAGCGGTTCACGGACGACCCGATGCTGGCGTTGATCGCCGATCACACCGAAAGCTTCGAGTCGCACCTCACCAGCTTCACCGCCTTCGCACCACACACCCCGAACGGCTGGTTCTGGCGCGGCTACGCCGGCAGTCGGCTGTATCCGGCCGACATCAAGTGCGCCGGCGCCGTGGTCTCGTTGCTTGACGGCTCCTGCAACTGGCGGGATGTTGATGTACTGACGGAACACACCTCCACCTCGGGCTCCACCAGGTACCGTACGTTCTGGTAGCGACGATCGGAAGAAACGACAGTGACGGCCGCCCACACCACCATTCGAGCGCTTTGCATTGCCCTGCTCGCGGGCTCTTGTATCGCCGTTCAACCGGGAACAAAGATGGATCAACCAAGACGCCACAAACAAATCGAAATCCCGACGGACCTCCTTGCTGACAGCAAGTATGGCACGTATGGCGGGGACCTGCGCGTGGGCGATCTCACCGGCAACGGCAAACCGGACTTCGTCGTGTACCGCTGCACCGACGGCGTCAAACCGTGCTTTATCGCCGCGTTTGACTTGAACGGCAAGGCGCTCTGGCAACATGGCAACGGCGGCAATCAACCCGTGCGGCCGGGACCGGTGGCGGTCTACGACGTTGACGGCGACGGCCGGGACGAAGTCATCTGCTTCTTTCATGATCCAAAGGTCGACGCCAAACCGGAAAGCCTGAAGGATGTCCTGGTGCAGATCCGTGACGGCAAAACCGGCGAAGTTAAACAATCAACACATCCGGCGATTTTCGATAAACTGAGTGGGGACGGCGCCAACTGGGTGCATCAGCGAATTCTGATGGCGAACCTTTCCGGCGGCAAACGCGCGTCGGCATGCGTCATCAAACTGGGCCGCACTGTGCTTGCCTTCGACGCACGGCTCGACGTCCTGTGGACCTATACAAACAAGTGGGATGAATACGGCCGGTGTCCGGCGTATATCCCGGCGGTCGGCGATATCGACGGCGACGGCAGGGACGAAGTCAACGGCGGCTATTTCCTGTTGGACCACGACGGTACAGTACTGTGGCAGAAGCAACTGGCGCCGAACATGGACTCCGTGGCTGTTGCACCGTGGGACGG
Source organism: uncultured Lentisphaerales bacterium (assembly GCA_964384625.1). Taxonomy (GTDB): domain Bacteria; phylum Verrucomicrobiota; class Lentisphaeria; order JABSQK01; family JABSQK01; genus CAYLNH01. The sequence goes on from CAYLNH010000375.1 coordinate 4,210, forward strand.
CGGCCGGATGCGCGCCATCGGCTCCGGCGCCGGCCACGTATTGGACCACACCGGCAAGGAGGTCCTGAAACTCGGCGAGCAATTGGTGCCGCACGGCCAGGAACTGCGCGTCGGCCGGTTTGATGCCGACGTGCCGGGGCAGCAGATGATGATCCGTTACAACGGCCACGAGCCGGATGTCATGCTGGTGAACGTCAAGGGCGAGGTGGTCCGCCGTTTCCGTCTCAATGCGTCGCCCAACAACACGGGCATGGAAGCGATCTGGTGGCATGGCGCGGATCAGCCGGCCCTGCTTTACAACGGCGGCGTTCTCTGGCGTGGCACGGGCAAACCATTTGCCGAGCTGCCCAACCTGCCGAAAGCAAAGGGCCATTTCCGTCAGGGCTGGTATCACTGTGTCCCGCTGGACCTGTTTGCGGATGCCGGCGAGGACCTCCTGATTTACAATCCGTGGGACAACCGCGTGTTCCTCTACACCCGCGTCGCCAACCGGAACCGGCCCATACGGTTCCGCCCGTCTCCCCGGCAGTACAACGCCCGTCTGATGGACTAGATAAATCCATGGCGGAAAGACTTCCGCCGAGACCATCTAGCCCGTCTCCCACCAAGCTCCGATCCATCACAAAGTCCCCCGCCTCTCCGAGGCGGTCCGTCACAACGCAGCCCGCCTCTCCAAGGCGGTCCGCCACAAAGTCCCCCGCCTCTCCGAGGCGGTCCATCACAAAGTCCCCCGCCTTTCCAAGGCGGTCCGTCACAAAGTCCCCCGCCTCTCCGAGGCAGTCCGTCACAAAGTAGCCCGCCTCTCCGAGGCGGTCCATCACAAAGTCCCCCGCCTTTCCAAGGCGGTCCTTCACAAAGTCCCCCGCCTCTCCAAGGCGGTCCGGCACAAAGTCACCCGCCACGCCGCTGGAGGTCCTTCACAAAGTCCCCCGCCTCTCCAAGGCGGTCCGGCACAAAGTCACCCGCCACGCCGCTGGAGGTCCTTCACAAAGTCCCCCGCCTCTCCAAGGCAGTCCGTCACAAAGTCACCCGCCTCTCCGAGGCGGTCCATCACAAAGTCCCCCGCCTCTCCGAGGCGGTCCGTCACAAAGTCACCCGCATTTCCAAGGCGGTCCGTCACAAAATCACCCGCCTTTCCAAGGCGATCCGTCACAAAGTCCCCCGCCTTTCCAAGGCGATCCGTCACAAAGTCACCCGCCTTTCCAAGGCGATCCATCACAAAGTCCCCCGCCTCTCCGAGGCGGTCCGTCCCAACGCAGCCCGCCACGCCGCTGGCGGTCCGTCACAAAGTAGCCCGCCTCTCCGAGGCGGTCC
>CAYLNH010000376.1:0-5479 GCA_964384625.1 uncultured Lentisphaerales bacterium
GCCTGCCGCGAGCCGCGAACCCCGGGCAATCCGTGGCGGAAAGACTTCCGCCGAGTCTATCTGGTCGACTGGAACCGACTGGAGTCGACGAGAATCGATTGCAGGTTGCCAGTCTGAACCCTGAGTCCCGAGACGGGCCGTAGGCCCTATGCCGGCCTACTGGCCGGAGCGAAGCGCCAGCCCTGCCCCCTCGAGGAGTCCGTCAACGAAGAGGCCAATGCCTTGGGGATCGGCGGGGGCGTCGGGGTTCTTCTTGTCTTTCTGGAAGACCACGCCGCTGAGGAGAGAAGTGTTGTTGGCGTACTTGCGGCGCTTGTTGGGTTTGGGGTAGGTGTCTTCTTCCGGGCCGATGTCGAAGAAGAAAGAGAAGTTGCCGCCGACGCCCGGGTAGCCCGGGGCGAGGGCGTGGGCGCTGCCCAGCGAACTGCGCCGGTAGACGTCGGCGCCGCCGAGATTGAGGAGCACGGCAAAGCTTTTGGCCATGCCGTTGCCGGAGCCGCCGCGGACGTTGCGGCCGTGCAGGTCGGTGTACTCGTCGTTGCCGCCGAGATCCAGCAGGTAGCCCAGGCCGATGTCCCAGGCACAGCCGCCGCCCAGGCTGCTGGCGCTGTAGCGGTCGTTGCCGGCGCGGTCGAGGACGTAGCCGAAGCCGCGATGACAGCCGTTGCCCAGCGCATGATTGCCGGACCAGCCGTTGTGGTTGTCGCCTTTCGGCCCGCGTTTGACGAAGTACGTGTCGTCGCCTTTGTCGTCGACGACCATGCCGACGCCGCCGGCATAACCGGCGCCGATGGCGAAGCTGCCGGCAATGTACTGGTCGTTGCCGTCGCCGTCATGCAGCAGGCCTAAGCCGCCGCCGAAGGTGGCGAACCAGCGGTCCGCCGGTTTGTCGGAACGCGCTTCGGCACGCCAGGAGGAGCCGTAGCCGATACCGGCGCCGTCATAGCCGCTATCCCATTTTCGCCCCACGCTGTAGCCGCTTTCGTGCAGGCCGAGGCATTGGTAGTGGTCGTTGCCGCCGCGGTCATCGAGGATGCCGAAGGCGTTGTTGATGCCGGCGCCCAGCGCCGAGTTGCCGGCGGCATAGACATCGTTGCCGGCCAGATCCTGATGGACGCCGATGCCCGTCCACATGCCGCTGCCGAAACAGAACTTCTGGCCGAGGTAGAGGTCGTCACCGGCTTCGTCGATCAGGATGCCGACGCCGAGAAAACCGGCGCCGAAGGCGAAGCCGGCGTTGAGTATGACGCCCGGTCCTTTGGGTTTGTCGGGATTGCCGTAAAGTGATACGAACGGGACCAGGTTGGTCTTGTCGCCCTCCGGATCCGGCTGCAGGAGGTCCTTGCGTGAATGCTGGCGCGGCTGGAAGTATTTGGACAGGCCCTGGCAGTAGCGGTCGTTGCCCTGGCGATCGATCAGAATGCTGATGCCGAGAATGCCGGCGCCCGGACCGCCGACGCCTTTGGCAACATAGACGTCGTCGCCGGCGAAGTCGATGATGATACGCACCGGGTATTTCGTCAGATTTTCCGGTTTGCCGTCGTCGATGTATTCGTCGTTGCCGCCGAGATCGATGATGACCGCGGCGTCGACGTTGTCGTAGCGGTTGGGGCCGTCGCCGCCGATGACGATGTCGCCGTATTGTGTGCGCTGCGTGTGAATCAGTTTGCCGACAACACCGGGGAAGGCAATCTTTGCGGCGAGCCGATCGGCGATGGCCTGTTGGAGCGCCGTCAATCCGCGTTCGTCAAGGACGTCCTCCAGAAGCTGCAGGGCCGAGACGAAGTGGGGGAAATCGATACGTTCCGAGAATTGCGGGTGGGGAACGGTCTTATCCTTGGCGTAGTCCGGTCGAATCCCTGTGGTCTGCACGGGCTGTGCGGCCAGCGCCCGGAGGTAGTGGTAGAGGCCCGTCATGCTGTACAGCCCTTTCGGTACCGGCCGCCCGCTCCTGGTTTTTTCGGTCCCGGGTCGGAACGGGTCGTTTGGATAAAAGGCCCAGTTCATCCGGTAGGCCGGCGCCCCTTTGGACTGGTTGACAAACGGTCTGTTGATCGTACAGATCCACGGCAGGACGAAATGCAGCAGTTCGCGCTTCTTCCCGGGAACCGCGCCCAACGCCTTGCGATCGACGAGTTCGGCCGCCGTCCCGAAGGTCTCGATGAATCGTGCCAGCGGTTCGGTCTGCTGCAGCTTGTGGGTGCAGGAGCCGTCCGGATGCATGCCGAGCAGACTGCGGGCTGTCCTGATCGCGGCTGCATTGGTGTACGTGCGTGCCAGGCGGTCGCCGATCGCGGGCGCCTGGATAGGGTTTTCTTTCAATCGGCGAACCGGCGGCAGTGGTGTGTACTGCTGCGCCGCCTCGAGCTTGCGGTTGTAGGCGATGCAGTGCTGACTCCAGGCGCGGTAGTCACGGACGAAACCGATCTGCGGATCGCGCAGAGCGCGCTCCTGCTCAGGCGTGGCGCGGCGCACCTGCAGATTGCCGCGAAGCAGGGCGTCTTCGAGTCGGCTGGAAAGCCTGTCGAGCTCTGTCGGTGGCAGCGTGGGAGTCATGCAGCCGCTAAGAAGGCTAAGGAGTGGAAGGAGGAACAGGAAGAAGAGCCGGCAGGATGCCGGCGTTCCAGCGGTCCGGAGCTGGTGACACTGCCCGCGATCCCCGACACCTGATACCCGACACCCGTCCGTCATTTCGCCAACTCCTCCCGAGCGCGTTCGGCGACCGGGTGGTTGGGGTAGTCCTTGATGATCCGGTTGAAGACAGCCTTGGCTTCGTTCGGCTTCTTCAGTGAGCGCAAGGCCATGGCGCGTTCGAACTCCATGTCCGGCAGGAAGGGGGCGAGGGCGTTGAGATCGGCGGTCTTATTCAGCAGATCATGGGCGCCCTGGTGCCAGCCGATGCGCCGCAGATAGCGGCCGCGCATCAGCGCATAGTGCCCACTCAACAGGGCGTCCGGCTGGAGCTTGACCCATTCGCGCAGGGCGGCTTCGGCCTGCTCGTAATAGCCGGTGCGGACGTGTTGCTTGAAGGAGGACAGCAGGTTGTTGGCGCGCACAGCATGGGTGGCATGCGACTTCGCGACGAGTGCGGCACGATGTTTTTCCAGGAGATCCTTCGCCGTTTCAGGCTTGCCTGTCATCAGTTCCAGGAGGGCCTGGCAACGTTGCTGGTCAGCGCTGTCCTTGCCGCCGGCGGTCGCCACTTTGGCAAGTGCTTCAGCGGCTGCTTCAGCGTCCTGCAGGCGGTAGAGTTCGAGTTCGAAATACTCGAGGGCCAGGGCTTCGTCTTTCTGGCGCTGAAGCAGCTTGCGGTAGGCTTGGCGCGATGTCTCGGGTTCGCGGAAGGCGGCGCAGCGGGCCAGGTTGAGCAGGATCTTCTCGCGTTCGGCGCGGCCGAGGTCCTTGTCTTTGAGAAGCGCCTCGCAGATTGCCGTGGCGTCGGGATTGCGTTCGCGAAGATTGAGGAAGTGGAGGAACGCCTGGCGGTACTTCGCGTTGAGGTTGTCAACGCCCTGGGCGGTCATGATGTCCGAATACTCGCGGTACGTGGGCCAGTGGCGCCACGAGATCCGCCGCGGGATGTGTCCGAGCTGAATAAGGCCTTTGGCTTCGGCGCCGTCGGCGGCGACGGCGGTGACAGCCAGGGAATCGGTGCCGACGACGATTTGCTCGAATGTTCTGGATTTGCCGCGCATGCCGTTGCCGATCTTCCATGTTACTTCGGCGCCGTCATAGGTGCGCAGCAGGTAGCGGGTGAAGACATAGGGGCGGATGCCGATGTAATCGCGGAGCGTAACGGAAAACGCCGGGCACTCCTTCTCGCCGCTCTTGGTTTCGACGCCGGTCAGGGCGGTGGTGCCGGAGTGCACATAGGACTTGGCCGGGATGACGAATTTCTTGCGGTCATCAACCCAGCGGGCGAGCACCGCCATCTGATTGCCGCCGACGTCAATCACGACGCAGCGGATGGGATTGCGGCCCTGGCGCAGGCGATGACTCTGGCGGTCTTTGCCGTGCCGGTCGTCGTGGGCCCAGTGTCGGCCGTTGCGTTCAATCAGCGGGTTGTTGCGGTTCTCGACAAACAGATAACCGGCGTCATCGTTGGCGAGGAAGAAGTGCCAGGTTTCCGCCTTCTCAGCGAGGATATGCCCGTTGAACTCCATGACGATGGCGTCCGTTGCATCGATTGGGTTGGCGGCCAGTTCGATTCTGCTGATGGGGACGATGCCGATGCGTCTGGAGGTCCGGATGATCCGCCTTGACGCGCGCCAGTCATCGATGTTGCCGTTGGTCTTGCCGGTCCGGATATCGACCGTTAATCCGGGGACAATACTTCCGCTCTGGCGGGCCTTGGTTGTGGTTCCCCAGTAGGCGTAGAGGATGTCGCCGTTCTGGTGTTTGCCGCCGGCCGCGACCAGAGCGCAGTTATTCCGGGTACGGCCGAGGGCAAGAACCTGCTGCGGCCGGCCGGCGGCGTTGTAGACGAAGACGTTGGCGCCGTCGGCATCGCCGAGACCGCAAATCGGGACGGCCAGGAAATAGCCGGCTTCGTCGTCGTTCGGCTGGCCGGTTATCTTGAAGGCGGCGCGATAGGGCGAATGCGTGTGGGCCCAGCGCGGACCTTTCCGGGCGAACGCCGGCAAGCTGAGGCAACCAAGCAGAACGACAATGGCAATTGGTATTCGCATATAGCGTTCGACGCGTCCCCATACTCGTTTGTTCGCCATCCCCGGCAGAGCCGGCGGCCATGCCGCAATGCAGATCAGAAGTCGTCGTCGTAGAGATCAACGGTGAACCAGCCGAGGAGGAAGTCGAGAAATTCACCGATATTGAAGCCGGCACGCACGGTGAGAATGGCGCCGCCGGCGACTTCGATCTGGGTGTATTGCGGGTCAAATGTCGGCTCCTCGCCGGGTTCCAGATCCGGGACAACAACCAGGGGGATCGGGCTGATTTCCCTGATTTGCTTGCCGCGTTTGGTGGCGATCTCGCGGGTGTTGTAGTAGCCGATTCCGCAGGTGCCGCGCTTGTCTGAAATCGGTACGGGAAAGTAAATTTCCCAGTTGTGATCCTCGTCCAGATTGGAGTAGACCCCTTCGCCGGCGCGCAGGCCGGTGATGTCGTGGTTCATCAATATCGCGGGCTGCACCGGGCCGATACGGGCCTTGACGCCGAAGCCGGTGCCGAGGGTCAACGTAAAGATGTCCGCGGCATCCCGGCCGCGCGACGCGAAATACCCGCTGCCGGCACAACCGGTGCCCAGTACGAGAACGCCCGCAGACAGGGCGAGAAGAAACAAGATTCGTCGCATATGACCTCCATCGAATAGGATTCAGTCATAGTACCGTGAGCCGCCTCGAAATCAAGCAGGGGCGGCTGTCATGAGTAAGCCCTCGATTACTGCCCTTCTTTGCCTCGAGTCCTGACTCTCAAGAGGTTGGGAACCTGCGGTACTTGCGGATCTGTCACCGGTATGAAG
>CAYLNH010000377.1:0-5433 GCA_964384625.1 uncultured Lentisphaerales bacterium
CTCTGATGTCGTGCACTCACAGGCGCACTAGCCGCAGTTGTCCCCAACTGCGAAAAATGGTTTTTTGTCGGAGACATCAAGGTTCAGGGGCTTGGCAGATCCAGGGCTGACGTTCACTCCGTTCACGGCTGCCCGTTGGGCAGCCGTACGGCCTGCGGCCCGTCTCTGCGGTTGAGAATGATTAATAACTAACAATAGCTCATCGGATCTTTCAAGATCTATTGGTTATATCTATCAGTTATGGTCTATTTGTAACAATCATGAACGAAGAGAGCAAAGAGCCGATTCTGCCGGCGCTGCAGACCGTGCTGGGGGAGTTGGATACCGGGCAGGTTCTGCTGGCCGACCCGTCCGTGAGCCCGCCGCCGAAGGTGAATCATCCGGCTTGCTGGCGGCTGCTGACGACGGTATCCGGACAGCGGACGTCGGTTGTTTCGATGTCCGGCCAGGCTGTAGAGACACGCCACGCGCCGGGCACGGTGGTGGTGGCCATGCCGCATGCCTGGGCGCATGCGGTCCGGCCGTTTTCGGCCCGGGTTCTGGGGGTTTTGTTTCGGGCCGAGTACATACGCTTTTTCCTGCTCGGCCATCAGCCGCAATCTCCTACCCCGTTTCCGGCGGCCTGGTGGCATTTGAGTTGGGCGGCGGCCGAACGGTCCGCAGCCATCCTCCATGGCCTGCAGGCAATCACGCAGCCGAAGGGGAAGCCGCGGCCGTTGCGGCTGCTGACCCACGCCCTCCTGTACCAGCTCCAGGAGGACCTTGCGACGGCGTCGGAGGTCCTGCCGGGGAAAGCCCGGCATACGTGGCATATGGTACAGGAGTACCTTCGCGCGAACCTGCATGAACCGATCACGCGCGAGGACGTGGCGCGCGCCTTGCGCCTGCATCCGAACCATCTTTCGCGTCTGGCGCGGGAGCAGCAAGGCGAATCGTTCCATCGCTACCTGACGCAGTTGCGTTTGTACCAGGCCCGTCAGCTGCTGCGTGATCCGCGGCTGACGGTGAGCGAGATCGGCGCACGTTGCGGCTTCGGCAGCGCCGGCTTGTTCGTCCGGCTGTTTCGCAAGTATTTTGGTCTGCCGCCGGGGCGCTACCGTCAAACTGGCGGTACTGATACTACAGACCTGCACCGCCTCTAAGATCGTAACCGGAATGAGAGCCAACCATGGATCTGTCTGCCTGTAAGCTGTTCACGCCGCATACCAACCCGGAAACCAACGTCACCTTCTACATCCTCACGGAGAAAGTTGCTCCGCTGCAGCAGGGGTTCTACTTCGTCAACTCGGGCATGACGAATGACGGCCGTCTGCTGTGGTTCTACTGTGCGTTCCCGCCGTCGCCCGGAAAGACACTTGGTCTGGTCAACTTCGAAGCCGAATCCGTCACCTACTTTCCGCAGACCCAGTTCAGCGGCGCCTCGCCGTTCATCGACCCGGTCACCGGCGAGGCATACTGGACCGCTCGCGAAGCGGTCTGGACCATGGCGCCCGATGCATCCGACGGCCCCCGGCTGGTCAATGCGTTGCCGGCAGATCTAATCCGGAACCGGCCGGTAAGCCGAATGGCTACACATCTGACGCGATCGGTGGACGGCCGGGAGTTCTTCATCGACGCGACCTTCGGGGTGCATTGGGTCATGGGCTCCCTGCCGCTGGACGGCGGCGACTTTCAGGTCTGGCATCGTTTTGACCGCAACTACAACCACGCCCAATTCAGCCCGACCGATCCGGATCTGGTCTTGTTTGCCGAGGAGAATCATACCGACCCGATCACAGGTATCCGCATTCCGATTATCGATCGCATGTGGCTCATGCGCCGCGGTCAAGAGCCGCGTCCCGTGTTCGACGAACCAACCCGCGTCTCGCATGAGTGGTGGGATGCCGACGGCAGGCACGTCTGGTGTGTCTGGGGCAATGAGGCGTGGCGGACCAATATCGAGACCCGGGAAGTCGAACACATTGAGTGGCCGGCGCACTGCTGGCACGCCCACAGCAGTCGCAACAACGAGTACATCATCGGGGACTCGAACGAACGTTTCTACCGCGGCTGTCCCTCCTCCGTGTTTTTCCTGAATCGTAAGACCGGCAAGCACATCAAGCTGGTTGACAACCCGGAGATGACCGGCGTTACCGGCACACAATACCACATTGACCCGCACCCACGTTTCTGCTGTGACGACACGCTTGCGACATTCACCGTCACCATCCGCGGCGAAGTCGACCTGGCCATCGCCCGCACTGCGGACCTGATTGCGCAGACCAGCTGATCAGCGGCCGAGAAGTTCATTGAGCATCTCAGGCTTGGCGGATTCCTCTGCGCACTGACTGCAACTGTGTTTCATCCCGGTCAATATACCACGGTCCGGATTGAAATATGCATGGCCCGGACCTGAATGCATTCGACGAACAACTTCAACACAAGGACACAAACCATGCTTAACGTTGGCGACCAGGCTCCGGACTTCTCCGGGGACACGCAGAGCGGCGAAACCATCGCCCTGAAGGACTTCAAAGGCAAGACTGTCGTACTCTACTTCTACCCCAAGGACAACACGCCCGGGTGTACGAAGGAGGCCTGCTCGTTCCGCGACAACTATGCCGAGCTGGCGAACCAGGACGTTGTGGTGATCGGCGTCAGCGCCGACAGTGTTAAGTCGCACCAGAGCTTTGTCAGTAAGTTTGATCTCCCGTTCTATCTGCTGTCCGACCCGGATAAAGAGGTGATCAACGCCTACGGCGCCTGGGGCGAGAAAACCAGCTACGGCAAAACCAGCGAAGGGATTTTGCGGATCACGTACATCATCGGACCCGACGGCATAATCCAGACGGTATTCCCGCAAGTGAAGACCGCGACCCACGCCGAGGAAATCCTGGCGGTCTTGGGTTGACGCTCTGTCCGCGGGAGGTCCCCCGGCGGTGGGTGCAGCTATTCTTCGGGCTGGTTGCGCGAGTCGGCTTCGGCGTCAACGTCGTCCATCTCGCCCGCAGGCTGTCTGCCGTCGTCTTCAAGGTCGACAATCTCATCGTCGGCTTCGACGATTACGTCGGGGTCGATTTCGGCGAATTCCTGAATCTCATCAACGACTTCTTCGTACATCCGGGCGCAGATCTCATTGCCGCGGCGGGACTCCACCGGCAGCACGCCCATGGCCCCGCACACGGAACAACGGCGGACGACACGACGTTCCGTAATGAAGATATACAGAATCGCCGCCAGCCAGATCAGCCAGCTGACCACCAGGGCGAGTTCCCTGGATTGCGTGGCCAGGAGACCGGCCGCCGCCAGGCCGACAATCCAGATGACCACCGCAGCATACCAGTTGAACTTGCTGCGCCCTGTGTGCACCATCAGATGCCGGCAGACCGGGCAGACGTAACGCGGGACATACGCGCGTTCGTCGAAAAAGAGTTTGATGCGCCAGCTCGCGACCCCTAAGCCGATTATCGCGATGACGCCGATTCCGATGGCAATGCCGTTGGTTGTCACACTGTCCTCAGTTCGAATCCCGTCCCGGACTATTTTGCGGATTGCTTACTGTGTTTGAGTTCCGGCCGGGTTTCAAGTTCCTTCGCGTGCTTGCTGAAGTACCCCAACTGCAGGACCAGACTGCGGCGCCAGAACCGGGTGTCGTGGCTGCCGTTCAGATCCTGCCACTGATGCGTGACCCCGGCCTGCTTGAGCGCCTTGTGCGCTGCCAGGTTCTCCGGATAGAAGAAATCCTGTTTGCCACAGAGGATGGAAAGCACCCGGCCCTTGCCGCCGGCCGTCTGTTTGACCATTTCGGCGTTGAACAAATCGTACCGCGTGCCGCGCTTGGCCATCGACTGCATCGCATCGTTCAAATGCCAACTGTTCCCCCACTTCGACGGCGTGATGCATGGGCTCAGACCACCCACGGCCGTGAACAGCTGCGGATACTTCAGCCCCAGCCGCAAGGCGCCGTAGCCGCCCATCGAAAAGCCGGTGATCCACCGGTCGTTTTCCTTTGCCCGGGTCCGATACTTCGCATCGATCAGCGGCAGGACCTCCTTGATGATGATCGTCTCGCCGCGGTTGCGTTTGTTGGTGTCGGAGTCGACGTACCACGAAAACAGCCCGGCCGACGGGGACACGATGAGGCGATTATGCGTGTCCGCGAGAAACTGCAGTTTGGCGATCGTCGGCCAGGCGCGATAGTCCCCGCCGGCGCCGTGCAGCAGGTAGATCACGCCGTAACGGACGTCCCTGTTCCGGTCGTCGGCATAGCCTTTGGGCAACGCCACGTGCGCATGCAGCGTTGCCAGTTGCGACCGGCTGACGAACTTGATATACCCGGTCTTCGGTGTTCCCGGCTCAAGAACCTTTTGGGCCGGCACCGGGAATGCCAGGGCGATGGCAGCCAGGCAGGCCAGCAGAGTTTTCAAGATGATCACCTCCCATTCGCAGCGACGCGTCAGCAGAACAAAGCGGGTTGACTCCGCGCGGCCGGCAAGCAAACAGCGACGACAATTTCAACCCGCTTCCGGCAGCAGGAGCAGTTGCCCCGTCTGCCTTGCACTCAAAACCACCTGCACCGGCTCGCCGGGAAACCGATGAAACAAGCGGCGGAGATCCGCTCCGCTCGGCGCCGCGCTGGGTGTTGTCGGTGAAGCAAGCGGCGGTTACCGATCCAGCGCGCCGGAGAAACGGAGAATCAGGCCGAGGCCCCAGAGGATAATGCCGATGATCCCGAGGATCACGCCGGCCAGCCCCAGGCCCGCACCTGTGAAGCGGTCATCCTCGCGACATAGTTTCTGGGCTTCCATGCCTTTGGTGATGGCGAGAATGCCGAAGATCGGCGGACAACACAACAGACTCAGGACGCCGAAGATCAACGCGTGTGTTGCGGTCGGCGCCTGCGTCTTGGTCGCGGGGCCGCGGGCCGGAGGGCTGTACGCGGTTGACGACGTTTCCGTCGACTGCGCCCGGGCGCCGGTGCGAAAGTCGTAGCCGCACTCAATGCAGACAACGGCGTTCCCTGCCATCTCCTTGCCGCATTGCGGACAGCCACTGCCGCCGCCGGCGGAAGCGGGCGGGGCTTGCGCCTCATCATCATCCGCGAGTTCGATTTCGGCGCCGCAGTGCGGACACGCAACGGTCTGGCCAATCTGGTCTTCGGCGATCGTGATGCTTTTACTGCATCCAGGACAATCAATCTGCATAGAGAGCCCCTCTGCGTTGGGTTTACGTCCGTCCCGCAGTGAATATAGCAAACGAGCCGGGTTTGCGCCAGTGAATATCGTCGATTTGGCGCATGTCAGTTCTGTAGGTCATCCCTTCGTGTTGTGGCAAGAGCCGCACCATAGCGCCAGAACGTTCGCCGGTCCAGCCACCGGCGGCCAAACGTCGCAAACACGGTAAGTGCTCGACCGTGCCCGTTGCGTCTGATGTGGAATACTCCCGGCTCCACGG
>CAYLNH010000378.1:0-5398 GCA_964384625.1 uncultured Lentisphaerales bacterium
GTTGGTATGTCTGCCCCGAATAATGCGACGTTATTTCCGCGCCGACCCTAAGGTCGCGGCAAGCCGCGACCTGCTTGGACTACCCGGCTAAGATGAACCCGCACGATGGGCGACGTTGCCGGCGGGATTGGGAGCCATGGTGCGGATCCCCCAATCCATCGAATTCGACCAATGCTGGGAACGAAAACAGGAGAAGGACGTCGCCCAGGGGTAGGTGTCGACGCCCTTCCGATGTGACAGGTGCAGCTCCACGGCTGCAAAGTTCCGTTTCCAAAAACCTCGATTGCCGACTACCGATTACTCTTTTCGGAACAGTCGTCCGACATGTATCATGAGCATCCCTGCTCATGCCTCCGGAGCACAAGTTGACGCTCGCTACGCTCACTGCTGCCCGTTGGGCAGCCATAGTCTGTCGTCGTCTGGGATGCTTGTGATACAGTCAGAGTTCGCGCCTGTTCGGTCGCTGACGGAATGAGAACATCATTGAGGTACCGATTCCCCTCCGCCTACTTCCCGGCGGCCTTCGCCTTCTTCTCGTGCGGCGCCGGTTTCAGGATGACAACAAAGTTGACGCCTTCGCCGTCGGGGTCCAATTCGCGGCTGCGCTGCTTGAGAATCTCGAAGGCAACCGATACCGGCACGTCCTCAAGGGTGAGTTTCGGGATGATAATCTTGTTAATCTTCTCACGTGTCTTGTTGCGTCGTCGGCTCTTGGCCCAGTCGTCTCCGGCCCGGGCAATCCCCGAGAGAATCATGATCATCACCAGAAACGCAGTGAGATACTTCCCCATGGCTCGGTCTCCTCTGTTGGCTGTTCTGCGGCGGTTCCCTGTCTTCTGCGTTGCGAGCCGGATCCCGCTTTCACGACCCGCGGCAACCTGATGTACAGTAACCGAAGTTTCACGCAAAAGCAATAGCTGTACTGCGTTCGGGGTGAGCCCTCGTCTACTGCCCTTCTTTGCCCCGAGTCCCGGCTCTCAAGAGGTTGGGAAGACGGGAACTGGAGGTGGCTGTCTGGTGTAGGTGACCGATCCTGAAACTCCGCACCGCAAGCTCCTACGCCGAGGCTTCGGCGCTCAAGAGGGTGCGGGATCTCGGGGCGTTGCCCCGGGCGACGTTGTGCCAGGGCGTTGCCCCCGGCTGCGGGACGGCGGCCTCAGGGGCGTAAAAACGCGACGCAAGGCATGACGGGCGCGCCGCTACTCGAAGCGCCATTCGCCCCATTGCGTTGGATATAGCCGGGCTTCGTGCGGCAGATCGCTGACGATGTTGGTGGCGCGGTTGGCCCAGTACGTGCGCGCCGTGTTCGTCCGGCCCGGCGCGTCGGCGGAGATGAAACCGGCGTCGCCGCGCAGAGTCAGACCCGGTTTCGGCTGCAGACCGATTGCGGCCAGCGGGACGGACGCCTCGAACCAGTAGTTCTCCGCGTCCTTTCGCAGTGCCGCCTGCGCGTCGGCCAGGACCTGAACGCGGTCGAAATACTGGTCCAGCACCGGCGAGTGATAGTGGACCTTCGCATCCTTCGGGGCGTTCGGGTCGACGGGCCGCATGAGCACGACGACCGGTTTGTCATTCAACAGCGAGAAGACCAGACGGACATCATGCTTCGACGGTTTCCGGCCCTGCCGTTTCCCCGGCTGCGTGTGGAACTGCAGGTCCGCGGCGGCGCCGGTCTTGAACAGGCGCGTGTGGTCTTTGCCTTCGTTGGCGAACGCCCGGCTGTCGCTGACGGCGAACAGGACGTAGAGCCGCTCGTCATCATAGCTCAGATAGACGGCGCCGCGGCGCGGCGTCCGCGGCGGCCGGATCGTCATGGCCGGCCGCCCGCGCCAGTCAGCCGTCCGGCCGTCGATGCGGATGTCGCCGGCACGTTTCTTGACGACATAGCGTTTGGTCGCCGCCCGTTTCGCCCGGCGCGAGGCGTTGGCGGTCTCCGCCTGCAGGAGGTCCCCGGCGTCGACGGTGAGATCCGGGCCGCGATGGCGGCGGATGGAGTCCAGACCTTTCATCTCGATGATCAGCCCGGCCTGCCGCGCGCCGAAGGCGCAGACCTGCCGCAGCTTGCCGTCGGCCTGGCGGCCGAACCAGCCGTTGAACGGTTCGCCGCCGTGCGTGAAATCCTGCAGCGACTTGCCGCGCAGCTCGTCTTCGTTCGGCGGCAGCCCGGCCGAGCGTTCGCGGCCGTCCTTGAAAAGCGCCCCGATATAAAGGCCGTCGGTGGTCATCAGGAAGTCCTGCCCCATATTGCCGCGCATGACGAAGACGCGGCCGACCTTGTCATTCACTTTGGCGACGCCGCAGATCTTCAGCGGGCCGATGAGCAGTCCGGGGGACGGCATGGGCGCGCGGTGCGAGCCGTGCACGCCGGGATACGGACAGGGATAGGACCAGCGCATCCTGCCGGTTTCGGCGTCGAGCCCGAGCACCCCCGACGTGCGGCCGGCGTAGCCCTTCCAGCTCAGGCACAGCACCAGGTTCTCCGGCGCGACGACCGCCAGCGACCCGCGTTCCTTCGGCGGCAGTACCCGCATTCCTTTAGCGCCGTACACCGGCGCGCCGGCGGCCGTGAAACGGATCGGACGATACAGCGTCAACCCCGGTTTCCGGTTCCGCCGCGACGAACCGCAGGCAATGGTGAAGTCGCTGCCGATCTTGGGACCCCAGCCGTTGCCGCCGACGGCCAGGCCGGCGAGCCCGGCCGGCGCATCCGACTGCCGGCGTTTGCGGACCGCGGCGCCCTTGACGATCTCGCATTCGGCCCGCTGCACGTGGCCGTCGCCGTTCGCGTCGTTCCAGAAACACCCGTCCCAGACGTCCAGGCCGGCGAACTCGCCGGCCGGCGGTTCCAGCGAGCTGACGCGGTGATGGTGCACCCGCATCCTGCCGGCGATATGACCGACCAGACAGATCATGGCGACGGGCTGCCACGTCTTGTCGCGCTGCATGAAGACAAGCTGGGTCCCGTCCCGCAGGTGTACGTACATATACTCCCAGGGCGCGCCGCCGACGCGGCGGCGCCAGCGCTGCGGCGTGGACCAGGCGGAGCCGGCGGGCACCTGGAACCGGCGGTTCGCCGCCGGGTCGCCGGGGGCCGGCGCCCACAAAATGTGCGACACGCGCCAGCTGTGCTGCCGGCGGTCGAGCTTCATCTCGACCGGGCCGACATAGGCGAGCGTCGGGTCCTGGTCGTGCAGGTAGGCGCCGCTGCCGCCGTAGCCCGTGCCGCCGATGTAGTCGCGGTCGAAGGCGCCGGCTTGGGTCCAGACCGAAACGCGCCGCGGGTAGTTGCCGTGCTCCACAACCCAGATCCGGCCGTCGGCGGCGACCGCGACCGCGGTCGGGTTAACCAGGCCGTCGACGTCGAACGGCCCGCGCCGCGGCCGGCCGCCGCGCCTGCCGATACGCCGCCGCAGCTTGCCCTGCCGGCCGAAAACTTTGACCTGACAGTCCGGACCGTCGTCGGCGACGACCAGATTGCCGTCGCCGTCCACCGCGATTGCCGTGGGGCGCTTGACGCCGGGCGTTTTGACCGGCGCCAACGCGCCGGTCTCGAGATCGACGCGGACGATGCCGGTCTTCGAAATGGCGAACAGGGTGTCGGCGTCGGCAAAGGCGAGGGCGGCAGGGTGGGGGACTTTGACGGTCTTGAGCACCGCGGCGCTGCTGCCGTCCAGCAGGACAACGCGGTCATCATTCAGCGCCAGCGCCAGCCGGCCGTCGTGCGCGGCCATCGCAGTTGCCGGCGCCGGTTTCGGCTCGCCGAAGATCTCCTTGAGTTCGACCGGAAAGCGAAGCTTGCCCTTGTACTTGATCGGGGCGAACGAGCCGTCGCGGGCCGACAGCCGGCAGAGCCCGCGTTCGCCCCAGTGGTTCATGATGAAATAGACGAACTCGTCGTCCGCCGCCAACACCGTGGCCCCGCGTTTCTCGCCCCAGAGGCGTTTGCCGTCGGCGCCGATGCCGATGATGCCGCTGCCGCCTTCAGCGGTGTGCGCGGCGACGATCATCACCTTGCCGGCGCGCGCCACGTGCTGCGGCGGGCTGTGGTCGGCGCCCCAGCCGCCGGTGCCGTCGGCCGTCTTCCACGGCGGCGTGCCCGGGTTGTAGAAGCTCATTTCGTAGACGGCGTCGAGCCCGGTATGCGTCAGCCCGCGGACCCGGTAGGTGCCGGGCTCCACGAGTTTGCCCCAGTCGTCCAGGCCGTCCCACAGTACCTGCACGGTTCGCGTCTCGGCGGTCTGCGCCACGGCGAACGCCTCCGGATTGAAATCGCCCGCGAGATTGCGGATGCGGTTGCCGTCGGCATCCTCGACGACAACCGTGAACCGCGCGGCATCGCGCGGGACCTGCAGGCGGACGGGGATCGTGCCCCGCGGGCCGGTATCCGCGGCGGTCTGCTCCGCCTTCTGCAGCCACGGCGGCGGCGGCAGGTCCAGATTGCCCTTGCGGCTCAGGACGATCTTGCCCCAGGCCTGCGGCCCCGGCAGCCAGTACACCGCCGTCGGACGCTTAAAGCCGTCGGCGATCAGATCAAAACGGTTATACGAAAAATGGTCCCGCGGGTTCTTGCCGCTCCAGTAAACGCCGACCAGCCCGAGGACCTCGGCGCCCGCCTGCGGCGGGTCGCCGTCGCCGACGATGACCGGCCACGGGATTCGCATCTCCTGCGTGTAGCCGCGGCCGTTCTCCCATTTCGTGACCGCCAGTTTCAGGCCGGCCGCCAGCGGGTTGGAGTACTTCTTCTGTTTGTGATACGGCACGCCCATCGCCTTGACCGCGGCCGGCCGTTTTTTGGCGCTCCACCAGTAGGTGAAGAAATTCGGCGAGTCCCAGTCGCGAAAGCGGAGGAAGAACGAATCGCCCCGATGACAGATCAGCTGTTCGAAGCGCGGGTCGAAGCCGTTGAGCATCGGCGTGTCGTCGCGAACCTTGACGGCGACATACAGCGCCTGCTTGTCGTACATCATATAGATCCACGCCGAATTCCGGTCGAGCAGCTGGTTGACGTTCTGGCACATCAGGATGCCGCCGGACCGATCCCAGTCGGTCAGATCGCCGTCGATCTTCACGGCGCCGGTTCGCGGCACCGCGTGGATCCGGCGGTTGTCCGCCAGGTCCTGCTTATAGCCGCCGCGACAGACGGTCGCCGCGAGCAGCACCAGCAGCAGAGCAGTAGGAGTTCGCATGCCGTCAATCTAACGAAAAGCCCCGCGGCCGTCAAATGCCCGCCTGCCCGGCATAGCTGCACCCGCACTCCGCAAAGAAGTCCCAGGCTCAGCCGGGGGGGATCGTTTCGCGCGGGGCATAGCTCGAAGAGCGACGCCGGGGAGTCCCCCTTGCCCGCCGTAAGTGCTCGACAAACCACGTTTTGAGACGTTCCCGGCTCCACGGGGCTTGC
>CAYLNH010000379.1:0-5385 GCA_964384625.1 uncultured Lentisphaerales bacterium
CAGGCAAGATGCCTGTGCTACGGTGTCCGGAGCCGCTTCGCGGCGGAATCGCGGCCCACGCAGTTGCGGGGTGCACAAGGCACATGGCGCCGCTCTTACATTCTCGGAGCCGGCAGAGATGCCGGCGTTCCCAGTCACTCGAGGAACTCGAAGAATCGATAGTCATGCGGGCGGATGGGGCAGGTCAGGGTGGTGCCTTCCCAAGTGAACTTGCCGTCGGGGTCTTTGGCTTTGCGTTCGGCGATCGGGATGTCTTCCGGTTTTTCTTCGAGACCGAGTTCGTCGTCATCGTCGGCGCCGAGTGACAGGTCCGGCGTCGGCCCCTTGGGCTTCTTCAGCTGGGTGACGTCGTTGTCGAAATAGGTGAGCAGCGTCGGGTCGATGTGTTTGATCTTCGGCGTGCTCAGTCCCATGACCTTCGGGTCCAGGACCACCTTGGCTTCCAGCCGTTTTCTGGTGGTGTTCAGCAGCATCACGCGACAGGTCTTCTTGTACTTCCAGCCGCCGACCAGCAGGCCCTCGTGCTCATGCCTGGCGAGGCCCTGGTTGTCCCAGTACGGGATCTGCACCACTTCGGCTTCGGCCGGGACGAGATTGGGGATGATGTCGTGCAGGTTGATCATGGCGCGGTAGGCGCGCTCCTGCTTGAACGTCCAGGTCGGCCACTTGTCCTTCTTCAGCGAGTTGCCGTGCCAGCCCAGCCAGGTCGTGACCAAACCCCACTTGGCGTTGTGCATGAACTGCATTCGCGCCAACGACCACTTGTCAATGAAGTCCGCTTGGCTGGCGGGATTGCCGTAGTGGTCCTCGCCGTCGAGGATCAGGTCAAAGAACGAGTGATAGGGGATCAGGAGCGTGTGCGTTGTGTGCGCGGTGATGTGCGGGGCGACGCCGTGGTCATAGAAGATCTGCCGGGTCCGTTTCATCCGTTCGCGATAGCCGCGGAATTGGAAGCCGGGTTGAACATGTCCGTCAGGAAGTTTGTAGGCAGCCGGCCCCGGCACTTTGAACTGCGGCGTACCCCAGCAGTCATCAAAGTAGATACCCCGGACAAACTTGTTGGTCTTGGTCAGCCACTGCTCCCAGGCCCAGGCGCAGTAATCGACGAAGGCCCGATCGTAGTGCTGCAGGTCGCCGTGGCCCAGTCCCCAGGTTTCGGTCCACTCGCGGGTATGCTCCGGATGCCGACCAGTCCACTGCATGTCCCAGTACAGTCCGGGAACGGTTTCCTCGATCGGCAGCGGATCGCGGCCGTACTTCTTCTTCAGCCGCGCTTGATCCCGGGCGTACAGCCCCTTCAAACCGGCAGCGCCCTTGGTCTTGCCCTCGCCGTTAATGCGGCGGTTGACGGATTCCCAGTCGTCCTCGATATAGGTGTTGAAGGTGGACGGCCCTTTGCGGCCTTTCAGATTATTCCCGGAAAACGTATCCGGAAAGGTATTGGTATATACCGGGCTCCGGCGCCACAACTTGTTAATTGGTTTAACTGGAATCGGGTGGAGGCCGAACGCGAACGTCAGTGGGGCGGCGAGCACCGTGGGCGCCGTGATCACGTGCAGGACCAAATAGACGTTGCCCTGGTCCCGCGCGATGGTTACCGCTGGTTCCTCCATGCTCTTGGTCCAGCCTTTGTCGTTCTCGGCGAACCAGGCCATGCCCCGCTGCATCCCGGTCAGCATCACGTATGGGATGAAACTGCCGCGCAGATGCGGGGCTCGTCGGATGTTCTTGTCCGTACTTTCGAATACGGTGCCCTTGCCGTCGCCCAGCTTGCCGATGTAGACCGCCTTTGGATCGCGAAACTCGCGATTGCCGGACCATCGATGGATGAGCTGCGCGTTGGCGGCTGTGTACGGGATGACGACCTCCAGGCCGGTCAACTTGGGAGTCGCGCCGTGCATGGGGTCCAGTGTCACCGTGTACCACATCATGCCGTCGAACTCGGTGCAGCTGTCGATATGCAGGCGGAATTCATTCGTGGATCCCTGTGCCTTCAGGTCGACACGGACCTCCTTCGCGGCCTTCACTTCCAGCGGCTGCCACTTGGGTTGGACCGGTTTGCCGTCCTGGAAGACCTGAAGCTGGATCGGCTTGGCCAGGATGTCCTCACCGGCGGAGATGACTTTCGCGGGCAGGCCATTGTCGGCGAAGTGGATCTTACGCCCCCAGAGAGAGACGACTTTGTCTTTCACAGCCATCGGCGTCCATTCGGGCATGACTTTGTCGGAGATCCCGGCCTGCGACTTCCACCACGGCGGCGCGGTCCGGGTGAATTGCTGCTTTACGGAGCCCATCACCTTGTCGCCGGCTTTCAGGGCGGCTGTGACAACATAGGTGGTGAACGTCATGGGCGGTGTTGTAACCAGTATTGCCAGCGGCCGTTTTTGTTTGTCGAAATCCCCGGACTGCGAGCCGATGACTTTGCCGGACGTCTTCTCCGTCACCGTGACCGTGGCGGACGTCAAGTCCTGATAGTTCTTGAGCAGCGGCAGCAGTTTGGTTTTGACTTTGCCGCTGACGCCGTTGTAGTGCACGAACATGTCGGCAACGGGGAGTTCTCTGGTCTCCTGCCTTGGATCCAGCAGGGCTGCGAGGTTCGCGATCTCGCTTGGCGCCAACGGCCGTCGATAGATGCGGTAGTCGTCGATTACCGTGCGGGGCATTGGGGTGCCGCGCTGTTCCCAATAGCGGTTCTCCCGGAAACGGATATTGACCGGTTTCGATTCGGTCCACCATTTCGGATTGGCCTTCTTGTAAGGGTAGGGGTCGCCGGCGGTCCGGATTTCGATGGCGGCGTGGAAAGCCCCGCCCGGGTGGCGTTTTCTGCCGTCGACGTAGTACGTGAATTTGCCGCCTTCCCAGGTCATCGCAATATGTCGCCAACGCCCGGGACACAGTTGGACGGGGTTGTCCACGGCTTCGGGCATGTGCATGTTGACGGTGAACTGGAACAGCGGACCGACTTTGCGGTAGATCGCCTCGTTCGAACCTTTCACCGTGGTGCAGTCGAACTGGAACAGGCCGAAGGTGGTGGGGTTGGTCTGGTCGTACTTGTTGTCGCGGGTGAAGTTATCCCAGTTCACGGGCTGCATCCAGAAGGCGATGGTCCCTTGCGGCGGCAGCAGGTTTCCTTTGCCGCTGTAGAGTGGACGCAACCCGCCGTCGCCCAGCATCAGTCCGGAGCCTTCGACGCCCTTTGGAAAGAGCCGGGCGCTTTTGTCGGGGTTCAGATCACGGTCTTCGCTAGTGATCTTGTCCTTGGGCGATTTTGTGTCCGGGGCGGACACGGCGGGTTTCAAGTTGTCATTGAACTGCAGATGAAACAGGAGGTCATTGTCGCCCCGGAAGAGGTGCGCTTGGCGGGGCGCCTTTTTCTTCGCCGGCGCCCAGTCGAGGTCGTAGGCGTAGAAGCTGCGTACCGCACGGGAGAACCGGATTTCGTCAACCCAGCCGTGGAATCCCGTCTTGCCGCTCGGATCGTTGCCGACGAGAAAGCAGTTGAGGGCGCAGGCAAAGTTGATGCTGTCTTTGGCTTTGTGTTTCCAGATGCGGTGGCCGTTGGCATAGATGTAGACGCAGCTTTCATCCGGCCAACTGCGGCTGTAGGCGAGTGCGATATGCGTCCAGGCTTTCGGATTCAGGACCTCCTTCGTCGGGGCCAGAGCGTTTCCGTTCCACCGGAGTTGCAGCTTGCCCTGCGGCGTTGCCTGCAGCGTTACGGGATGAGGAATGCGATCGCCGCGCGGCAGTCGTCCCTTCTGGAACATATAGACCAGCGTGGCGTTGTCCTTCGGCAGGGAATCGAGTTTGACCCAGAGTTCAACGGTGCGGTTGCCGAAGGCTTCGCCGCTGGTAATGACCAGGCGGCTGCTGCCGCCCTTAAGTCGAATGCCGCCGTCGAGTCGACCGTCGGCCACAAGTTCACAGGGCCCGGAGAGCGCTGCGGCCTGTCCGACCTTGTTGGCGTTTGTCGACGAGCGCCCGTCCGTGGTCGTCGGTTCCAGGTTGATATCGTCGTCCAGGTCGAGTTCGTCGCTGATGTCGCCGGCGCGGTCTTTGTCTTTACCCTTTTCGTCGAGATGGAAGAGTGCAATGGTCTTGCCGTCGAACGTATACGGCTGCCAGAAGAGGGACCGCGACAGCCGCGGGTATTCGCCGGCGTGCAGGGGCAGGGCGAGCAGGAGGAGGAGAAGAACGACTGGAGTCGATTGCTTGCAGTGCCTGCCTGTCCTTGATCTCACCATTGTGCTCTTTCCACGTCGCTTGTTTCTCGATATCCTTCGAAACCCGTCGGTCCCCGTTGAGGTCTGTCGATACCGTAAGCTGCGGGACCAATCTTCGTGTTTCGTGTATTCCGCGCCAGAGGCCGGCTCATTGTGCCAGGTAGGTTTGCCCGTAGCGCCAGAGGCCGCTGCGCCAATGGTGGGCTGCCCAAGTTTCGTAGTTGTACAGCAGGTCGCCGTCAATCCATCTGGCACTGCCGTCGGTGAAGCTCATGTTGACGCCGTCCAACCGGTGAGTCCACAGGTTGATCCAGTCGGTGCCGTCGGGATAGGAATAGCGCGTGGCGCCGGGATTCCACATGCAGGCGGAACGGATGGGCTGCGTCTCAATCGCATAGTCGTCGGAGATGCGGATAGACTCCGTCACGCCATCGGTGTTGGAACACTGCCAGCCGCCGCAGGCGCCTGGAACATTCGGCGTGCCCCAACTTGCTGGCGGCGGCCAACAGCCGCCGACATAGTTGATCGGTGGAAAACGATAGGTTGCGGCAAGCTCGTTGTAGCCGTGACCGTGCTGACCAACATCCCGGATGTAGCCGTTGAACGAGGCGTCATTCCCGGCCGCCGGTGCAATGGCGTTCTTGTAGGTCGGATCGACGAGTAGGATTGTGTCGGCGTTGCTCATTGCGCCACCGGTGAACAAGTAGCCGAAGCCGCGCGGCTCGCCGCCGGTCTTCATGATGAAGTTGAAGTCGCCCTCCGGCGGCAGCCAGCCCCCGAAGTCATCGGCGTAGACATTTATACCCATGGAAAGCTGCTTGTGGTTGGCCAGACAGGTGATGTCCTGGGCTTTGGCACGGGTGCGGGACAGCACCGGCAGCAGGAGGGCGGCAAGGATGGCGATGATCGATACGACCACGAGCAGTTCGATCAATGTGAAACGTCTTTTTGCTTCCTGGATGATCATACTCCGCATCCTCCTGCGGTGAGTGTATGTATCATGATTACTCAGTGCAATAGTTGAAAACTCCGCCAGCCTTGTGCTGCAGGCAGGAGCGCGTCGATAACTCCGCGAAACAGTAACCGGATGCGCGCGGTGCTCGTGTCTCGTGTTTCGTGTCTCGTGTCTCGTGTTTCGTGTCTCGTGTTTCGTGTCTCGTGT